>JAPLUI010000256.1:0-53995 GCA_026397725.1 Verrucomicrobiota bacterium | reverse complement strand
TCGTTTATTTCTCCCGATCCATCCCCCCAAGTCCCGCCTTCATCCCATCCCTAATTCTTAATCCGTGCAATCCGTGTAATCCTCTTCATCCGTGGTCATCTTCGTCCCGCATGACCATTCAAGCCCGGGAACCGCGTGCAAGTGTGCCAAATCATTTTCCACCGAGATCAGGAACTGTGGAATGAGATTCCGGCGGTGTGCGGGTTCCACGGCCATGGCACGCAGCACCACAGTTCCTGATCCCGGCGGAAAATGAGTTGGCACTTGTTTGGCGTTTCAGACGAATTCGCGAATCATCCGCGCATGGGTTTTGGGTGGCAGCAGTGCCGATGCGGTGGCATTTCTTGTTCTTACTTGATCATTGAATGTTGGAAGTTGAATGTTGAATGTTGAAACCTTCGGCGTGCTCCATGGGAACCCCGCAGCTCTAACGGTTCAGCCAAAGCGCTGTGGCGGGCTGCGCCCTTCCCACCGCACTCCAGACTTTGGCTCGCGCCTGGACAGGTGACGGTGGAGATCGTGAAGCCCTGAGGGGGGATCACTTCGATGGTTCCCATTTCTTAGCCGGCCAGGGACTGCCGAAGCGCCATTGCCGCGCGGTGCTGGAGTGAGGGTTGGCTGGCGAGGTGGCACGCCGGGTGCGAGCCATCCCCCGCGGAATCAGGGCCGCAGGAAATTCCGGATGAGGCGCAGGCCGGCATCCTGGCTTTTCTCGGGATGGAACTGGCAGGCCAGGAGCTGCGGCAGCTCGATGGCTGCGGCGAAGGTATCGGCACCATAACAAGTCTCCGCCGCAATGACGGCGGGATCTGCCGGCACCGGAAAGTAGGAGTGGACGAAATAGAAATACGGTTCCGCGCCCAGCCCATGCCAGTTGCCGACCTCGGGGCGGCGGGGCATCACCGAGTTCCATCCCATGTGCGGAATCTTCAAACCCGGGGCCTCGGCAAAGCGGCGAACGGTCCCGCGCACCAGTCCCAGGCCTGCCACGCCGGGGCTTTCCTCGCTGGCCTCAAACAGGATCTGATAGCCCAGGCACAGGCCCAGATACGGCTTGCCCGCAAGCACCCACTGGCGGATCGGCTCCACCAAGTCGCGGGCGGCCAATTCGGCCATGCAATCGCCGAAGGAGCCGACTCCGGGCAGCACCAGATGGGTTGCGTCGGTTAGATCCGGCGGGGCTCCGGCGACGTGCGGGTCGAGGCCCAGGGCGGCGAGCGCGTTGGCAACGCTGCGGAGGTTGCCGGCACCGTAATCGATGAGCAAAACCTTCACAGCGCTTGCTTGGTGCTGGGGATGCCGATGACCCGCGGGTCGCGGGTGCAGGCCTCACGCAGGGCGCGGGCCAGACCTTTGAAGATGGCTTCCGCGATGTGATGACCGTCGCGCCCATAGAGCAACTCCACATGCAGGTTGGCCCGCAGGTTGGAGGCCACGGCACGGCAGAATTCCTCGACCAGGGTGAAGGGGAAATTCGGGGCCGAGGGCGTGCCGGCGGGAGCGCGGAACTCGAGCTGCGGACGGTTGCTGAGATCGACGACCACGCGGGCGAGGGATTCATCCATGGGCAGATAGGCGCAGCCGTAGCGGCAGATACCCTGCTTGTCGCCAAGCGCCTCGCGCAGGCACTCGCCGATGACAATGCCGGTGTCCTCCACGGTGTGATGGAAATCCACCGCCAGGTCGCCCCTGGCGGTCACGGTTAGATCAAACAAGCCATGCTTGGCCAACAAGGTGAGCATGTGGTCGAAGAACGGGATGCCGGTATCAATGGCAGCCACGCCCGAGCCATCCAGGTTGAGGGCAAGCTCGATGTGAGTTTCCGCGGTTTGGCGGGACCGGCTGGCGGTACGCGACGTGGCCATGAATCCAAGCGGGTTATTCCTCTCCCCCGGGCTGTTTGCCCGAGGCCTTGGCCGCATCTTGCAGCAGCTTGAGGTAACGCTCGGGCAGCGCGGCAGCTTGCGCCTCGGCCAGGGCCTTTTCCACGGCATCGGCATCGGCATCGCTGCGCAGGAGTTTCCATGCGTTGCGGAAGACCCGCCCGCCGTCGGCTGCCGGAGGTGGTGTCGTTAGGCGCTGGAGTTCCGACTCGGCAAGGGTGTGGTCGTCTTCCATCGACTGTTTGTGGGAGGGATGCGGCGTGACCCATGGCTGTCCTGAGCTTTTCTCCAGTTGATATTTTGCTTCCAGCTCCGCAGCTTGCGCGGCGAGTTCCCGGGTTGAATTGGCACGATCTTCCGGGGCCATTTTCTCAAGGTCTGCCGCCTGTTTTTCCATGCGTGCATCAAAGGTCGAAAGACTGGCGAAGACTTGGGCGCGAAACGTCTGCAAGGACTTCACGACCACCGGCAGCACCTCGCGGTAGCACGCGGCGGCCTGATATTCCTTGTCCAGCTCCGCAAAGGCCCTGAGGGCGGCGAGCCACTGGGATTTCTTGGCCGCGTCACGGATTTTCGCTTCGAGCACGCGGGCATCCAGATCAAAGGCGTTGGCCCTGTAATCCGCGCCCTTGATCATCAGGCCCTGGAGTTTTCTGCCGCCGGCCTCGACCTCCGCAGCTTCCTCGGTGAGCTGCTTGGCGACGGCCTCCGCAGCTTTCAGCTTGGCGCTCTTGGGATACTTGGTGACGAAGGCTTTCACCTCGAGCAGGCGCTGCTTGTAGCCGTCCGCCGTCAGCAGGTCCGGCGTGGGGACCAGCTTGGCGATGGCGACGAAGGCTTTTTCGTCAAGTTTCTCAGTGACGATTTTCACCACCTCCGCCTTGGGGACCTTGCGGATGTCCTTGATGGAGGGGGTCACCTGATACTCGATGACATAGACATTGCCCTCGGTGCGGAGGATTTTGCCTTCCAAGACCTTGCCGTCCTTGAGGGTGAAGGTATCCGCCACGGCGAGACCTGTGAAACCGAGAATAACGATGAACGGGTGGGAACAGAATGGTAGCTTCATGAACTTGAGGTGATTGGGGCGGGCGGAGTGTTCACTGGTTTTTCCCGGAAGGCAAGAGAACATCTCGCAAGGCTTCCGGCGTCGCTGCAATTTGGGTGCTGCCGTCTGGCAAAATGATTTTCACCGAAGCACTGGGCACGGCATCCCCGGGGGTGCCGGCACGCTGTTTGATGAGACGCAGCGGCAAGCGCTCCACTGCGGTTTTGAGGGCCTCCGGCAGATCCTTGCCGATCAGCACCACGGGCGCATGATGGCGCACCAGGCAGGCTTGGATCAAGTCCGTGTGCAGGACCGGCCGATCCAGCGCAATCATCGGCAGCGGAATGGCCAGGCTGCTGAAGGATTCCACCAAAGGCCGCCCCCGCGCCGCCAAGCGGCACTCCGCCAGGGAAATCAAACCGGCCGTGGAATCATCAAACAACATCACCAGGTCGGTGACCGGAAGATCGATGACTTTGGCATCGTCAGGACACTCCTTGAGAAACTCCGTCGCCGTGAAGCGCTCGGCGGAAGTGCTGGCCAGATCATCCGTCCAGGCGAGCCAGCTTTCATCACCGGTGACATCCGCCACATCCAACGCGGCTTGCATGGCCAGCGCGTACAAGAACGCCCGTCCGGCGGAAACCGAAGGCGGGGTCCTGGTGGCATACATCCAGAGCTGCGGACCGTCGGTAAAGGTCTTGCGTGCCCGCTCCAGCAAGGCGAGCGCCTTGTCGCGGAAGGCGGGGTTGCCGGTGGCACCAAAGGCCACGGCATACACGGACACCATGCGGAAGGTGGTGGCGGCATGCGCCGTTTCATCCCTCGGCATCGCCCCCAGCCGCTCCTCGCGGGCTTTGAGCAGGAGCTTGCGGGCGGCGTCAAACCGGGGCTTGAAGACCTCCGGCGTGAGCGCCAGCCCGGCGGCAATCTCGTCCATCGACTTGGCCAAGCCAAGGGTGTTGCGGCGGAAAAACTCCCGGGTCGGGTCGGCTTCGGATGGCAGATTCCCCAAGGCCCGCATGCCGGTGGCGGCGATCCACCAGGCCGCCTCTTCAGCCGGCAGCGTCTTTTGGATTTCCTCCAGCGTCCACAGCCAGGACTTGGCGGACGTGCCGGCCGAACTTCCCAGCGCAAACAGGCCATCGCGGGTGGCATACGCGTGTTCGGCAAAGGCCAGCACCCCGAGCGCGCGTTCGAGCACCAGCGGATCGCCCGTCGCCTGATAGACCCGGAACAAGGCCACGAGTGCCCGCGCCTGCCCATTGCCTTCGCGCTCAAACACCGGAAAGGCCCAGGTTCCGGCACGCCGCGATGAAAACAGCCCGCCATCAAGCGGATCGAACATCGCGCTGGGCAGCAGATCCTTCATCATTTCCTTGATCGTCCTCAAACTGCGGGCCCGGATTTCCTTGGGCACCGCCGGGTTAATGATCGCGCTTGCCAGCAGGTCGACCACCCCGGAAGGAAACAGCCCGCCGGTGCCATCGAAGGAGCGCGACACCGGATCGTAAAGCGAGGAAAGCTGCCGGATGGCCTTGATCACATCTGCGGCCGGCTCCTTGCTGGCGATGTCGGCATTTTTGCGGCGGGAAAGCCGCACCCGGCGTGAATCGTTATCCAACGCACTGTTGGTTGCCACGTACTCTGGGCTGCCCGCCCAAGTGCGGCTGACCATGGAATGGGATTGATGGAACAACTCGCGGACGGCACCCGGCGCTCCTGCGGTCACCGGGATCCACGCCACCGGATTGGCATCAGGCGTCAACCAGAGCAACATCGGCAATTGCACCGGACGCTTGATTTCCGCAGCCAAGTCCGCCGTCAGAATCCCGATCTCACGCGCCGCATCGCCATCGATCAAGACCGGAACATAGTTGTCATTGACCAACGCGACCAGCCCGGCATCGCCCGTCATTTCGTCCAGGATCCGATGGAAAGACGTATGTTGCGGCATCGCGATCACCGCAAACACCAAGCGCTTCGCCGCCCGGGCACGCTCAAACGTCTCCTTGGTCCACGGCTGCCAATGAATCGGTGAATTCACCTGGCTGGCGTAAACCAAACCCGGCAATGCCGCCATTCCATTGGAGCGCAGCTCGGGGGCCACCACCGCCGGAACCTCCGCAGCCCCAACGCGCGTGCGTTTGCGGCAGGAGCCCCCCCCTAACAGCACCATCCCACCGATGGCTGCGGCACCCATCAACCTGCAGATAAATGTAGCATTCATAATAAATCGGGAAAAATCGCCATGATTCGCACTCGTCGCAAGGGCAGCTTAAAGAAAAAACTTCCGCAATGGCAAGCACAAGCTAGTTTGTCCCCACAATTCCCCCTACGAAATGTGACCAGTATTGCCGTTTCCAGTCAAAAGGGCGGGGTGGGTAAGACCACCCTGTCGATCAATTTGGCCCATGCCTTCGCGCGAGTCGGTACCAAGACCTTGCTGGTGGATGCCGATCCACAAGGTTCCGTGGGCCTCTCGCTCACCCGCCAATCACGCCAGCTCAGCGGGTTTTACGACTATCTGGCTGATCCCGGCATTGCGCTGGAGCGCCTGCTGGTGCCGACCCGGTTGGCCACTTTCTCGCTGGTGGCCAGCGGTCAAGCCAGTGCTTACGAGGCTGGCGGTGGGAGTCCCGGCGCCCACCTGGCACGGGTGCGGGGCTTGCTCGGAGCGGTGGCGGAGCGCGGCTTCGACCTCTGCCTGATCGATACGGCCGCCGGGCTGTGCGGGGTCACCGGCGATGTGGTCGCGGCGTGCGATGCCGTGCTGATTCCGCAACAAGCTGAGCCGCTTGGTCTGCGCTCGGTGCCGAGGCTGCTGGAGGGACTCCGGCGGCTGCAAATCATGAATCCCCGCCTCAACGTGCTCGGCGTTTGCCTGGCGATGGTCCAGGACGGACCTGCGGATGGCCGTGAAGCGGCCTCGTTCCTGCGCCAGTTGCTGCCACCCGCTTGGGTGTTCCAAACTCACATCCCGCGGGATCCCTTGTTCGTCCGCGCCAGTGCCCGCGGCCTGCCGGTTGGCTTGCTCAAAGAAGGGGCCGGGGTTCAAGCGGTCTTCGATGCCCTCCGCACCGAAATCGAGACCAAACTCAAGGCCCTCGGGGGCCACCGTGAAGCCCTCGGCCAAGGGCCTGCCCACCCCATGGCCGGACCTCTGATCCAGGGCGCTGTGCCGCCCTAGCGCGTCCGGCGGTTCTGATACGACAGAATGAAACTGGCCACGATCCAACAGCCAAACACCAGTCCCACCAGCGCCAACCCGCAGAATTTTTTCGTCTCGATCTCCCACTCGAACGCGCCCGCCGGGACCGGCTGGCCGGTCCCCCCGGCGGGATGTGCCTGCTTGGAACCGGCAAACGGCAAGGGTTTTTCCAGGGCCAGGAAAATATTGCGATACTCCGTGTTGCGGTAATCATTGCGGAAGGTCTCCGCCTCCCGGACTAACAAATCAATCCGCTCATTGACAAAGAACCCGGACGCCGGGGAGACCGCCGCGTCACCCGGCCACACCTTCATGGTCGCCACCTCCAACTTGGTTCCAAACCGGGCAATCCGCGCAATCCGCGCCACCAGGTCAGCGGCCTCCTGAGCCGTCACTGCCCCCGCCGCCAGCAAGCGCCGCAAGCCCTCCTTGAGCAACTCGAAGCGCTCCGCTTGCGCGGCGTTCATCTCGCCACCGCGGTCCCGCATGGCATCGATTTCCCGCTGCAAGCGGATCCGCTCGAGTTCAAACGGATTCCGCGTCGCCTGCGCCACCAGCATGCCTTCATACGCATAGCGCAAGGGCATGAACGCGGACGGCACCGGAGCCCCGCCCCGCTCGCGGTTGATCCCGATGTCCTCAAACAAGCCCCGGTTCATCTCCCGGTAGGGCACCAGCGCGCCAGCCAGCAACATTTGCGGAACCAACAACAACGGCACCGCCGTCAGCGCCGCCCGCTCGGTTTTCACCACCGAGGACACCACCAGCGCCAGCGCCGTGCCGGCCCACGCCGTCAAGGTGAGCCACAGCCAATGCTCAACCACCATCCCGTGGATTTCCAAAAAATAGTTGCCCACCCACATGTACATCAAGCACTGGCCGGACGCCACCAGGCCCAGCGCCACAAACTTCGCCGCCACATAAGACGCCGCACTCGACTGGCAATTCCGCTCGCGCCGCAGCACCGGGCGATCCCGCAACACTTCGGTCGCCGAGTTCGTCAGCCCCAGAAACATCGCCACCGTCACGCTCAGGAACAAATACGCCGGAATGTGCAGGGCCGTGGCGAAGGCATACTCCCCGCTCGGCGAGGACCGCAGCGTGATGGCCACCAATGCCGCCAATACCGGGGCCTCAATGAACATGCTGTAAATCGTCCCCCGGTTTCTCATCTTCGAGAGCAACGAGCGCAGGAAATGCGTCGCAAACACCGCCAGCACCGTCCGCACGCGGCGCTCCTGCTTGAGCGGCAGCGGCAAGCCGGCCACCGCCCCCACGTCGCTCAGGCGCGAGACCGGTCCCGCCCCCGGCAACAAGGACCGCAACAAGGCCACACTCTCGTATTTCTCCTGCCAAAACGCCGGTGGAAACCGCCGCGCGGCACCCGTGTTGGAGCCGCCCCCGATCACACTCAACGGCGTCTCTAACACATCAAACACGAAGTCCGCACCCAGCGCGCCCCCCCCGGCCATCGAAGGATGGGAAATCCCCAACTCCTCGCAGGCCTCCCGAAAATACTCCACCATCCCCGCCGGCGTCCCGAAATAGGCCAGGCACCCACCGCTGTCTAACAGCAACACCTTGTCAAACAGGCGCAGCACCAGGGCTCCCGGCCGGTGCAGCGACGCAATGACGATTTTTTCCCGGGCGAGCGACCGGAGGGTCTCCGCCACATGTTCCGAGTCCTTGGAAGACAATCCGGAGATCGGTTCGTCAAACAGAAACACCTCCGCCCGGCTGCCCAGGTCCAGACCCAGATTCAGGCGGCTCCGCTCGCCCCCGGACAGCGTCTTTTCGCCCGTCGATCCCACCCGCCGCCGGGCGATCGATTGCAGCCCGAGTTCCGCCAGCATGCTGTCCACCCGGCGTTCGTGCTCCGCGAGCGAGAGCGCCGGGCGGCGCATCGTCACCGCGTGCCGCAAATGCTCCCGCACCGTCAATTGCGCATTGAGCGCCTCCTCCTGTGGCATATAGGCAATGAAGGGCACCAGGCGCTCGCGATGGTCATACAAGCGGATGCCATTGAGATTCACCTTGCCCCGGCTCGGTTCCAATTGCCCCGACAGCACCGACAACAAGGTGCTCTTGCCACTTCCGCTCGGCCCGATGATGCAGAGCATCTCACCGCGCCTGACCTCGAAGTTGATGTGATCCAAAGCCCGCGCGCCGGGGGCGAAATCATGGATCAAATCCTCCACCCGCAACGACTCGATCTGCGTCCGCTCCTCGTCCAGGAAACATTCGCGGAAGCGGCAGCGCACCGCCTGGCTGCCGGACAAGCGGATCAGCGAGCCATCCACCAACACCGCCGTCCCGCGCACCAATTGCCCGTCCACCTGAATCGGCCCTTCGCTCTGCCTCACCTCCAGCACCCCCTCCGCCCGCTCCGCATCATAGCGGATGAACAACACCGCCCGCGGCGCAAGCTTGGCCCCTAACAACAAATCCCCCCGTGTCAGCGCCGCCGCATCGTTGGAAACCAGATACTCCTGGCGGTCTCCCGCCAAGCGGAACCGCCGCCCGGATTGGGCGGCCCGGCGCCTCAATTCATTGATCGAAAGACTCACCCCGGTGACCTCTCCCAGCCGCTCGTGATTGAGACACACCACCGTTTCCCCCCGCTTCAACGGCCCCCGGCTGCCGGCGTGCAGGTTCGTGTTCCGCAACACCTCCACCTCGGCTTCCAGGCCGAAGCTCACCCGCACCAAACTCATCCGGCCCCGCATCCGCTCCGCCGTCAAGCCGCCCACTCCCGCCTCCAGGTAGATCGACGGGGTATTCCCGGTCCGCTTCACATTGAGGAAAAACATCAGGTCCTCATGGCTCAGCGTCCACCCCGGCACCACCAGCGGCTGCCGCTCCCGCACCCGCAGAAACGAGCCCGTTTCCAACGACCTCCCCCGAATCCACAACGGCGCCGCCCCGGTATTGCGCACCAGCACCAAGTCCCCGGTCCGATAGACCCGGAACTCCTGTCCCTGGGCCACCGCCATCGGCGGCAGCACCACATCCGCACCCTCCCCGCCAAACACCAGCCGCTCAAAGGGCAAACCCTCGTCGCCCGACTCCCCGAGCATCTCCCGCAAAATCGCCGCCCCATAATCCGGCCGTCCCAGCCGCCGCATGAAAACCTCGAAGCTCGCCCGCCCCCGTTCCGACCTCCCGGACGCATCCACCAAGGTGAACAACTCCAAGCCCACCGCCAGTTTTCCCGCGTCATTCAGGGTCTCTTTCAATTCCGCCGAGACCCCCTGCAAGGGCCGCGGATTTCTAACCGCCCGCTGCAAGCGCCGCTGCAACCAGCCGTGATCCACTTCCGGAAACGCACTGCGCAGCAAATCCAGAATCATGTCCGCCTCCGCCGAACTCAACACATCATCCAGCGTCGCAAACGCCGCGAAGGCATCCACCAACACCCCCACATGCGCGTCAGTCCCCGGCCGCAAGGCCCGCAGCCGACCAATCCCGGGAATCCGCTGCAGCCAGGCCCACCGCATCCAGTGCAGTGGGTTGTGCGTCAGATCCCTGCGGAAAATGTGCCAGCTCACGCCCCCATCCATGCCAGAGTTCCCGCCCGCCCGCAAGAACTCCGCAAAAAAAGCGGGGGCATTTGGCCCTGGCCGCGCCTGAAATCAAGGCCAAAGCCAGCGGGTGTCGGCACGGGAGGCCGTCTGGGTAGTTATGTGATTCTGCAACAAAAGTGAAATTTGCGGCTTGCCACTCTCGTTCCGGTCTTGCAGCATGCGGCGCAGAGACGCGCGGGCGGCAAGTCATGCATCCCCAAGCGAAGTCCAATCAGTCATGAGAACGTGCATCATCAGCCTAGTGAATGTCTGGCTCTTGGCGGTAGCGGCCGAGGCTGAGGTGCGGGTGTTTGTGCAGGAGGCGGGCGGCGCGGCCTGGATCAAGTATGAATGCACGGCCGGGGAGAAGATCCGGGCGTTTGCCTTGGATGTCTCGGTCGATCGAGGGCAAATCATCGGCATTTCGGATTTTTTCGTCGGCCCCAGCAGTGCGGCAACCCGCGGTTACGGGATTTTTCCGGCGGCCTTCCGCGACCATGTCGCCGCCACGGTCACTTCGGGAACCAGTGCCAACTGGGGCGTGAGCGGATACAATCCGCTGGCAGCGGTGGCGGATGCGCCGGCCGACACGCTTGCCGGATTGGGCTCGGGCGGGGTGACGCTGGAATTCGGCGCGCTGTGGAATCCGGCGCTGCCGGCGGCGGCACCGGCCGCGAGCGGCACCCTGTGCGCCCTGCAACTCAGCCGGGGCGCTTATGTTAGAGTGGCGGCCAATGCCAGCCGCGGCGGAGTGTTGGCAAGTCCCGATGGCAACGTCGTCACGCCAGTACTGGTTGGGGCTGCGGTTGGCCCGCTCCCGGAAATCGCCGTCGAGCAACCCGTCGGCACCGATCTAACAGACGGCGGTTCCCGGGACTTCGGCACCGTGGCGATGGGTTCTGACAGCAGCCTCAGCTTCACCATCAGGAACACCGGTTCCGCCGACCTGACGGGCTTGGTGATCACCAAGGACGGCAGCACCCCGGCCGATTTCACGATCACGTCCGCCCCGGTTTCCCCGGTGAGCGGGCCTAACGGAACCACCACCTTCACGGTGCGCTTCACGCCCGCCGCCACCGGATCTCGTGGTGCCGTCATTCATATCGCCAATAACGACAGCGATGAGAACCCGTTCGACCTCACCCTGAGCGGCACTGGCATCACGGCCTTCGATGGCTGGATGACCGCTGCGGGGGTGCCACCGGAGCAGGCCGGCCCGGCACAAACGCCGCAGGGTGACGGGGTCCCGAATCTGCTGAAATTCGCCTTCAACATGGATCCGACGAAGCCGGATGTTCGCGAGTTGACCGTCGGTGCGGACGGGACGGCAGGACTGCCGGGTGGGGCCATGGTTGGCGGCGTGTTGCGCATCGAGTTCCTCCGCCGCCAGGCACTCACCCATCCGGGCCTCACCTACCTGGCGGAGTTTTCCCCGAACCTCGCCACTTGGGTCGATCTAACCTATCTGGCGATGGTGACGCCGATTGACGGCACCTGGGAGCGGGTCGTGGTGGATGATCCGTACCCTTGGCTATTCGGACGCTACGGACGCGTGAAGGTCGTTCAGGCCCCTTGAATTTTCTATCAGTCACCCATGAACAAGAGCATCATTCTGGCAGTAACCGCGTGGCTCTTGGCGGCGGCGTGGGGCCTTGCCGACACGGGTGAGTATCGCAACCTGGGTTACCTGTATCTGTCGCCGTCGCCGGGGGCGGAATACACCTCGCCGCAGACGAGGTTTGTGCTGGTGCGCTTCAAGGATGTTGCGCCATCCGTGGTCACCAACCTGGCACAGTTCATCCAGGTGACCGGTGCCAGCAGTGGCATTCATGCGGGCCTAACCAAGATTGCCAGTGACAATCGCACCGTCATCTTCCAGATGTCCGCGGATTTCCAGGCGAACGAACTGGTCACGGTGACCTTGGCGCCTCAGACGCCCACGGGTGCCGTCCAACCCTATCAGTACCAGTTCGTGATTGCCCACCACCTGCCGGATCCTCCTGCGGTTACCGCCCGCGGTGAGAATCCGCCGGATGGAACCAAGGACCATGCCTTTGACGGCGATGCCACCACCAAATGGGTGGATCTGGTGGTTCCTAACGGCAGCGCGAATTTCAGTTGGATCCAGTATGCTTACCCCGGCATCGAGACCCACATGGTGAATCAGTACGCCATCACCTCGGCCAATGACGCCCCCGAGCGTGATCCCAAGGACTGGCGGTTCTACGGCGTGACTGCGGCTGGCGGCCTGACATTGTTAGACACGCGGACCGGCCAGACCTTCGCCACCCGCCGGCAGAAAATCACCTTCTTTTTCTCCAACACGACGGACTACCGGGGCTATCGCTTGGAAATCACCAGGGTCGCCAATGCCACCACCGCGAGCGCAGTCCAAGTGGCGGAACTCGCGTTCATTGAACCCACCGGCTCGATCCTGCGCGAATACTGGACCGGCATCCCCGGCACTGCCGTGAGCGCCCTGACGACCCATGCCAATTATCCGAACAATCCCACCGGCAGCAGTCAACTCGCCAGTTTTGAGGCTCCGACGGATTGGGCGGAGCAATACGGCACCCGGGTGCGGGGCTTCATCACCGCGCCCACCACGGGAAGTTATGTGTTCTGGATTGCCACCGATGACAACGGCGAGCTGTGGCTGAGCACCAATGCCGATCCGGCCAACAAATCCCGGATCGCCTATGTGCCCGGTTGGACCAGCGCCCAGCAATGGGACGGCTACACCGCACAGAAATCCGCGGCGATCAATCTGATCGCGGGACAAAAATACTACATCGAGGCCCTGCAAAAGGAGGAAGGTGGCGGCGACAACCTCGCGGTCGGGTGGGCGAAACCCGGGCAAGCCACCACCGCACCTTCCCAGGTCATTCCGGGGTGGGTGCTGTCGCCTTGGACGGGCGGCAGCTCGGCCCCACCGGCACCCGCCCCGAACGCGGTCGCGGCCAATCCCGCGCCGAGCGTTGACGTCAACCCAATCCCGGCGGCGCCTGAGACTCCCGTCAAGGACCCCGGCGGCCCCCTTGGCACCCTGCCGGCGGCGGCCCCCGGCAAGACCGGCATCATGCCTAACGGCGTGTCAGTCCCCAGCAACTTCCCGCATATCAGCATCACCACCAACAACAACCCGGATGCGGGTTTGATCTTCATCGATAACCGGGGCGGCAGCGGGCAGTGCTTCAACGTCATTTTCAATAACAGCGGCTCGCCCGTCTGGTACCAGCGGATGCCCGACGAACGCCGCGACATGAAAGTGCAACCCAACGGCATGCTGACCATGGTGGCCCGCACCGGCGGCATGCGCTTCGTCGGCCTCAACCACCACTATGAGGAGGTTGCCAGTTACTGGGCCGCCAACGGTTACACCGTGGACGAACACGAACTGCACGTGATGGCGGATGGCACGTATTTTCTCATCGGCTTGCGCTCCAACCCCGTGGACATGAGCCGGTACGTGGCCGGGGGCAATTCCTCCGCCTCCGTCATCGAACAAGTCATCCAACAGTTCACTCCGGCCGACGAGTTGATCTTCCAGTGGCGGTCATGGGACCACCTTGATATTGCGAGCCAGCAGTACGTCGTCACGACCACGAATCCCGGGGATTTTTCCCACATGAATGCGATCGCGGTGGATAGCGACGGGCACCTGCTGCTGTCCAGCCGCAACACGAGTGAGGTGACCAAGATCAACCGGGACTCCGGCGAGATCATCTGGCGGCTCGGCGGCACCCACAATCAATTCACCTATCTCAATGATCCGCTGGCCGGGCCGCGCAACCAGCATGCCATCCGCCCCCTCGGCAGCAACCGCTACACACTCTTTGACAACGGCGACGGGCACAGCCCCCAGGTCTCGCGTGCCGTCGAATACGAGTTGAATCCCGTCACCAAGACGGCCACCGTCGTCTGGCAATACCCGGCGAGCCCGACGACGAGCCTCTACTCCCATTACATGGGCAACGCGCAACGCCTGCCCAACGGCAACACCCTGATCAACTGGGCCGTCGGCAATCTGCCCAAACTCACCGAGGTCCGCCCCGACGGCACCAAGGCCTTCGAGATGAACTGGGTGGACCAATTCGAGGCCTACCGCGTCTGGCGCTGCCCTTGGCAAGGAGTCGCCCTCAAACCCTATCTGATCCTGGAGGCCTATCCCGACAACGTGACGCTGCTCTTCAACCAGTTCGGCGACACCAACGTCGCCTTCTACCGCATTTACGGCGGCACCTCACCGCAGCCGACCACCCTGCTGGCCACCGCCGCCACGACGATGGCAAATCTCACCAACCTGACGAATGGCCAGCGCTATTACTTCCGCGTCAGCGCCGTGGACGTGGATGAGGTCGAAGGCGCCTATTCCAACGAGGAAAGCCTCGTCGTCAACATCATCAAACCCGGCCAGAACATGGTCACCAACGGCGATTTCACCGCCGCCAAGACGGCCTGGACCTGGACGGTCGCCGGGACGGCCGCCGCGACCTGGACCGTCACCGGTGGCATCAGCAGTTTCGCTATTTCCACGAGCAGCACCACCGTCACCAATGTCCAGTTGAAGCAGACGGGCATTCCGTTGGTCCAAGGAAAAAGATATGTCTTTGAGTTTGACGCCTGGACGAGCAGCGGGACGCGCACCATCGACGCCAAGGTAACCAGTGCTTCCAACAGCAACTACAGCGGCCTCGGCTCTTCTTCCATCAGCGCCGACCCGACCAAGAAGCACTTCCGGTACGTCTTCACGATGGCGAGCGCGTCGGATTTCAGTTCCCAGGTGGTTTTCAACATGGCAACCTCGACCAGAACCTTCTTCCTTGACAATGTCTCGCTCTTCAACCCGCCGCCGGGCGACTTCAACGAGGACGGCAAGGTGGACTTGCTCGATCTGAAGGTGATGACCACCGAGTGGCGCAAACAACAGTCGGGCCTGACGTCGGATCTGAATGGCGACGGGAAGGTGGACTTCAAGGACTTCGGGATGCTGGGTGACAACTGGTCCGGCAGCCCCTGAACCGCGCGATGATCTGTTAGGTATGGGTATAACAAGAAATGGAAGCAAAATTATGAACATGAAAAAACTGGGTATGTTATGTTTATCCGTGCTGGCGCCACTGGGTGCCGCCACGACCGTGACCGCGGCACTGCCGGCGGATTTTCCGAATCTGGTGGTCACCGGCAGCGGGCCGGTGGCACCGGGTAGCTTCATCGGCACCCTGGGCCGGCCCGGGAACTCGCCCATTTGCTACAACGTGGTCCTCGATAACGCGGGGGTCCCCATCTATTATAACAAGTCAACCGTGCTGTGGCGGGCGGTGACCCCCTGCGGCTTCATTGCCGAAAAAACCAATACGGGGTGGGATCTCAAGGACGAGTCGTTTACGGTGAAGGATTCCTTCAACAACGCCACCGGCGGCGGCTTCAACGGCCACGATGTGGATGTTCTTCCCAACGGGCACGCCCTGATCATGGCTGGCGAAAAACGCTCGGTGGACATGAGTCAGTATTTCCCGGGAGGAAGACCGGATGCGGTGCTGGACAGCGCGGTCATTCAGGAAATTGACGCCAATAAGCAGATCGTCTTCCAGTGGCGGGCCTTGGACCACATTCCGATCACCGACTCGCTCGCGGTCATCAATGGCGCGTCCGTGGACCTGAACCACATCAACACGGTTGCCCTCGACCCGCTGGATAACAATTTTCTGATTTCCCTGCGTACCCTGTGCCAGATTGTGAAGGTCAGCCGGACCACGGGCGAAATCATCTGGCGTCTCGGCGGCAAGCACAGTGACTTCACATTCATCGGCGAACACCCGGAAAACGCTCCTTATTACTTCATCGGCGAGCACCAGATGCACCGTTTGATCAACGGCAACCTCCTGTTTTTCGATAACGGCACGATTCAGATGAGCGGGACCAACACGCCAACCCCACGGACCTACTCACGAGTTATCGAATATCATCTCGATGAGGTCAATATGACCGCCACGCTGGTCTGGGAATACCGGCACAGCCCTGACGTGTTTTCCCCCAGCGAAGGCTCGGTCCAACGGTTTCGCAACGGCAATACCCTCATCGGTTGGTTCTCCGCCGCCCAGCAGGGCACCGGGCCTGTTCTAACGGAAATCAACGCGCGGAAGGAAGTGGTGTTTGAATTGTCCGCCCCTGGCTTCAAGGCCCAGTCGATTTTGATCAAGAAAGTATGGAACACCACCGACCTGGTCCATTCGGATGTTCATCCGGGGATTGTCGCGGGCCAAGGGTACGCCGCAGTCAACTCGGGCGTCTCG
The DNA here is from genome assembly GCA_026397725.1 of Verrucomicrobiota bacterium. Lineage (GTDB taxonomy): Bacteria > Verrucomicrobiota > Verrucomicrobiia > Verrucomicrobiales > Akkermansiaceae > Luteolibacter. The sequence continues at coordinate 37,994 of JAPLUI010000256.1, read as the reverse complement.
GTGCAGGTCAACAGCCTGAGCGGCCCGGCGGCCAATGAACTGATCGTCAGCCGCCACGACGATGCCGTGCGCCTGCCGAAGTTCCCCGGCAAAGCGCCGCAGGTGCTGGTGGAGCGGGTGACCCTCGCGGGCACCGGCATCGACACGCTGGCCGCCGACCTCAGCTTCGATCTGCCGCCGAATGATTTCTGCTTCGACACCCCGTTGTACCGCGATCCTGCCGCGTTGACCATCTATCAGCGTGCCACTGCGGCGAGCGTGTTTGTCCCGCTGCCGACCGTGTATGATCCGGCCACCGGGAAATTGCAGGTATCCACCACCGGCCTCGGCGAGTTCATCTTCACCTATCCCGACCTGCCGGAAATCCCGCTGCCACCGATTTTGTTCGGGCAGGCCACCCTGGGCACCGTCAACCAGGCGCAGCCCGTCGTGTTCGAGTGGACGCCCAAGGGTTTTGCCGCTTCATATCAACTGCAGGTGGCCACGGATCCGGGCTTCACCAGCCCGGTCGTGGATCAGAGCGGTCTGACTGTGATGACTTATACCCTTGCGAGCGTGGCCGCCGACACCCCTTATTACTGGCGCGTCAGGGTTTCTAACGATGGCGGCACCGGCGCCTGGGCCAGCGCCTCGTTCAGGACGGTGGCGCCGCGCATCCAGGTGACGGCACCCAACGGCAACGAGGGCTGGCGGCGGGGACTGAAGTACTTCATCCGCTGGAACGACAATGTCGCCGAACGGGTTGTGATCGATCTTTACCAGGGCGGCGTCTTTCTGAAGTCGCTCGCCACGACGGCCAATGCGGGCGCCTATGAGTGGGAAGCCGAGCTGACCCTGGTCCCCGGCAGCGATTATTCCATCAGGATCAGCAGCTCTGGCAATGCGGCGCTGTTCGATGACAGTGACGCGGTCTTCGGCATTGATGGACCGGTGGTCAACCAGGCCCCGGCGTTCTCCGGCTACCGGCTGAGCACCATGGTTGACGAACCGCTCGCGATCTATCCAACCAAGCTGCTGGCACGCGCCAGCGATGCGGACGGCGATGCGGTGAGCCTGACCCGAGCCTTCGGTCCCAGCGCGCAGGGCGGCACGGTGGCCCTGGCGGGCACCGTCAACTACACTCCGCCACTTGGCTTTGTCGGAACCGACACCTTCGAGGTGGAACTCACCGACGCCCGTGGCGCAAACGCGCGGGGAACCGTCACCATTACCGTGACGGACGCGCCTGCCGGAATGGCTGCGTTGGGCCAGAACCTAACCGACTTCACCCTGCACGGCGGCAAGGCCGAAATGGTGTTCCGGGGGATTCCGGGACGTTCCTATGTCATCCAGCGAAGTACCGACATGAGCAGTTGGAGCGACCTTGCCACCGTCACCGCCGGGGCTGATGGCAAAATTCCGTTCACCGACCCCGCGCCCCCGCTGTTGCAGGGCTTCTATCGCACCCAAGCCAACTGACCCAGCCTAGTTTTCCAATTCCAATTCAAACCAACTATCACCGATGAAATTTACCCTGCTTCCTCTCTCGGCATGCGCCCTGATCTTCGCCCCGGGTGGGGCCACTGCGGCCACCACGCTGGTCTTCAGCAAACTGGTGAACACCGCAGTTCCCGACAACGACGCCAGCGGCATGGTCTCGATCCTCGCCGTCGCCGGCGGTGGTCAGACCATCACCGACCTGGAGCTTGTCCTAACCACCCGGAATGGCTGGAACGGCGACCTCTATGCCTACCTCGAACACAACGGCGTCATCAGCGTCTTGTTGAACCGCCCCGGCCGCACGGCAGCCGATCCCGCCGGCGCGGCCTCCAGTGGCATGCAAGTCCGCTTCGCCGATGCCGCCCCGGCGGACATCCACACCGCCATCTCCGGCACCTTCGGCGCGCTCGCCAGCGGCACCTATCAGCCCGACGCCCGCGCCGCCGATCCGGACCTGGTCACCGACGGTTCGCCGCGCAGCCTGTATCTATCCGGCTTCACCGGCCAGGTTGCGGATGGCAACTGGACTCTGTTCGTCGCGGATCTATCAGGCGGGGATATTGCCACCCTGGACACCTGGAGTGTTTCGCTCAGCGTGGTCCCGGAGCCCTCCGCTGCGCTGTTGGTGTTCTGCGGTGCCGCCGGCACCCTGCTCCGCCGCCGCCGTTGAGCCGTCTGTCTGATATTCCGGGTGTTCCTTTTGTTTGCCGGTTTATGAAAACGCTGATTAGAAACACTCGAATTGTCTCCCCGGATCTCGAAATCGACAGCGGCACGTTGCTGCTCGAAAACGGCAGGATTGCCGCAGTGCTGCAAGCCGGCGACCCGCCACCGGCGGCTGATAGCCTCATTGAGGCCGCAGGCCGCATCTCGATGCCCGGCTTCATCGACATCCATGCTCACGGTGCCGAGCACCACGACGTCTGCGATGGCTCGCTCGATTCGATCCGCCACATCGCCAGGCGCAAGTTGCAGGAAGGCGTCACCACCTGGCTGCCCACCACTCTCACCCAACCACAGGACCATCTCGAGCAGGTTGCCGCCGAGTGCGCCCGGTATGTTGCCAATCAGGAATTCTGCAAGACCCCCGGGCTCCATGTCGAAGGGCCGTTCATCAACCGGCAAAACGCCGGCGCGCAAAATCCGCAGTTCGTGCGCCCGCCCAATCTCGATGAACTCAAAGCCATCCACGACATCGCCAAAATCCTGGTGGTTTCGCTGGCGCCCGATGTCGATGGTGCGCTCGCAGTGATCCATGGCGCGAAGCAACTCGGCATCGTCAGTTCCGCTGCCCACACCTCCTCCACCGCCGCTCAAATCCTGGCCGCCAAAGCCGCCGGTCTCACCCATCTCACTCATTTCTGCAATGCCATGACGCCGCTGCACCACCGCGAGATCGGGGTGGTCGGCGCTGGCATGCTCGATGACGACCTCATGCTCGAACTCATCTGCGACACCATTCATCTCTGCCCGGACATGCTCAGGCTCATCTTCAAAGTCGTGCCCATCGAGCGCCTCATGATGATCACCGATTCGATGGCGGCCTCATGGCTCGGGGGGGAAGGGGAAACCACGCTTGGCGGTCTCGCCGTGGTGGTCAAGGACGGTACCGCCCGCCTCAAGGAAGGTGGCGCCCTGGCCGGGTCCGCTTTGCGCTTCAACGAGGGCCTGCGCAACCTCGCCACACTCATCCCGCTGCCGCTGCACCAGCTCGTCAAGGCCACCTCATGGAATCAGGCCCGCTCGCTCGGCCTGGCAGGATTGGGGAAACTCGAGCCCGGCTACCTCGCGGACATCGTCATCCTCGAGCCGGATTTCTCCGTCTGGAAAACCCTCGTCGATGGCACCGAGCGCTGAGGAGAATTCGTCACTCCGCCAGGCAGCGGCGGGCGGCAAGAACATCCAGCCCGATTTGCTCGCGGAGGGCCTCGAGTGAGGGAAACTTCATTTCCGCCCGCAGCAACTTCACCAACGCCACCTCGATCTCCCGACCATAGAGATCGCCGGAAAAATCGCAAAGATGCGCCTCTAACAACTTTGTCGCGCCATCCACGGTCGGCCGCACGCCAAGGTTGGCCACGCCGGAAAGCACGCTGCCATCGCTGAGCGTCACCCGGACCGCCCACACGCCATCGGGTGGGGTCAGCACCTCGCCAATGGCCACATTGGCTGTCGGGAAACCAAGCTGGCGGCCCAGCTTGCGGCCCTCCAACACGCTGCCGGAGATGGCGTAAGGCCTGCCGAGCATGCGGGTGGCGGCAGCCAGTGAGCCATCGCGAATCGCCTGCCGCACGCGGGTACTGCTGACCCGCTCGCCATCAATCATCACTGGCGGCACGGCCTCGAGCACGAAACCACTGCGGGTGGCTTGCGCCCGCAAGAATCCAACATCGCCGCGGCGGTCGCGGCCGAAGCACCAATCCTCGCCCACTGCCAGCGTGCGAATGGGGGCGGCGAGCAGTTGCGCCAGAAACTCCGTCGCCTCCAACCGGGCCAGGGTTTCATCAAAATGCAGCGGAACGAACAAGCCGATCCCAAGCCTGCTGACGATCCTGGCCTTGTGTTCGAGGGTGGTGAGCAAGGTGCTGGGTGCGCTTGCCGGAGCGAGCACGCGGATCGGATGGGGATCAAAGGTCAACACCCCGGCCAACCCTCCGTCACGGGCCGCTGCCGCCACCACTCGGGCCAGCACCGCCTGATGGCCCACATGCATGCCGTCAAACACGCCGAGCGCCAAGTGCAATGGCGTTCCCAGCGCGGGCAGTTCCTCAAGATGCGTTCGGATCAACACGCCCGTGTTGTATCCCACTTGGCACTTTGTGCCAGCCTTTACATGGACTTGAGGATTTGCTCGGTGAGCATCTGCACGAGTTTCTCGGCCTCGGGGTCGAGCGCGGCGGAACTGCCGGACGGGCCGGCGGTGGCGGGAATCTGGCAGACCGTGCCGGGTTGGAACTCGGAGTTGTCACAGAGTTCGCATTCTTTCCAAGTCGCGCGTTTGTCATCCATGCCGAGGGATTGGCGCACCGCAATGAGTTCCTTGGCCTGGCCGCCGGTCATGGTCAGCAGCTTGCCCCGGTTGAGTTGGGAGGCGACCCAGACGACTTTGCACAAGGACTCGAGGTTCTCCATTTTCCAATAGGCGTCCTCGACGTCCTTGCCCCAGGTGATCACACCGTGATTGATCATGAGCACGGCCATGTGATCCACGCCGATTTTGCCGACGTTATCGGCAACCGTCGGCGTGCCGGGGGTGCCGTATTCCGCCAGGCCGATTTCACCGAGGAAGACATCCGCCTCGGGAATCATGCAGGTGGGAGGCCGGACCCCGGCCACGGCAAAGGCGGTGCCGTGCGGCGGATGGGCATGGCAGCAGGCCTTGCACTTCGGTTGGCGCTTCATGATGGCAAGGTGCGTCATGCACTCGGAGGTGCGCTTGTATTTGCCGGCGAGTTGCTTGCCTTCCAGGTCCACCAAACACATTTGTTCCATGGTCATGAAGCCCTTGGAAACCAGTGTGGGTGTACACAGCACGAGGTTGTCACCGACCCGGATGGTCAGATTGCCGCCGTTGCCATCGGTGTATTCGCGGGCCCACATGCGCTTGCCGATGTCCACCATGCGGTGTTTGATGGCGAGGATGGCGGGGGAGTTGAAGAAGGCCTGGATTTCCGCCGGGGTCTTCGGGTCTTGGCCGGGTGTCCAGTGGTATTCGTAGTCGGGCAGGATCGGTGCGCCGGCCACGGCGGGTGCCGCGCTGGCGGCCGCTCCACCGGCGCGTACCGGCCCGAGTCCGTCACGCAGCACATCCTTGGCAGAGGGTGTCAGGAGCACCCCCTGTGGAAGTTCGGCGGCGGTCTTGCCGGATCTGAGGAACGCTTCCATGTCGGCGGCGGTGAATACTTGCTTGGTCATGACGATGTTAGGTTAGGGTGTTGGGCGGCTGGCGGTTGGTAGGAAAGGGAATCGAAGATGGCCACGGTGATGGCGTCAATGGGGATGGGAAAATCAAACGGGGCGGTGGCTTCCGCGCCCTCGACAATGCCGACGATGTCGCCGTCTCCGGCGCCGATGTTGTCGTAAGCGACGAGCGAATGTTGTGCGGAAGGCATCGGTTGCCGCAGGCATGCGTCGTTGAACTGCCCCGCATCCAGGGGATTGACCATCAACCAGCGGCCACCCTTGAACGAGGGGTCTTGGAGGCTGAGGGTCACTCGACCGATGACTTGGGCGACGCGCATGGGAGGGACAGTTATTCGTGATCGGTTATCAGTTAGCGGTGGCAGCAATGGCAGGTTCTCGCGCTCTTCGTTTAGGACATGAGATCTGGAATTCAATGCTCAATCGACCACTCCTTGGATGAAGTTGCGGATGGGGGACTTTTCATCGTGGACGATATGGCGGGCTCCGAGACCGTCGGTGGAGACGAAGACCGTGGAGTGCAGACCGGCACCGAAGAGGTCGATGGCGACCAGCGGCGCTCCCGTCAATCCGTGCTCGGAATCCAGCGGCTGGCACAGTAGCAGCTTGCACCCCTTCAACGATGGGTGGGAATGACTGCTGACTGCATGGCCAACTACTTGGGCAAGGATCATGGGAGACTGGATAGCGGCTGGTGGGTCGAAGATAGCGGATGGGAGAAACCTGCGCGGTGCGGTGTCTGTTGTCTTGCAGTCATCTGTCGTCAGATGATCCGCAGGTTCTCGACCAGCACGCAGCGGCGGATGCGGGTGAAGGTCTTGGGAGTGGTGATGCCCTCGCCGGTGGTGGTGGCGATGGAGTACGAAAGGTAACCCTCACCGCCGAGACCGAGGCCGGCGACGGAGGGCCCGTTTTTGACAAAGATGGTGGTGTCCATCTCCTTGGCCATGTAGGTCATGTGATCGACGTCCTTGGTGTGGATGATGGCGGAATGACGGTAGTTGTGTTCGGCCCGCTTGGCCTCGCGTACGGCCGTGACAAAATCGGGCACCGGCACGATGGGCAACATCGGCATCATCTGCTCCTCCTGCACGAAGGCGTGGTCCGCATCAGTCTCCGCGAAGAGGATCTGGGTGCCGGATGGAATCGAGGCCCCGGCGTGCTCGGCGAGTTTGCCGGGGTCGGCACCGACGAGGGTGCGGTTCAGCACCGGATGCGAGCACCCGCCATCGCCGGGCTGGTAGGTGAAGGCGGCGGCGGTGAGTTTTTCGAGCTGCTGCGAATTGATGCGGGCGGCACCGGCCTTCTGGAGTTCCTCACAGAAGCGGTTATAGACCGAGCCAAGGACGAAGACGGCCTTTTCACCAATGCAGAGGAGGTTGTTGTCGAAGGCGGCACCTTCGATGATGTGGCGGGCGGCCTTGGCGAGGTCGGCGGTTTCATCGACCACCACCGTCGGGTTGCCGGGGCCGGCGCAGATGGCGCGTTTGCCGGATTTCATGGCGGCATTGACCACGGCGGGACCGCCGGTGATGGCGAGGAGCGCGACGTGGGGATTCTGACACAGGAGATCGAAGGACTCCAACGACGGCTGCTCGATGGTGGTGATGAGATTGTCGATGCCGATGGCGCGGAAGATGGCTTCGTTGTATGCCCGCACGGCCATGGCGGCACTGCGGGCGCCGCCGGGATGGGGATTGAAAATGATCGAGTTGCCGGCCGCCACCATGCTGATGACGTTCCCGGTTAGCGTGGGCACGGAGTGGGTGACGGGGAGAATGGCACCGATCACGCCGAAGGGCGCGTATTCCTCGAGGGTGATGCCACCATCGCCGCTCAGGGCGTATGGATGGAGCCACTCGGTGCCGGGCACGTCCTTGGTGATGAGCAGCTTGGCAATCTTGTGATCGACCCGGCCAATCTTGGTTTCCGCCATCTCGAACCGACCCCACGACTCGGCATTGGCAACCGCAAGACCCTTGACAATCTCGATGACCTTGGCGCGTCCCGCGACTCCAAGTTTCTTGAGCTGGAGCTGGGCACCATGGGCGGCTTCCGCCGCCTTGTTGACGCAGGTGAAGACCCCGAATTTGCCGGTGGCGGCCTCCCTGGTGCTGTCGCAATTCGGCCTGACCACCGGTGCCGGGACCGCGCCATTGGCGGCGGCCAAGCGGGAGACGACGGCTTCAACGATGACTTGGATCTGGCTTGGGTCGAGACTCATGAGAGGGGAACAGCGGGAGGTTGGGGGGGAGTTGGAAATTCTTGACCACAGATCAGCCGCCCTTGTAGAGGGTCTTGCCGTGGACTTCGACCCGGTCGATGATGGCGACGATGGCGGCATCCACCGGGATGTGCTTGAGCCCCTGGGCGTTGCGGGCGGAACTGCCCTGGCAAAACAGGACCAACTCGCCTTCCCCGGCACCGACGGTATCGATGGCGACGATGGTGTTCTGGCCGTCCTTGAACTGCGCCGGGTCCTGATCGTCAACGAGCTTGGGCCGGAGCAGGAGGAGGGTCCTGCCGAGCAGATGTTCGTCTTTCTTGGTGGAGACGACCTGTCCAATGACTTCCGCGAGGAACATGGGGGTGAAAGTTACGGGCTATCGGTTAATGGTTGCAAGGCAGCGGGGGTGGCTCCTGGTCGGCCATCCCCGTATCGCTCAGGCACTTTAACCTCACTTGCGCGGAGCGCGGGCGACTTCCTTGGGCAACACGCCTTCGGTGGCATCGTCCGGACGGGCGATGACATGGGCGCTGATGACCTCACCGATGCCAGCGGCGATGGCGGCACCGGCATCGATGGCGGCCTTGACGGCGGCGACATCACCGGAGACGACGGCATTGCACATGCCATTGCCAACTTGTTTCATCGGTCCGAGGAGTTCGACGTTTGCGGATTTGAGCATTGCGTCAACGCCGACGACGAGGCAGGCGAGGCCGCGGGTTTCCAGGAGTCCTAGTGCTTGTTTGGCCATGGTGGTATTTGGGTGGTGCGAGGTTTGGTTGGAATTGAGATGGAATGATTCAGGAGAGTTTGCGGAACACCTCGCGGGCGAGCACGAGTTCCTCGTTCGCGGGAATGACGATGATCTTCACGGGGGAATCGGCCGTGCTGATGACCGCCTCGGTGGCCCAACAGGCGGCATTCCTCCCGGCATCGAGATGGATGCCGAAGGATTCGAGGTGCTGGCACACGGCGGCGCGGATGGCGACGCCGTTTTCACCGATGCCGGCGGTGAAGACGAGGGCCTCGAGTCCGCCAAGCTCGAAGTGAAACGCCCCGGCCCAGTGGCGGATCGAGTGTACCAGGGTGTCGAGCGCAAGCCGCGCCTCCGGGTGGCCTGCGGCGGCGGCGGTATAGACGTCGCGGATGTCGTTGGAAATGCCGGACAGACCTAGCAGACCGGACTCCTTGGTGAGCTGGCGCGCGGCTTCATCCAAAGAGATGCCAAGGGTGTGCATCGCATAGGGAATGGCCCCGGAATCGAGGTCGCCGACGCGGTTGTTCTGCGGCACTCCGCTCTGCGGCGAGAAGCCCATGCTGCTGCCGATGGCCATGCCATTGCGGATGCCGGTGACGGAACTGGAGCCGCCAAGATGACAGGAAACCACCCGGAACGGCGAGCCGGCTACGGGTTGCGGGCCATCAAGATAGAGGCGGCGGGCGACACGGGCGACGTCCTCACGACCGCAAAGCTCGGCGGAGCGCTCGGCTATGAACTTGTGGCTGGCACCGTGGAACCCATAGCGCCGGATGCCGATGTCCCGCCACCGGGCGGGCACGGCGTAGGTGGCAGAGGCCGCCGAGGTCCATTGATAGAATGCCGTTTCAAAAAGCGCGACCAGGCGGGCCGTGGGCAGTGATTTGCCAAACTGGCGGATGCCGGCGGCATACGGCGGATTGTGCGCCGGCGCAACGGCGGTGAAGCCTTCGAGCGCATCAATCACGGTTTGATCGGCAAACACGCAGCCGCTGAGATCCTTGCCGAGTACGGTCTTGAAACCCACGGCATCAATTTCATCCGCACGCCGGATGATGCCATCGCGCTGCAGGGTGGCGAGGGCCTCATCAATGACGGCGGCATAATCGGTGACTCGCTCGTATGCCCCCTTGGCAATGACCTCGCCGCCGTGCTCTTCCATACGGAACAGCCGGTACTTGAACGAGGTGGAGCCAAGGTTGGCGACGAGGATGAGCATGGAGGGCAGTTGCCAGTTGTCAGTTGTCAGGGAAGAGCATGGCAGAATGTCATCTGTCATGGGCCATGGGTCACGGGTAAAGAGCAGGCGCGGAGCGGAGCATCTTTCCTGTCAACCATGAACCGTTCACTCATCACCTGGAGCGTCGCTCAGGCGATCCAGGAGCCCAGTTTCGAGAGATCGTCGTGGGGCCGGGGGATGACCTGCACGGAGGTGACGGTGCCAAGGTTGGAGGCGGCGGCGGCAGCGGCATCAAGGCCGGCTTTGACCGCCGCAACGTCTCCCGAGAAGAAGCCGGTGACGAGACCGGAGCCGATTTTCTCCCAGCCGGTCATTTTGATGTCGGCCGCCTTGAGGGCCGCGTCCGAGGCTTCGATGAGGGCGATGAAACCCTTGGTTTCGATGATGCCGATTGCTTGTTTGGCCATGGTGGTGTGAAGTTACAGGGTGGAAATTGTCAGGCCAGACCTCAGGCGAGGCCGAACTGACTGAGGAGTTCAGAATGGGGGCGGGCGATGACGTGGGAGGCGATGAGTTCGCCGACGCGGCCGGCGGCGTCCGCCCCGGCATCGACGGCGGCTTTGACGCTGCCGACGTCGCCCTTGACGATGACGGTGACGAAGCCGCCGCCGATTTGGGTTTGACTGACGAGTTGGACGTTGGCGGCTTTGGCCATCGCGTCGGTGGCTTCGACGCTACCGACGTAGCCTTTGGTTTCGATCATGCCGAGTGCAGTGCTCATGGGGGGTGGTTTGGTTGGGATGGTTTGGGATGGAAAATTGAGATTCAGGATTCGCGGGTGAGTTCACAGAACGTGTCCGCCTTGAGTCCGCAGGCGTTGCCTTCATCGGTATCGATGTGGACTTCGAGCTTGAACGAAGGATCGACACGGACGACGAGGTTATCAAAGGTCATGCCGAGCGGACCATGGACCTTGAGTTTCATCACATCGAGGTGTTTCACCCGAAAGTGGGCGGCATCATCCGGATGCATGTGGACGTGAGGCTGGGCGCGAATGACGCCTTCATCGAGCTGGAAGTAACCGTGCGGGCCCATCAACATGCAGCCGGGAGTCCCGACAATGTCACCGGACATGCGGACGGGAATATCAAAGCCAAGGGCGATGCCATCGGTGTAGGCAAGTTCCACCTGGTTGAGCCTGCGACAGGGGCCGAGGATGCGGAGGTTGGAGATGACTCGGCTGCGCGGGCCAATGAGGGTGACGAATTCCTTGGCGGCGTATTGCCCCTCCTGATAGAGCCATTTCATCGGAGTGAGCTGGTGCCCGGGACCAAACAGCGCCTCCACCGCCGCCTGCGTGAGGTGGCAATGCCGCGCCGACACATTGACGAGCAGCGCGTTCGGCGCCTTGGCCAACGCAGGCAGTGGCAGACCGAGACCGGCATAGACCTGCTCGCGAACAAGGTGCTCGACGAGCGCTCTGGGCGGGGATTGCTTGGTTGCTGCAGCCATCGGGCTTTGTTTCTTACGGTATTTCCTTGACCAGTCAAGCAATAATCCAAAAAATCCCAAAAAAACCCAGGGAAACCACGAAATATGCTCGCGATCGACCGACAACACCGGATTTTGGACCTGCTGAATAAAGCGGGTTCACTACGGACCACCGACACCGCCACGCTGCTTGGGGTGACGGATGAGACGGTGCGCAAGGACTTCGAGGGCTTGGAGAAGCGGGGTGAGTTGATCCGCATCCACGGTGGGGCGAGCCGCCCCGAGCGCATCAAGGAAGAGCAACCGTTCAATGAGCGGCAAGCGGTCCGGCGGGAGGAAAAGCTGGCGATTGCGCGGCTGGCCGCGAGCCGGATTCAGGCCAATGAGACGATTTTCCTGGATGCCAGTTCAACGGTCCTGACGCTGACGGAGTTTCTGCCGGACGTGCCGCTGACCATTTTGACCAACGCGCTGAATGTGGTCACGGCCTTGGCGGAACGTCCGAATCTGGACCTGGTCTGCACCGGCGGGGCGTTGGATGCCAGATCGCGCTCGTTCATCGGACCCACTGCGGAAAAATCGCTGCACAGATACCACATTCACCGGATGTTCTTTTCCGGCAACGGCCTGCACCTCGAACGCGGGGTGAGCGAACGCAACTCGCGGCAGGCGGCATTCAAGGAACGGGTGATTGCCAGCGCGGCGGATGTCGTGTTGCTGGCGGATCACTCGAAACTCGGGCAAAAATCCGCGTTTTTCTTCGCTGCCGTGGCCGATTTGAATTGCCTCATCACCGACGCGGCGGCGGACCCTGAATTCATCGAATCCCTGCAAGCTCGCGGCGTGGAGGTGCGGCGGGGAGAGTAGCGCCGGGTGATGAATCGCTTGATTTTGCCGCCTGCCGGGGAGAATCGATCACGGCGGCAGAGCCCCGGCGGTCATGGCAACTCCCTGAAAAGACGGCCCCGGGAGCAAGCACCGGCCGGCCGGAGTGGCAACCGGGCAGAGCGCTTTCCGGAACGACCCATCGGGCGGCTGTGAAAAAAAACCAAAAAAAAACATAAAAACGTTGACAATCGGGGTCGGAATGTCAGATTCAGGCGTTTCCGAGAGCTGAAATGTGAATTCCTCCGCACCGGAGAAAGCCCTGGGGAGCTTCTGCGTAAAAACACTAACAACAATAAATAACTATGAAAAGACTAACATGTCATTGCGGATTGTTACTGACAGCCATGGCCGTCATGCCCTGTGCTGCCGCTACAATCAATGTGGTAACCTCGCCTGGCTCTGGGGCACCTCCTGCAACGTTGGGTATCTATACGATGCATGCCTTCCCATTGGATACGAGGGCCGAGGACACCGATGCTTCAAGCGCCGTGTGCTGGCGGGATCCAGCGGTGGTGCCGCCAGCCGCCGTCGGAGACACGCTGCGCTTCAATATTGCCAAAATCGCCGACATTGGTGCCGGGTGGGCCACTTGGAGCCACGGCTACACCGGCAAGGTTTATTTCCGGGACGCCGATGATTTGTACATGATCATGCCGTTGGGCATCCAGGCGTTCTACATGTACGTGGAGCCGAACATTGCCGGCTCGTTCGAAATCAGGGTTGAGTCGGAAAGTGTGGTCGAGACCGTGACTATCGACGCGCTTGGGGGTGCCCAATACTTCGGGGTCTGGACCCAGCAGGATAGGCAGTTGACGGGGCTCAGCATCAAGCAGATTACGGGCACGTCAGGCGGCTTCGCCATTGGGGAGTTTGCCAATAATGAGCCCATTCCCGAACCGGCGGCGTTGACGCTCGGGGCGATCAGCTTGTGCGGACTGCTGGTGCGCCGCCGCCGCCAGTAACCAGTGAACTTGAGGGGTGGTTGAAAACCAACCCTTGAATTCGGAAAAAACATCCAAAGACGTTTCAGGGACGGTTTTTCGGGTAATTGCCTTGGGCTGGGCTGGATACTCCAGCGAAGTCCCGGGCCTCCGCTCGAACCACCCGAAGTGAAAAAGCGAGTGTTGGGAACATGATGCTGACCACGCGACGTTCGGTCAATGACTCCGAGCCTTTGTAGTGGTGCATCAGAAGCCCAGTCCGGCTGCAATCGAATGACGTGGCTCGTCCATTGCATGAGCGGTTGTGGTGGTACGCAAGATGTGACAGCAGGCTAGTGCCGGATTTGCAGATCCGCAGGTCCGGCGGTGGAGGAGGGTCGCGGGGGTTAAACCCCGCGACCCCATTTTCGTTTTTCTGGAGAGAGCTTCTCCAGTCCGTCCGTGGACAGTGCCATTAGTCTAACGAGTAACTTGGCTCCGATGCTGCCCGTCAAGGGGCGGCGACATTGGCCAGCCTGCTGCTCTTCATTGCGGCCCACGGCTTCGGCCAGGGCGCGGTCATCTGGGTGTTTATCTGCGCAATCTTCCCCAACCGCGTCCGCGCCCGCGACCAGGCGCTGGGCAGCTTCACCCGTTGGGCGATGAGCGCCGCCATCTCCTGGACCTTCCCGATGATCGCCGCCGTCACCGGCGGGTCGTCCTTCGCCTTCTCCGCCCTCTGCATGCCCGGCCAGCTCGTCCGGGTCCTGCGCGTCATGCCCGAAACCAACGGCGTCTCACTCGAAACAATCCAGGCCGAACCCGGCATCGACTGAACCGGACCTTCGCAAAATAGACAAAAGTTTTCGCATAATTGCCATTGCCCCGATTGAGACGCTTCGCTACACTGAAGGCTCCAACCCCTGAACCAAACCAATGAAAATCATGAACCTGATAGCGCCTCACGCGGGCCGGTCACGTTTGCCCGACAGCAAACACCCCCAGTCTCCTCCGCTCCGTCCTTCCTGGCGATCCCGCGGTCTCACCCTCGCCGCCAAATCCGCCGCCTGCTGCGCCGCTGTGTGCTTCGCCGGATTGAGTAGCGCGTCCGCTACCGACTTCATCCTCAACGGCGACTTTGAAGGCACGGGTGGCACCCCGAATCCCGGGTATGTAACGGGATTCGCGCAATACACCCCCGCCTCGCTGTACTGGCCATGGTCTGCTTTCGGTAACACCGGTACCGGTGGCGGGTTTGAGCAACCTAACGGCGTTGGGCGCTATGCCAACCCCTCAGTCGATGCGAACAACCCCAGCGCCACAGTCTGGGAGGATTTCGGCAACCCGACTTATGTGAACACCTGTTCTCAGAATTTTATGAGCGACGTGTGGCTGATCCCCGGGGCCACTTACCAAGTTCACGCGCAATACTATGTGCCGTCCAGTGAAGTCCAGGCGGGCGTCACTCCGATCGCAGGCATCTATTTGACAATGTATGATGGCAGCCAGAGACGCCTGCTGGATCCCCGCTATACGGGTACCACCCCCAACGACCCCAGGTCTGCGATCACTGTTCTGGATGCATGGCATACCATTGACCTCGATTGGGTCAACCCGGGCACCGTACCCGAGCGGCTCAATTATGGATCATTCCGGCTCTACAGTTGGAATGGTGCCGCGCTGGGCACTCAAAACCCCGGCGGCTACTTCGACAATCTCCAGATCAGCTCCGCCGCGTACACCGGCACTTTGAGCGGCTTGGTCAAGAACAGCTCCGGCCCGTTGGAAGGCGCGACGATTACGGTAAACTACAGTGGCAGCCAGTTCCGTACCAGCCCGAGAGAGGTTGCCACGCCAGTTGATGGCACTTACAGTCTCGCCGGCCTGATCGACGGCGGATCATTCGACGTCACCGCTTCAAGGACGGGTTACCTTTCCAAGACCGTCACGGTGACCGCCTCCAGTGTGGTCCCGGATATCACCCTGGACCCGGCCCCGACCTACACGCGCTACGAATGCGAAAGCCACGTCGCCTTTCCAAGTGTCAATATGGGTGTGTCCAACAATGCGCTCGATTCAAACGGAGCGAGGGCGGCAAAGCAGTCTCAGGGAGGCACGGGCACGCTGACAATCCCCGTGACCGTGGTCTCAACAGGCCAATACGACATGCAGATGGTTACCTACTTTACTGGCAGGCAGACCTTCATCTCCGTGAATGGGACCAACGTTGCGTCCTCCCCGGTAGCCTCCTCGAATCCCGATGCCAACGGGTATTGCCATAACTCGGTGCCGGTCGTGCTGAAAGCCGGTTCCAACACGATCACGTTGTACAACAACATCGACTGGGGTCCGCACTGGGACTATATCGACCTCGCTGATGTGCCGACCGGCGTCGCCTGGCTCATTACCTCATCCGTCGGCACGGGCGATGGCACCATCAGTCCCCTTGGCGAAGTGGCGGTTGCGGATGGAGCCAGCCAGACCTACACGGTCACCCCGGCCTTCGGCTGGGAGATCGATACCGTGACGGTGGATGCCTCCCCGATCAGCGACCCCTATAGCGTCACTCCGACCGCGGACAGCGCCGTCGTGGCCAACTTCAAGGTGCTGAATAATCTGCAGCCGGTTTCCGGCAACGTCAGCGATTCAGTTGGCGGCATCGCGGGCGCTACGGTTCACTTCTCCTTAACCCCAGGCGGCGCGTTGGCGAGTACAACCACCACGACCACAGGAGCTGACCCGGCTGGCGACTACAGCAAGGATCTGCCTCCCGGCGACTACTACATAGCCGCCACGGCACCTGGTTATATGCCATCAGCGGAGCTTGGCCCGGTTACGGTCGGTGCTTTTCCTGCAGGCGGCAATAACTTCACGCTGACTGCGACCGGGCTGCCCACCGGCGCGGTGGCCTGGTGGTCGTTCGACGACACGCTCGCCGATCCCATCGGTGGCAACACCCTCAAAGGCGCGACGGGTACGGTGGCGTACGGCGCGGGAAACATGGGCAGTGCCTCCCTCTATGTTGACGGGAACACCACGCTGGACCCCCTCTCGGGCACGTTCCCGACCGGCGTGCCAACCGGTGCCAGTTCTTACACCGTTGCCGCCTACATCAAAGCCGACACGGGTTGCCCCGGCAACGGCGGCTGGATCGGCTACGGCACTGCCAACAGTCCCAATTTGGCCAACAATTTCCGCCTCGACGGCTGGAGCCCCAGTGCCATCTGGAATTACTGGCACTCCAATGACATGGGCGCAACCCTGGCCAGCGGAACCTTCTTCGATGGCTGGCATTCAGTCATTGGGACATGGAATGGAACCACTGAAAAGCTATACCTCGACGGCGTGGAACGAGCCACCAGGGACCCCGGCACGCCCCCCAACTTCGGCAGCACCAGTTTCATCGTGGGGCGGACACTCAACGATTCCAACTTCAAAGGTTGGATTGACGATCTGCTGATCCTGGATCGGGCGATGGACGCGACTGAGGCTGCGGCATACAATACCCTCGGTGCCCGTTCACTCGCCCCGTCTGTCAATATAGCTGCCTCCAAGACCGGTGGCGGTAATGGAACCATCACCCCGAGCGGAACCGCCGTGCCTGTGACTGTTGGCTCAAGCAAGACCTTCACGATCACACCGGCGTACGACTCTTACATTGCTGACGTATCTGTGACTGAAAATGGCCTTACGGAATCCAAGGGTGCTGTCGCCACTTATACGTTCAACAACGTTCTTGTAGATGGATCAATCGTTGCCACGATTGAATTAAAGGATACTGGGGTTATTTCGGGCGTGGTCAGCGATGGCAGTGTTGGAATCAATGGCGCGAAAGTCTATTTCAAACTGACCGCAAACGCCTCGCAGAACCCGATGTCTGCATACACCGTAACCACGTCCACAATTGGTGGTATCGACGGCAGCTATGCACAGACTCTTCCTGTGGGAGAATGGTATGTAGCCGCTGGCGCTGCTGGCTATGATGTGTCAGCAGACCAAGTGGTTACTCTTACTACAGCCGGAGCACCTGCTGATTTCGCGCTCGTTGCCAACCCGAACTGGGATGTCTTCTTCATGGCAACAGTCGATCAGTTCAGTGCTTTTGCCGATGGCGACCTGACTGGCAACTGGACACCATCCTACGTCTTGGGCAGTCCTGCAGGCGCGATGCTCAATGCCATTGACACTCCTCGCGTTGTCACGGTTGACGGCGTTAAATGGATCGCCAATACTCGAAGTGAACCTGGCTTTGGCACCGACGGCAATGACGGTTTCAACCTCGTTAATTGTCCATTCACCGTTCAGCCGAATGCAGGCGTTGATGCCACTGGCGTCAGTGTGGTTGCCGTGGTGCAGCCGACCTATTGGTTTGGCGGCGGCGAGGCCAGAGGCTCAATCGTCAATCTCTACTACAACGGTCTTGATTTCTGCGTTGACCACGCCACTGGCGAAGTAATGGTCGCCCGCAAGGCGTGGGATTGGCAAAGAACTGGCACCATCATTCCTGAGGGCCAGAAGACTGTTCTTGCTCTGGTTTGTCAGCTTGACGGTTCTGCCAAACTGTATGTCAACGGTTTGGCTAGTGGTTGGTCGGGCGCTGCCTTGGGTACCAATTACTATGCTGACCTGACAGGTGGCGATGGCAGAAATAGCTGGCAGAATCTCATCGGCGTTGGCCGCAACGTCTGGGATGGCTGGAGTGCATTCAGCGGCAATATCGGCGACGTGTATGTCTACAGGGATGCCATCTCTGACGCCAAGCGCACGGCGCTGGAAAGCTCCCTGGGCGCCAAGTTTGGGATCCCCTTGGGCTCGTCCAACGACTACGCTTCCTGGGCGGCCATCAACGCGCCCGACCAAACCCCGGGTGAAGACTACAACAATGACGGTGTGGAAAACGGTGTCGCCTACTTCATGGGCGTGACCGGCCTCGCCACCAATCCGGGCCTGGACGCGAGCAACACGGTCACCTGGCCGGTGAGCCCGACCTTCATGGGCGACTATGAGGTTCAAACCTCGCCCGACCTCAGCACGTGGACGAACTACACCCCGAAGCCCGCCCTTGTGGGTGGCAATCTAACATTCACCCTGCCCCCCGGACTGGGCCAGCAGTTCGTCCGTCTGCTCGTGATCCCCAATTGATTCGCACCATTGCTGAAAACCGCAACTCCGGGTGGCTTGAAAACCGCCCGGAGTTTGTGGCAAGCCGGAGGAGGTCGAGGACAAATGAAAACCACAACACCCGGATCCAAACGATCCCGGCGTCGGCCATGCCGCCTCGCCGCATCCGCCGCCGCGTTCGTCGCGGCGCTATTGTTGACTACCGCCACCACGGCGCAGGCCGCGCCCGAGCTGCCCTCCGGCGCGGTGGCCTATTGGTCTTTCGACGACACGCTCGCCGATCCCGTCGGTGCCAGCACCCTCACCACTGCGGCGGGCACCTTGGCCTACGGGTTGGGGAATTTTGGCAGCGCCTCCCTCTATTGCAACGGCAGCACCTATCTCAAAACAGCTTCCAACGCGCTCCCGACGGGCATGCCCACGGGTGCCAGTCCCTATACTGTCGCCGCTTGGATCAAATGCGACACCGGTTGCCCCGGTGGAGGCACTTGGATCGCCTACGGCACACCGAACGGCAGTCAGGCCAACACGTTCCGGCTGAACGGGGGCAACAATCCCTGGTGGAATGACGTGTGGAATTACTGGTGGGGCAATGACTTTGGCGGAGCCCTGGCCAGCGGGAATTTCTTCGATGGCTGGCATTCCGTCGTCGGCACCTGGGACGGCACCACGGAGAGACTTTACCTCGACGGCGTGCCACGAGCCGCCAGGAACCCTGGTCCGCCAAACATTCAGGGGACCAGCTTCTTGGTAGGCAGGGCCCTTTTCGATGGGGATTACTGGAAGGGCTGGATTGACGATGTGTTGATCATGAATCGGGCCATGAGCCAGGATGAGGCCATCGCATACCATACCTACGGCGCCCTTTCAGTCGGTACGCCTGTCGCTATCGTTGCCTCGGTGAGCGGATCGGGCGGAACCATCAGCCCGGGCGGGACCGTGCCGGTGATGATTGGCACATCCAAGACCTTCACCATCACTCCGGCCTTTGGTTATCGTGTGTCCGACGTGTCCGTGACCGAAAATGGCGCCACCACATCCAAGGGCGGGGTCACCACGTATGCGTTCAACGACGTGCAGGCTGCCGGATCCATCACTGTCACGTTTGCGTCGCTGGCTGTGGTCGGTGTCGGTGGCACGGTTCGTGTCGATGGCGGTGGAACTGGAGGCGATGCGACGGTAGGTGTTTACTCGGATCCAGCCCGCACGGCACTCCTAACCGCCGTTTCCGCTGATTCAAGCGGCGTCTATGAGGTATCCCTACCACAGAACGCAACCTACTATCTGCAGGCCACCAAGAGCGGCTTCGCGCCTTCGGCAGTACTGACCGCCGTCGTCGGAACGAGCGGCCAGATCGGGCGGGATCTGGTTTTCACCTCTCGCCGCTATGAAGCGGAGAATCCTGCCAATACTTTTGTCCATTGCGTAACCCCGGTGGAAGCCCATCCTAACGTTTCAGGGGGTGCGTGCGCAGGCAAGGACACCCCCGACCAATCCGGCGGCTTCACCGTCAACAATGTGACCGCGTCAGAAACCGGGCTATACGCCATGACCGTCTCCGATGGTGGCTATGCCGACCGGCCTAGCGGGGTCAAGGTGAACGGGACGGATTTGTCCGGCTATCCCTTCAGGCCAGCTACTTGGAATGGCGCCGGCCAAGGCACATTCACCTGCACCGTCGCCTTGAAAGCTGGTGCCAACACCATTACCATTTATGCCCCGGCAGGTGAGTGGGGTCCGCACTGGGACTGCCTCGACGTGGCGATTGTTCGAGTCGGGCCCGCCAACAAAATCACCTCGTCTGCCGGCACTGGCGGCTCCATCAGCCCGCTCGGTGACATCTATATGGCACCGGGAGCCAGCCAGACATTCACCATTACGCCGGACCGTTACTATCAGGTGACCAGTGTGCTGGCGAATGGCGCCGAGGTGGTCGCCGGGCCTGGCACCCAGACCTACACGATGGTCAATGTGGCTGATACCGACATGATCGTGGCCTCATTTGAAGCGCTTACCACCCACACCATCACGGCCTCCGCCGGCACGGGCGGCAGCATCTCCCCGGCCGGCACGGTCGTGGTTGTTGAGGGCGCGGATCAGACCTTCACCATCGCCGCCAGCTACGGCTACAGCCTCGCGGAGGTGGTGGTGGATACCGTGAGCCAGGGCCCCATGGCCAGCTACACCTTCCCCAACGTGACGACCCACCACACCATCTCGGCCAGCTTCACGGACCTTGGCGGGGCCAAATTGCCGATCGGTGCGGTGGCCTATTGGCATTTCGACAACGCGCTCACCGATCCCGCCGGTGGCAACACCCTCGCAGCCAAAGCTGGCACTGTCGCTTATGGCCCTGCGAAGTTTGGCAGCGCCTGTCTCCAACTGGATGGGAGCACCTGGCTCGGCAGGCAGGATGCGCCCGCGTTCCCCTCGGGCATCCCCACCGGGGCCAATTCCTACTCCGTCGCCTGCTTCGTCAAGGCGGATCCCACCAGCCACGGCAACGGCGGGTGGGTGGGTTGGGGCAGCACAGGCTTCGACACCGGAACGCGATGCATCAATCTCCGGATGAGCGGCTACTATGATGCTGCTGCCTACTGGTGGAATAGTGATCAAGGGGGACATGTCCCGAGCGGTAACTTCCGTGACGGCTGGCATTCGGTGGTTCAGACGTATGATGGCGCCACCCGCTGGCGGACCATGTACATTGACGGCCAACAGGTGTCCAGAGACCAGCCAGCCGCACCAAACGTGACTCACGAACGATTCGAGGTGGGGAAGACGCTCGCCGACGCCAACCTGAAGGGCTGGATCGACGATCTGCTGATCCTCAATCGGGCGATGACCCTAACTGAGGCGCAGTATTACAATACCAATGGCGCCCGGATTGCATCGGCATCCACCCCGTATGACACCTGGCTCGCCAGCTATGCCTTCGCCTCGGGTGCCGACCAGACACCGACCGGCGATCCGGACGGCGACAGCATGACCAACCAACAGGAATTCGCCTTCGGCCTCGATCCCACCAAGGGCTCGTCCTGCAACCCGATCACCGTGCCGCTTAACAATACCGCCGGCATGTTCAGCTACACCCGGACTGCTAACAGCGGTCTCGCGTACACGGTGTGGACCTCCATCGACTTGGCGGATTGGGGCACAGTGCCCGCCCAGGCGGACCAGGTGGCCAGAGTTCCGGCGGTTGACGGTGTCGAGACCGTGGACGTCACGCTCAACCCCTACACGCCTCCGCCTGGCGGCAAGCTCTTCGTGCGCGTCAAAGCGCAGTGAGCCAGTGTGAAGATATCGATGGTTGCGGATCGAAGATAGAGGATGGAAGATCCTCCGCTATCCGCGATCAACGATCGATAATCATTCACACATACTCCTCACCTAGGCCCGAAGACACGACATGAGTGTCGTGGCTCCATCACTGATCACTTCACACACACAACACTTTCCGGAGTTAATGGGTTTTCTCCGGATCCCCGCAGGGCCGCCGGTGCGCAACGGTGGCCCCGCACTTCCGTTACTGTGGCGGCGGTCTGTGACCGTCGCTTGCTTTCAAGAATCATGAATCAAGAATCCAAGTGGAATTTCATGGTCGATCCACTCCGCCATCAAGTTCAGCCGGCCAGAGTGACAGATCATCGGGGGTGTTGAAGCTGGCATGATACCACTCCAGTTCCTTCATCCGCTCTGCATAAGGCAAGCGCGCCCAGCGTGCCTTGTCCTCACCAAGGTCACGGGCGATGATTTCATAGTAGATTTCAGGCAGCGCTTGGTCAATTCGAGGCTTCATGGTAAGATCACTTCAAGTGGGAAAAGCACGGCCTCAAGTTCTTTGGGTGTTGCTGCCAACAACGCGACCGCACGCTGAATTCCTTGATTGAAAATCCCGTGTTTCTGCTCTGGCATGAGGATTGGAGTCGCAGGCAGGTGACACTCGACGACCGCCTCGGAGACACGTCGATGCTGTTGCGCGAAGGGCTCGGAACTTGGCCATTGACCGACTTGATCCTGTTGCCAGCGACCGTAAAATTGCTTCCATTCATGCTGGTAAACAAGGTATCGTTCGCGGTTCACACCCTCCCAGATGCCCCGCTCGATCATGAGCAAGCGCTCAAGATAAGTTTCGTCGCAAAGCGACAGGTTTCCAAGCAAAGGACGGGTCGCACTGAGTGGTTCCCGCGCGGAACCATCCAGATCACTCCAGAATTGACGTAGTAATGAAAGCTCCCGCAGATGGAGCAAGCCTTCCATGTTGCCCTCATTGCACACTTGCATGGCCAGTCCATTGACGATTGGCCAATCCTTTGCGCGATCGGTCTTTTTCATCTGCGCCACCACGGTTCTACTGGCAATTCCACCGCTTTGAGGCAGCCACTCATCGTCCTTGAGCCTGGGGGCTTTGCCGAAAAAATCCAAGTGATGTTCCGGGGCAAGCGGTTCGTCGCGAATCGCCAGGTGCGAAGTCCACCCACCTTGATGATACTCCTTCAACAACGGTGCCCCAAACAGCGGTCGGTAGGAGACCACCCAATTGTTCCCGGTCAGCCCGCGTTCACACTCGCAGAGCATGGCGACGAGTTGTTCCAAATCATCCGTATGAATGATCCAATCGGTATCCTTGGTGTTTTGTTGGATGCCATATTCCACACAGGCCATGCCGGAGGTCAGCACATGCCGAATCCCATGCTGCCGCATCAAGGCCTGGAAATTGCGATAAAACTGGAGCGGCGAGGCCATGCTGGGTGCAGCCAATCTACGGCATTACCTGCCCAAGTCAAGCACCCGCCTGGCCATTGCCGCCTGGCCAGCCCAATCCTCTTCATCATTCATAATTCAAAATCGTGGTGTCACTCAAGCCGACTGCGGTCCACCCCGGAGAATCTCTTACGCGGGGGCAGACCCTGCCTCGAACCGGGCGATCCACGATTCTTCGCGCAGGCACCCCGCAACTTCCACCACCGCGTCGTCCGCCAGCCCACCACCTCACGCCTCCCTTGCCTTCGCAAAACAGACAACACATTTCGCATTATGACCATTGCGCTTTCTGCGAAGCTCCGCCACCTTGCACCTGCGAACTGCTGCCTTCATCCCGCCTTCCCATGCAACCATCCGCCATGCACCACCGCAAATCCCGCCCGTTTCTGTTAGCCGCCGTCCTGTCGGCGCTGCCCGCCCTGGCGGCTGACGTTCCCGTCGCGGACGGTCGGTTCAAACCGACGATGGAATCGCTCAAGGATTACCGCTGTCCAGAGTGGTTTCGCGATGCGAAGTTCGGCATCTGGGCGCACTGGGGGCCGCAGGCGGTGCCGATGGACGGCGATTGGTATGCCCGCGGGATGTATGAGCCGGGCAACGGCCATTACAAGTATCACCTGGAACACTACGGCCATCCGTCGCAATTCGGTTACAAGGACATCATCCCGTTGTGGAAGGCCGAAAAGTGGGATCCGGAGCGCCTGATGTCGCTCTATCAGAAAGCCGGCGCCAAATACTTCGTCAGCATGGGCTCGCACCACGATAACTTCTTCCTCTGGGACTCGAAAATCCACCGCTGGAACGCCGCCAACATGGGACCCAAGCGCGACGTGGTGGGCGAGTGGCAGAAGGCCGCGAAAAAGTTCGGCCTGAAGTTCGGCGTGTCCGAACATCTTGGAGCCAGCTTCACCTGGTTCCAGAGCAGCCACCGCGCGGACCAGGACGGGCCGCAGGCCGGCGTGCCCTATGACGGCGCGAATCCTGATTTCCAGGATCTCTATCATTTTCCCGCGGAGCCCGGCGACAACGGATGGTATAGCAACAACCCGAAGTGGCATCGCCAGTGGTATGCCTCGATCAAGGAACTCGTGGACAACTATCAGCCCGACCTGCTCTACACCGACGGCGGAGTGCCCTTCGGCAACGAGGTCGGCCTCAGCATGATCGCCCATTTGTATAACTCGAACGCCGCCCGCCACGGCGGCACGCCGGAGGTGGTTTACAACTGCAAACAAAAGAGCGAGGGCCGTTGGATCGAGGACCTCGAACGAGGAATCATGCCCGCGATCGATCCCAACCCGTGGCAAACCGACACCTCGATCGGCGATTGGTATTACAACCGCAATTGGAAATTCCGCCCCGTGAGCTGGGTGATCCACATGCTCGTGGACAACGTCAGCAAAAACGGCAACCTGCTCCTCAATGTCGTCCAGCGCCCGGACGGCTCGCTCGACCCGGAGGTCGAAACAATGCTCGAACAACTCGCCGCCTGGAACGCGATCCACGGCGAAGCCATCTTCGGATCACGACCGTGGACCGTTTATGGCGAGAGCGCGGTTGCGGTCAAGGGCGGCTCGTTCAGCGAGGACTTCAAATACAACTCGAAGGAAATCCGCTTCACCACCAATGGGCCGACCCTCTATGCCATCGCCCTCGGCTGGCCCGAGGACGGCCGCTTGCTGATCCGCTCGCTGGCCAAACCCCAGGGCCAGAACGTCAACAACATCCAGTCTGTTGGCATCCTCGGCTGCGACGGCAAACCCGCATGGAATCAGAGCGCCGAGGGCCTGCTCGTGACGCTCCCGAAAGACCGGATCTCCGAGTTCACCGTGGGCGTGAAAATCACCGGCACGGACTTGACCAACGTGCCGGTTGAGCCTGCCAACACGTCGCTCACGCCTGATGCCCAAGGGCGGTTGACGCTCTGTCCGTTAGATGCGGAACTCACAGGTGGCATTCGTACGGAAGACCGGGGCGGTCAGACCAACCTCGGCTTTTGGGATAGCGGGAACGATTTCGCCCTGTGGCACGTCCGGTTCCCGTCACCCGGCAAATTCAGGGTAAGTGCCGTTTGCGCGACGCAAAACGACGGTCGCGAGTTCGTCGTCGAAATCGGCGATCAGCGGCTAACGGGCCGCGCCGCCAAGACCGGCGGCTGGGATGATTTCGTTGCCATTGATCTCGGCCTGGTCGAGATCAAAGCCGCCGGTCCCGCCAAGGTGAAGATCCGGGCCAAGGATGCCGCCACCTGGCGGGCCATCAATGTGCGCGCCATCGAATTCAAACCCGAATCGTAACCATCAGCCTGATGATGTGCGATAATATGAATATGAAATCCATGCCAACCAGAATGACTCTATTTGCAATGGCCAGGATGGGACGGCTGTGCCTCTTGGCTCTATGCCTGGGCATGGCCGCTTCTTCCCCTGCGGCGGAGATGCCAACCCAGGCGGTCGCTCCCATCCGCGAGCACTCGTTCGATTTCGGCTGGCGCTTCATGAAAGGTGCCACTGCCGGTGCCGCCGAGCCCGGCTTCGACGATTCGAAATGGCGGACTGTGGACTTGCCGCACGACTGGAGCATCGAAGATCTAGATCCGCTGCCGGATCCCGGGCCGATGCTCGCGGTGACAAAAGGCACCTGGCGCTTCGCCAAAGGCGACGATCTGACATGGAAGGCGCCCGGTTTCGATGATTCGAAATGGCAGGAGGTCCGCCTGCCGGCGGCGTGGGAGGAACATTCGCAGTACAAGGATGACAAGTCCTACGGCTGGTACCGGCGCAAGTTCGAGGTGCCCGCCGGCATGAAGGGCAAGGCATTCTTGTTAGCCGTGGGCTGGATCAAGGACGCCGACCAAACCTTCGTCAATGGTGTGATGGTCGGCAGCACCGGCGCCTTTCCCCCCGAGTTTCGCCGCGCGGATACCGAGGACCGTTATTACCAGATCCCGCCGGAACTCGTGACCGGCGACGGCTCCGACATGGTCGCCGTGCGGGTCTATCGCCATGACGGTTACGGCGGCGGGATTTTCCGCGAACAAATGCCCCACACCCGCTCCGGCCCCTTCGACACCAAGGCGCCTAACGGCCCCTCCGTCGGTTTCACCCTCAACGGTACCGCCTGGTATCGCAAGCACTTCACGCTTCCCGGCGCGCAATCGAACGAACAAGTGCGCATCCAATTCGATGGCATCTATATGAACGCCAACGTCTGGCTCAACGGCCAGCTCCTGGGCAACCACCCTTACGGCTACACCGGTTTCGGTTATGACCTGACGAAACACCTCCGCCCCGGCGGCGACAACGTCATCGCCGTCGAGGTGAAAAACGAGGGGTCTAACAGCAGGTGGTATGCCGGCTCGGGAATCTACCGGCACGTCCGGCTGACCCGCACCGGCCCGGTGCATGTCCCGCAGTGGGGGACGTTCATCACCACGCCGGAGGTGTCCGACAAGATGGCGGTGCTGCGCTTGCGCACGCAGGTCGCCAACACTTCGGACGGCCGCGTCGCGGTGGGGGTGCGCACCAAGATTCTAACGGCCGACGGCCGGGTGCTCGCCTCCGGCGAGGCGGCGCAAGAAGTGGCGGCCGCCGGCACGCATGAATTCGACCAGCAGTTCGAAATCACCAATCCCGCACGCTGGTCGCTGGATGAGCCGATCCTTCACACGGCGCTTTGTGAGGTGATGGTCAAGGGCAAGGTGGTGGATGCTGTGAGCCAACGCTTCGGGATCCGCTCGATTTCCTTCGATTCCAAGGCGGGATTCAAACTCAATGGCCAAGCGATGAAACTCAAGGGATCGTGCATGCACCACGACAACGGCCCGCTCGGCGCCGCAGCCTGCGATGACGCCGAATACCGGCGCGTCCGCCTGACCAAGGCGGCCGGTTTCAATGCCATCCGGAGTTCCCACAACCCGCCCTCAGAGGCGTTTCTCAACGCCTGCGACGAGTTGGGCGTGCTGGTCATGGACGAGGCTTTCGACTGCTGGAAGGGTGGCAAGAACGGCGACGATTACGGCCGTTACTTCGACGCATGGTGGCAACGCGATCTGGACTCGATGCTGCTGCGCGACCGCAACCACCCGTCCATCATCCTGTGGAGCATCGGCAACGAAATCCCCGGCAATGACAGCCCGCCGGTGGCCGCGACCGCCCGCATGCTGGCCGAACGCGTGAAACAGTTGGATCCGACCCGCCCCGTCACTTCCGGCGTGCAGGGGGTCAACCCGAAGAAAGACGAGTTCATGGCGGCCCTCGATGTCGTCGGATATAACTATGCCCTCAAGTGGAACGAAGGACATAACTATCAGAAAACAGCTTATCTCGAAGACCACGACCGCGTGCCCGCGCGGGTGATTGTCGGCACCGAATCATTCGCCTCTCAAAACTTCGATTACTGGATGCCCGCCGTCGATTGCCCGTGGGTGATCGGCGATTTCGTCTGGACCGGCTGGGATTACCTCGGCGAGTCGTCGATCGGCTGGATCGGGTTCGGTCTGCCAGTCTATTGGCCGGTTGCCTATTGCGGTGACATCGGCCTGACCGGCGTGCGGCGGCCGCAGTCCTATTACCGTGGCGCGTTGTTCGGCAACGATGCGCTGGCCGCGTTCGTGCGCCGCCCCGAACCATTGTTCAGTGATATCCGGCGCTACGACTGGGGCGCTGACGACGTGCTGGCAAGCTGGACTTGGCCCGGGCAGGAAGGGAAAATCCTGACGGTGTGCATCTATGCTTCTTGCGATGAGATTGAATTGTTCCTCAACGGCAAGAGCATCGGGCGGCGACCAACCACCCGCGATCAGCGGTTCCGTGCCGAATTCGGCGTGCCCTATCAGCCGGGAAGCCTCAAGACGGTGGGCTATAAGAACGGCACGGCGATTGCCGAATGCACGCTTGAATCCGCGGACCAACCGGCCGCCATCCGCCTGCGTCCCGAACGCACCACGATGGCCGCCGACGGCCAGTCGCTGGCCTATGTGCCGTTCGAAGTGGTGGATGCCCAGGGCCGGCTCAATCCCAATGCTAACAACCTGGTGCGGATCAAGATCGAGGGTCCCGGGGTGCTGGCCGCGGTCGGCAATGGCGATCCCTCCAGCCGCGAGAGTTTCCAACAACCGCAACGCAAGGCGTGGCAAGGCTGCGGACTCGCCATCCTCAAATCCACCCGCAAGCCCGGCCATATCCGCGTGACTGCGATCAGCGACGGCCTCGCCCCGGCCACTGCGGATATCGAAACGAAATGAATTCTAACAACCAAGGCAAGTAACGGAACATGAGGAAAAGCTTTCCCGTCACCCGGACGACCAGCAGTTTCCCTGGCACAGTCCCCTGCGCTGTGGCGCTCGCGGCGTTCCCAACAGATGTCATGGCAGCATCCGTTCGTCTGGAATACAACTGCTGGCGGTAAAGTGAGTGAAAGGTGAGCGGGCTTTGTGTCTAACCTTTCAAATCCGCGTAACTCATGGAGTTGCAGAGTCGGGGCGGCCAGATTCGAACTGACGACTTCCTGCTCCCAAAACGGCAAGTCTTTTGTAATCCGTTGATTTTGTTATCCGCTATTGCAGTAGGACCTCATTTCTCCCAGAATTGCCGCGTTCGATGAATATCCCCATGAGCGCCGTTTTTCTTCACACCGCTGACTGGCAACTTGGCAAACCCTTTGCCTCTGTCCGCGACGACGCAAAGCGGCACCGACTCCAGCAAGAGCGCCTGCATGCCGTTCAACGACTCGCGGATCTCGCCAGGTCCTCGGAGGCCGGCTTCATCCTGGTCGCCGGCGACATGTTCGATTCTTCCCACGCCACCAAGGCAACCGTTTCCGCAGCCTGCGCTGCCATCGGCGCATTGAAAGTCCCCGTGCTGGTCATCCCCGGCAACCACGATCATGCCGGCCCTGGGTCCATCTGGGCGCAGGAGTTTTTCCTCCGCGAGCAAAAGCAACTCGCCCCCAACCTCCGGGTATTGCTCACGCCGGAACCCGTTATCCTCGAAAACGCGGTCATCTTCCCCGCTCCGTTACTGCGCCGCTTTGAACCGGGCGATCCCACCGCTTGGATTCGTTCTTCCGTAGATGATCCAAGCTTGCCGCCTGATCTACCCCGCATCGTGCTTGCCCATGGCACCATCCAAGGGTTTGGGTCGGTGCAGGAGGATGAAGAGGGTGCGTCCACGGTGGTTAATTGGATCGACCTATCCAGTCTCCCGGCGGATGCCAACGACTACATCGCGCTCGGCGATTGGCACGGCACCAAGCAGGTCGGTCCAAAGGCTTGGTATAGCGGCACGCTGGAAACCGACCGCTTTCCGAAAGGCGAAGGCAACGACCCTGGAAACGTGCTCAAGGTGACGCTTTCCCGCGGGGCCGCGCCTGTGGTGGAAAAGATTCCCAGCAGCCGGTTTCTCTGGAAAGAACTGGCATTCCGTTTCTCCGACGACGCCAGCCTCGATCTTTTCGCCTCCCTCCTCGACGAAACTCTCGGCCAGCGCGGCGACGAGCATCTGCTGCTGCTTTCGCTAGAAGGCTCGCTCGGCATTGAGGCATCCGGACGCTTGGAGAAAATCCTCGAGTCCTGGGAATCCCGCCTCGTCCGTCTGAAACTCGATCACCGCGCCACCATCGCGCCCTCCAAGGAGGAAATCACCGCGCTGACCCAGCGTTCGGAAGATCCGCTCATCGCATCCGTCGCCAGCCAACTTGTTTCCGAAATCGACGCCGCAACCGAAGATGCCGCCATCACCCGCCTCGCCCTGCGTGAACTCCACGCCGCCTGTCTCGCCTAACCAATTGTCACCAGATGCGCCTCATTTCCCTCACCGTTCGCAACTACCGGATCCACAAGGACCTCACGGTGACTTTCGACCCGTCGCGCAATCTAATCGGCGGACCTAACGAATCCGGCAAGAGCACCCTCGCCGAAGCCGCCCACCGCGCCCTTTTTCTCCGCGCAAAAACCGGTGGCAGCATCCAAAAAGAAATGGTTTCCACCCATCTGGGCGGCGACCCGGAAGTGGCCCTCACTTTCGAAGCCGCCGGAGTCCGCTGGGAACTCGAAAAACGCTTCGCCGCCACCAAAGGCAGCACCCGCCTCAGCGGAACCGGCATGGCCACCCTCAAGGACGAAGCAGCCGACGCCAAACTCACGGAAATTCTCAAGACCGAATCCGGCGGTCGTGCCAATGCCGGCCAGCTCGCCGCGACTTGGTCCCACCTGTGGGTTTGGCAGGGCAGCTCAGGCCAGGATCCCGCCGACCACGCCAGTGCCCACAAGGACACCCTCGTCCAGCGGCTCCAAAAAGACGGCATCGCCGCCGTGATGCAGTCCGCCACCGACCAGCGCGTTCGTGAAAAGATCGCCGCGAGCTACGACGACCTCTTCACCGCGACCGGCAAACCCAAAGCCGGCTCTAAACCCGAACTTGCCCGCACCCAACTTACTGAAGCCGAAGCTGCCCTCCTCAGCGCCCAGGAAACCGCCGCCCGCCTCGAACAAGCCGTCAGCGATCACGCCCGCGCCGAAAAGGAGATCGCCGACGTCGATGCCGTGCTTCCCTCCCTGCGCGTCCAACTGACCGCCACCGAGGCGAAACTCACCCGGGTCACGGAACTTCAGCGCCACGAGGAAACCCAACTCAGAGCCTTTGAAACCGCCGCCGCCTCCCGCGAACAAATCGCCAAGGACGACACGAACATCCTAAGCCTCCACCACCAAGCAGGCGCCGCCCGCCAAGCACTGCTCCCCGCCGAGGAAAAACAATCCACTCTCACGGCCGACGAGCAAAGCGCCCGCACGATCAGCCAAACCGCGGACAATTCCCAACGGCAAGCAGCCGAATCCGTCCGCCAAGCCCGCCTCCATCACGATTTCGCTACGGCCACACTCGCTTCCTTTGAGAAATCCGACGCCCATCAACGCCTCGCCACCCGCTCTGCCGAAGCCGGGACCATCCGTGCCGAACTTACCACCGTTCGCGCCACCCTTGCCCAACTCCCGCTCCTCACCGCCAAGGATCTAACATCCCTGCGCAAGCTGGAACGCGAAACCGGCCAAGCCACCGCCACCTTGGAAGCGATGGCAACCGGCATCGAACTGCTCAACACCGACACCACGGTCACCCTCGATGGCCAGACTCTAACCATAACCGAGGCCAGAATTCTCACTGACGTCGGCGAACTTGCCATCGGCAACGGCACCCGCCTGCGCATTCGCCCAGGCGGTGGCACTTCTCTCTCCGAAGCCCGCTCCCGTTCCGAATCCGCGCATCGTGCCTTCTCTGCCGCCCTTGCTCGCCTCACGCTTCGCGACCTCGACCACGCCTCCACCGTCCTCGAGCAACGCCAAGCCCTCGAACAACAAATCGCCCAGCTCGAAACCCGTTGGAAAGCGCTCGGTGGCGAATCGCTAGCCACCGAACTAACGTCCGCCGCCAATGCGCTCGACGCTGCCACTGCGGAAGTCCAGCGCCGCAAGGAAGCTCTTGCCAACGACCCCAATCTATCATCTCCAGCGAATCTCCCGGAAGCACGCACGTTGCTTGCCACCACTCAGCAACAACTCAGCCAAGCGGAAAACGCCGAGATCATCACCCGCCGCAGTGCCGAACAACTTCGCAGCCGCTTGGAAGCCGCCACCCAGGCACTCCAAAGCCACCGCGATCAACTTTCCACCACCCGCCAAGTGCTGCGCGATCTCGAAACGCGCATCAAAGTCCTCGAAGATTCCCACGGTGACGCCACCGCCCGACAAAACTCCCTCGCCCAAGCCCGGGACAACGAAGCGCAAACCAACGAACAACTCGCCACCACCCGCCAAGCTCTCGCCGCCCTCGCGCCAGCAAACCTATCGGACGATCTCGCCCGTTTTCAACGCGCCATCTCCCAGCAGGAAACCCGCCGCCGCAATGCCGAAAACCAACGCCTCATCGCCCGCGACCGCCTCACCCTCGACGGCAGCAACGATCCCGATGCCGACCTCAGCTACGCCCAGGCCAGACTGGAAGCCGCCCGCGAAATCCATACCTCCGAAAACCGCCGCGCCAAAGCCATCGAAAAACTCCATCTGCTTTTCTCCTCCTCCCGCGAAGCCATTAACCGCTCCCTCGTCCAGCCCCTTGCCGACCGCATCTCTGGCTACCTCCAATGCATCTTCGGCCCCGGTGCTGGAGTCCGCGTGAATCTATCCGACACCGGCATCGAAGGCCTCGACCTCATCCGCCCCGGCGACCCCGCCTCCAACTTCGCCATCCTCAGCGGCGGAGCCAAAGAACAAGTCGCCGCCGCCACCCGCCTCGCCATGGCCGAAATCCTCGCCGCCGACCACGACAACTGCCTCCCCATCCTCTTCGACGACGCATTCGCCTACACCGACCCCGACCGCGTGCAAGCTCTCCAACGCATGCTCGACCTCGCCGCAATTCGGGGGCTTCAAATCATTGTCCTGACGTGCACGCCATCTGAATACACCGGATTGGGAGCCTCGTTTTATCAACTCAATTCTTAATCATATTCCAAAATGGATGTCCTCTCCGGACTTTCGCCTGACATGCCCGTCTTCTCCGCCAAACACCGCCAAGCAGCCCGTTGCACCCTCGACGTCGCCGAAGCCGCCTCGGCCGATGAATCCATGATCGAATCCCTCGGAAAATCCCGCAAGAAGTAGCCGCCCGCGCAGTTGCGGCTTCCAGCCGCAATTGGCTGCGTGCCTCGCAGGCCGTGACTGCACGCTCCAGCCGCAGCGCCAATGAATCGCAGATTATGCATCGTGGATCGCAGGCGCGGGCCAGCTTGGGGGAAACGTGGGCGCACCCAGCGGTCACGCCCGATCCACCTCCGGCCTCTGTCCGCCGAATCCCCCGTCTCCCGCACTTTGCGCTTCCCACCTAGCAAAGATCCCGCTCTTCTTGTCCTGTCGTTGATGTAAACTGCATCTTGACCGAAATGCGAAGCCACATTGAAGCATGGCATTGAGGTTGCCGAATCATTCCACCATGTCGAATCTCTCCCAAATCACCGCTGGCACCCGGATCCGCGCGCGCGGCGAAGATTGGATGGTCAACAAAGTGGATCGGTCTCTGACGGGCACCCGCTGCCTCAGCGTCACCGGCCTCGGGGCTCTCGTTAGGAACCGCCAGGCACTGCTGCTTGAGGATCTTGAGGACGATCTGGAGATCATTGATCCTCGCAACACCACGCCAGTGGCGGATTCCTCGCCGTTTTTTCGGGACACCCGCCTCCACTTGGAATTTCTCCTCCGCCAGGCTGCTCCGCCCGATGCCCGGATTCACCTCGGCCACCTGGGCGCCATGGACATGGTTCCCTACCAGATTGATCCCGCGCATCTGGCCCTTCAGCAACCCCGCCAGCGGATCCTGATCGCCGACGCGGTGGGTCTCGGCAAGACCATCGAGTGCGGCGTGCTTCTCTCCGAGTTGATCCGCAGGGGGCGCGCCCGGCGCATCCTCGTGCTCACGGTGAAGTCCATGCTCACCCAGTTCCAGAAGGAACTCTGGGGACGTTTCACCATCCCTCTCGTGCGTCTCGATTCGGTGGCCCTCCAACGTGTCCGCACCGAGATTCCGGCAAACCACAATCCCTTCCACTACTTCGATAAAACAATTATTTCGATCGACACCATCAAACAGGACGGCGAATACCGCCGCCATCTCGAAAACGCCTGGTGGGACGTTATTGTCATCGACGAAGCCCACAACGTCGCCCAGCGCTCGGGGAATTCGCTGCGCCACCGGGTCGCCGATCTGCTCTCGAACCGTTCGGACTCCCTCATTCTGCTGTCTGCCACCCCTCACGACGGGCGGAAGGAATCCTTCGCGAGCATCATGAACATGCTCAACCCGACGGCCATCAAGGATGAGAAGAACTATGGCCCGGAGGATATCGAAGGCCTTTTCATCCGGCGCTTCAAGAAAGACATCAAGGACCAGGTTCGCGGTGCCTTCCCCGAACGGGTGACTTCCGTCCACCGGGTGACCTGCTCCCCGGCGGAGGAAGCAGCTCACGCCGCCCTGTCCGATCTCGAACTCACGGCCATCGATGAAAACCGCGGCGGCAGGTTGCTCTTCAGGGTGCTTTTGGAAAAGGCGCTCTTTTCCAGCCCCGCCGCCTGCATCGAGACGATCGACCAGCGCCTCAAGAACATCACCCAAACCACGGACCCCTCCCGTTACGCTGCCGATGCTGCCGGCCTTTGCTCCCTTCGCGGGAGTGTCGCAGCCATCACCGCGGCGGGATTCTCAAAGTATCAGCAACTCCTCCACCTCCTCCGGTCAAACGGCAAGAACTCGATCGGTTGGACGCTCGCCGACGGTTCCGACCGCCTCGTCATCTTCACCGAACGCATTGCCACCCTCCATTGGCTCCAGCAACACATGACCGCCGATCTCGGCCTCAAGGATGCGCAGGCCGCCATTCTCCATGGCGGGCTATCGGATATCGAACAGCAGGACATCGTCGAACAATTCGGCAATGAGTCGTCAAAGCTGCGGCTCCTCATCGCCTCGGACGTCGCTTCGGAAGGCATCAACCTGCACTACCTCTCCCACCGCCTCATTCATTTCGACATCCCTTGGTCCCTCCTTACCTTCCAACAGCGCAACGGTCGGGTGGACCGTTACGGCCAGGCCCGCCAACCGGAAATCCACTATCTGCTAACCGAAAGCACCCACGAGAAAATCCGTGGCGACCTCCGCATTTTGGAAATCCTGATCCGCAAGGACGAGCAGGTGCAGCAAAACATCGGCGACCCGTCCGAGTTCACCGGCATCCACAACAGCGAGGACGAGGAAATCGAAGTTGGCCGCTACATCGAGTCCGGCGCTTCACCGGAGGTCTTTGATGCCTCCTTCGGATCGACCACTCGTTCCGAATCCGACGACCCGTTTCTTGCAGCCCTGCTAGGCGAAATTGCGCCACCCATCACCGCCCGCGACGGTTTGGCTAGTCTGGTTGCCACCGACCCTTCCCTGTTCCCGGACGAATACCAATGGGCCAAGGCCGCCCTCGGTTTCGTCCGCGACCGACTCGATCAGACCATCGATGTGGAGTTTCTCGACGCGCGGCGTGAAATCCATCTGCAACTCCCGGATGACCTCATTCGCCGGCTCAAGCGCCAGCCCCGAGAAATCAGACCGGACGACGGTCAATGGATTCTAACCGACCGACGCGATGCAGTCATGAAGGAGATCGCCGATTGCCGGAAAGAGGAGGGCCGTTGGCCGCGGGTCCAGCTTCTCTGGCCGATCCATCCTTTGATGACGTGGTTGGAAGACAAGCTCCTATCTGCCTTTGGTCGGGCCGAAGCCCCCGTCATTCATGTGCCCACCCTCGCTGCTGGAGAATCCATCGTTCTCGCCTCCGGCACCATTCCTAACCGTAAGGGCCATCCCCTGATCCAGCGCTGGATCGGCGCCGTGTTTCACAATGGCAAACTCCGCGAAACCATCGACCTCCCGGAAATCCTCGCCCGCACCGGCTTCGATCGCACCAAATTCGCCAATCCCGGCAAGACCATCACCCCCACCGCCCTCCAAACCCTCATCCCCGCCACCGTCGAGGCCACCCGCAAGGTGCTCAGCGACGCCAAAAGGTCCTTCGACGCCCGCAACCAGCCCGAACTCCAACGCCAACTCGCCAAACTTGAAGCCTTCCGCAACGCCCGTGAATCCCAACTCGAATTCCGCTTCGAGAAAATGGAGCACGTGCGCAACGCCGAAAAACGCAAGGTCTCCGAACTCTACAACGACTACGCCACTTGGATCACAGACACCATGGAGACCGAGGATAACCCGGACATCCGCATCGCAGCCGTGTTCACCACCAGTCATTAAAGGGTTCCTAACCCCTCTTCATGCCAAGCATCCAGTCCATCACCGAGGAACATCTGATAGATGCCGTCAACCAGGCGCAGAAGCGGATCGTTTTCGTCGCTCCTGGCATCTGGCCGAAGGTGGCACTGGCACTGGCGGACGCCTGGCCGCGCTTGGGCGGCGAACAAGTGCATGTCATTCTCGACGTTGATGCGGAAGTCTGCCGCTTCGGCTATCGCGTCTCTCAGCACACGGTGACCCTGCCCAAGCACCTCGTAAGCATCGCCAGGAAGAACAAGGATCTTGCCCGCAAGATTGAAAGCGCCGTAAAGCTCCTTGATAGCGAAGATGCTCTTAATGAATATTTTCACGAGCTTCCGCTGCTGGAAGAATTCAGCGCAGCCAAGGAGCGTCCCGCCACGACCGGCCAATGAAATTCCAGATCCTAAATTTGAAACAAAGATCAGAATACACTCCCCTAATCTTCCCGCCTCTTCTCCTGCCTCGCGCATGCATTGAAAATAAATCGCAAATCTCGAAAAATAGGAACTTGACATGCTGAAAAAACAAAGCATTCTTTTCAACATGAAAGACACCGCATCACCCGTCAGCCAAAGCCAGCGCATCCTGCGTCGTGTGGCGCAGAAGGGTCGTGGCTGGGCATTCACGCCGCACGATTTCGCTGATTTGGGCGATCCGCGGGCCTTGGGCATGACGCTCACCCGCTTGGTTCGCGACGGGAAGATCCGCCGGATCTCGCGTGGAATCTACGATTGCCCGCACGAGCACCCGCTGCTCGGCCAGACCGGTGCCACCTCGGACTCGGTTGTCGCGGCGGTGGCGCGGAACAAGAACCTTCGCTTGCTTCCATCCGCCGCAGTGGCGGCCAATCAACTCGGCCTCAGCACCCAGGTCCCCGCCCAGTTGGTTTATCATAGCGATGGTGCCCCGGCGACCGTGCGTCTTGGCAAGCTCAACATCGTGTTTCGTCGCAACAGCGGTCGGAATCTTGCCTTGGCCGGACGGGCCAGCGGCCTGGTCGCCCAGGCCCTGCGCGATCTTGGCAAAGACAAGGTCACTTCAGGTGACCTGACCCACTTGCGCTCTCGACTCGATTCTTCCGCTCGCAAGCAACTCGCCCACGACATCAACCTGGTGCCTGTCTGGATGCGTCCCCACTTTCGCGAACTGACCCGTGACGCCGAACGATAAATATTTTTCTCTAACTCTATCGCATGATCATCGACCTCATACGTGAGCTGAACGAACTCGACGAGCACCCGACGCTCGAAGCGAAAGCATGTGCGTCCGGCGACCTCGGGGATTCCTTCTTCGAGACGGTATGTGGGTTTTCCAATGAACCTGACCTCGGGGGAGGCACGATCGTCCTTGGAATTGCCAGGAATGCGGAGGATTTCTTCGGCGGATACGCTCCAATCTTTGTGCGGGAGCAAGGGGCGATTAACAACCAAACGCTCCGACAACTCACCGGTTCCGACATCCTGACCGCCAGTCAAGATCTGCGTAAACTCAGGGACTTGGGCCTGGTGGCACAGAAAGGCAAAGGTCTTACGTCTCTTCCACTGATCACTGATTACTGATCACTTCTTCCACCCCCCATGCCCCTCGACCTCACCGGCATCTCCAACCGCAACGAATACTTCTCGTCCCACTACCTCGCCGCGCTCATCGAGGGGGACTTGAAGGACACGCTTGCGCGGTGGAAGGAGACTGCGGAGGCCAACCCGGATTCCGAGGCCCACCGTTCGCCAGAGCGTCGGATCGCAACACTCTATAAGCCGTACTTCAATCTCCTCAACCGCTACGTCGTCCTGCGCGATCCGGCCGAGCGCCTCGCCGCCCAGCGCGAGTTTCTCCCGCGCCTGCTCGACGCCCTGGGCTATGTCTATCAGCCATCCTGGCGTTCCATCGGCCCGAGCGGCACGCCGCTGGCGAAATGCCTGCGCCTGCCGATGTTGGGCGAGGTCACCAAATCCTCCGGCGCGCCGTGGCTATGGATCGTCGAGGCCCTGCCGCCCGCCGACGAACCGGAAACCGACCCGCTCTCGCTGCCGGTCCACTCCGCCCAGTTCGATGGCGACCCCGCCCACCACGACCCGCAACTCGCCTCGCCCCATCCGGCGCGCGACCTCGCATGGGACGAACTCGTCACCCGCCACATTTTCTCGCTCGACGAAGCGCCACGATGGATCTTTCTCCTATCCCTCGGCCACGTCGTTTTGCTAGACCGCACCAAGTGGCCGGAAAAGCGCCACCTTTCCTTCGACTGTGAGCGGCGTTATGGAAAGCCGATGAAATGGGCGACTTGAACGTCGGATGGCGCTTGCGTTAGATCTTCTTCGAAAGCTTCTAGCAAAACTCTTCTTCCTGCGTCTTCTTCCCGGTCTTCTTCGCGGAGGGTGGC
>JAPLUI010000040.1 GCA_026397725.1 Verrucomicrobiota bacterium | reverse complement strand
TTCGGTCATTCCGTTCGCCTGTTACGTGCGGGGCCTGAGCACGGGGGCCTGGGGTTGGCAGCGTGATGGCTCGGGCACGCATGTCGGTCCCTTGTATTGGGAAACAGTGCAGTCGGCGGCGGCGCTGGTCAGCCCGGCCGGCCTGCTCCCGGTGGACGATGTTAGGGTTCAGGGGTATCTCGATGTGCTGGAAGACCGCTTGCTTCTGGAGAATCAAAATGTGGGCAATCGGGATTGGTTCATGGCCGGCTGGCAATATCAGGGCGGACTGGAACGCACATCTAACATGCACCTGGCCGGCGATGACATTCCGGTCTTCCTCCGTTCGTTCTTGAACTGCTACGCCATCGATATCCTTCCAAACGATGGGTATGTCTTCAACGAACACGCGACCCGCGGCCCCCCGGACAAAATCTTCGAGGAGGCCGCCTTTCTCGAACGCTTCCGCAATTTGCTAGTGATGGAAGACGGCCGGAATCTGTGGCTGGCGCGCGCCACTCCGCGCGCCTGGCTGGAGCAGGGCAAGAAAATCTCCGTGAAGAACGCGCCGACGCACTTCGGCCCGCTGGACTATGAGATTGTCTCGGATGTGGACCACGGCAAGATCACGGCCACGGTGAAGCTGCCCTCGCGCAATCCACCCGGCGAAGTCTGGCTGCGGCTGCGCCATCCCACGTCCGCACGGATCAAGAGCGTGACGGTGAACGGCACGGCTTGGACGGACTTCGATCCGGCGAAGGAGGTCGTACGCCTTCACGGGGTGACCGGCACCGTGAAAGTGGACGTGATATATGCGCAATGATAACTACTTAGCCCGAAGAGGAAAACTGACCAAACAACATGAACATCCATACCCTGAATAGCCTAATGAGAATCATCAATCCCCGGGATTGCATTCGAGCGTGCGTTCTTGCCCTTGGAGCTTCAATGTCCGTCATGGTTGCAGCGCCGGTTTCTACCGG
Source organism: Verrucomicrobiota bacterium (assembly GCA_026397725.1). Lineage (GTDB taxonomy): Bacteria > Verrucomicrobiota > Verrucomicrobiia > Verrucomicrobiales > Akkermansiaceae > Luteolibacter. Next base: position 22,439 of record JAPLUI010000040.1, on the reverse strand, counting down.
TCTGGCGGCTGACACCGGAGTAAAGGTGAGCGGGTTCTTGGGGACAATCGTCAACGCGGAGATCGTTCCCGGATCCGCGCCGACCAGCATTGAACCGGTGGCGAAAACTCAGGCCCCCAGGGATCCTCTGGACTTGGTACTCATGGCCAAGTGGTCGCTCAACTACCTGGCCGGCACGGTCACCGTGGAGAACAACTTTGCGTCCAGTTACGGCAACTGGCCGCTGAATATGCCGCCGTATGCCGTCGGTGGCGACATCATTGCCATTGCCGACAGTGAAGTTCGCAACCTGCTTGCGTTCGTGCTCATGCGTAAGATGAGTGGCATCAACGACGGAGCGAATGTTCAGAAGGGCATAATGGAACGTGTTTGTGGATACCAAGACCCGTGCGGTCTCTTCAACCCGCCGGCGCATGGCGATACCGATGTACTGTGGGCGACGGCATGGGCGACACGTGCTCTCATTGAGGACTTTGTCACGACAGGCAATCGTGAGGCATTGTCGCGGGCTGAGAAGGCATTGAAGGCCGTGCGGGAGTATGCCGTGGAATCAAACGCCGAAGGACTTCTGCGGCTGGCTCCCCCAGAAAAGCTCAATCTCGACGGCCGAGTCATCCGCTTTGCTTACCGCGGGGAATTGGACTTCTGTATCGTGGAGCCCTTCATTCGATACTACGAGGCTACGGGGGACAAAGACATGCTCGCGGTGGCCAAAGGCCTTGTCGATGGCCGCCTGGCGAAGTTCTCACGCCACGATTCCGGCCATACACACAGCCATTGGCATGGTGTGATACCGGTTGCGCATCTCGGCGCGGTTACCGGCGAGGCGAAATATTTGGATTGGGCGGAAGATCAACTCCATCGTTGGAGTTCCATGAGAACCGACTACGGATGGTTTGAGGCCATCGGCGGCTTTGGCTCCTCGGAGACCTGCGCCGTAGCCGACTTGCTGCATGTATGCGTCTATCTCGCCCATGGTGGTAGGACCACGCATTACGATCTGGTGGAACGGACGCTTCGCAATTATCTGCCACAAGAACAGTTCTTCGTCGCCGACGAAAAGTTTATGGCGATCTGGCGTCAACGGACCTACAAGGATCGCGACCAGCACTTGGCCTTGATGCGGCGGATGGAGGGAGGATTTCTATGTCGCACCACCCCAGCCGATCACTGGGCTGAGAATACCATCAGTCTGGAAGGTTGCTGTCCTCCAACGGGAATGATGGGGTTGTATCTGGCATGGAAGGACATTGTACGGAAGACGGACAAGGGAGTTTTCGTGAACATGGCGTTCAATCACGATTGCACGGAGGCTCGGGTTGCCAGCTTCCTTCCCGATCAGGGACAGCTCACGGTGACGCCCAAACAGGATGGGACGTTCTATGTTCGCGTGCCGGGCTTCGCGCCGCGCGATCGGGTAACGGCGTGGCGCAATGGGCAGAAGTCCGGCAGCGTTGCGTGGATGAACGACTACGTTGCGTTTGGTGACGCGAAACAGGGAGAAGAACTGACGGTGACATATCCGCTGGTTGCGTTCTCCCAAAAAATGAGGACGGCTGGCGTAGACTATACGATCTGTTGGAAAGGCAACACGGTGACGGGCATCGAACCGAAGGGAAAGGTTTGGCCGCTGTTCGACAAAATGCCGTATCCAATTCCACCCTATCGCGGAGAGGCGGCTTCCCGCAACAGTCCAGGGAAAACCACCTCGGAGATCATACGACCGGATGTCGCGTCCGAATCTCAAAAACCCATTGACAGAATCCCACAGGTTGTCCTTTCGCAAGCCGTCAAAGCCGGTTACACCTTCAGCGATTGGAAAGTCGCCGATGCGGAACTCTCGGCAACGATGGTATGGAACGGCAAGTTCTTTGGAGGTTCGGTTCCGAAATACCGTCTGTTGGACGCTGATGGCAAGGATCTTTCGGGCGATGCCATGGTGTCGATTGTCGAACCCGTCGTCGTAAACAAGCCATGCAAGATAACGTTATTCTTAGGGCAGAATGGGCAGAATGCCGACAAAGTCTCGAAGGTTCGGCTCTATCTGATTAGCCCAACCGAGAAGGGCGAGAAGTAGGACATTGAACATTGGATACAAGAGACATCCTTATGCAACCAACAAGCGTGTCAATCATGAACCTGGCAAGAGTCGTGGTATTGTCGTTGGTCGTGAGCCTTGTCGGCTGGGTGTGGCCCTTGGCGTCGCTGGTCCGGGCGGCGGATTCGCCGCCGCCGCCCACCTTTCACTACCGTGGCGTGGTGGTGGATCAAATGACCAGGCCGGTGGCCGGCGCGACGGTTTCGATGATTGGCGCCGGGCGTGCCGCCACAACCGATGCCACGGGGGCATTTTACCTAACAGGAAACGTCCCCGCCGGCAGCGTGCAACAAGAACGTCGCCCGGCGGCGGCGGCGACGGTCCCTTTGCTGGAGGTTTCCGCAAACGGCCATGAACCCGGCACGTTCCGGCCCGATTCGCCGACCATGACCGGATTGACCTGCATGATCCGTTCGTTTGCCGAGCCCAAGGCGGGCGATCCCGTTGATCTGGGCCGCTGGGGCTACATCTATCGGAAAGGCTTTGCCGCGAATCCGCCGGAAGCGCGGTGGCTGCCGCCGGATGACGTCATGCTCTGCGGAATTCTCTGGGAATCGATGCGTCCTCTGAAATCCCTGGAGATCGAGTTCGCGTCCGAAGCGTCCGACATCCCCGATGCCGGGAAACTGACCGCCGCATGCAACATCGGCAGCCGCGGGAAATGGCCGAGCTGGTGGTTGTCGCCGAAGGTCGGCGATCCCATGACCCCGGTGGCAAGCGCTCCGTCCTCGGCGACGCCCAAACCTGTCAGATCCGTGTTTGCCTTTCCCGCCGGAGTGCCGTGTGATAAAGCCGCGATTCGCCATGCCGGCGCCGGCAAGGGTGCCGACCGGTTTGTTATCCACGCCTATGGCGATGCGAAATGGAGGACACCGCTCGATATCGAAATCGAATGGGGATTCGACGCGGGCGGAAAACACCAGCGTTGGGACGGTCACATCGAGGCATTTCAGGGGCACGTGACCGGCATCCAACCGCTGGTCGCCGGCGGCGTCGCGATGGCGGGGCAGCGCCATTGGCGCGACAATCCCGACAGCTCGCAGCGGCGCGGCATCCTCGCACGCGTCTGGCTAACAGACAATCCCACCCAGGGATATAACAACCAGACGCCTTACTATATGAACTCAATGTTACAATGCACTGGCAACGGGAGGAGCGGTCATGAGTGAGGTTCCGCGCACCATCGTCGTGATGGGAGTCTGCGGCTGCGGCAAGTCGTTGATCGGGGCGCTGCTCGCGCATCGGCTCGGCGGCATCTTCGAGGATGCGGACGATCTGCATCCCCAGTCTAACAAGGCGAAGATGTCCGCGGGTATCCCGCTCACCGACGAGGACCGCTGGCCCTGGTATCGCATCCTGCGCGAACGCATCATCGAACAACGCGCGACGGGAAAGGTGCAGGTGCTCGCGTGCTCCGCATTGAAGGAAGCATACCGCGAAATGCTCCGCGACGGCGATTCTTCCTGCGACTTGGTCTTCGTCCATCTCGAGGGCTCGCGTCAGATCATCGGCGAACGCATCAACGCGCGCAGTGGACACTTCATGCCACCGTCGCTGCTCGACAGCCAGTTTGCCGTGCTGGAGGAGCCGCGAGAGGCGATCGTGGTGGATGTGAGTGGCACCCCCGAAGAGATTGTTACAGAAATCATCAACACCCTTCCCGGCTCTTTGAGCCCCGGTTCCAATTCCAAATCATGAATGCCAAACAAATAACCCTAAAAGGGAAAATGAAAAACAGCAAGGCGGCTCATTTTACCACGGATTTCACGGATTTTAACGGATTTCACGGAGAATATGGATATGTTCTATCAAACTATTTAGTCACCCCACAGGTGAACACCAGATAATCTATAACTCATTCTTAATCCGTGAAATCCGTGAAATCCGTGGTTTCTAATTTCCTTTTTAGGTTTATCCCCCCCCTTTTTTCCGTTTTTTTCCGTTTGCAATTTCATGTCTAACATTGAATGCTTCCAATCATTCTCATGCACTCCAACCCCAATAGCGATTTTCCAGCAATCAAGCGGCTCTTTGGTATCTCCGGATGTGTTGCCATGGTGACAGGCGGCCGTCGCGGGCTGGGACTGGCGATGAGCGAGGGATTGGCCTCGGCCGGCGCAAAACTCGCCTGCATTGACATCGCCGACGAGTGCAATGAACTTCGAAACAGAGTCGAAGCGCACGGCACCGAACTGGCCTACTTCCAAGCCGACCTGGCCGACCGCTCCCAGCGCAACGGACTGGTCGATCGAGTCGTCGAACGTTTCGGCCGGCTCGACATTCTGGTCAATTGTGCCGGCATCCAGCATCGGCAGCCTGCGATGGAGTTCGACCTGGAGCGGTGGGACACGATCATCAGCCTGATGTTGACCGCCGTATTCGAGTTGTCGCAACAGGCGGCCCGTGTGATGGAGCGTCAAGGTGGTGGCAAGATCATCAACATCGCTTCCTTGTGCAGCTTCCAGGGCGGCTGGACCATTCCGGCCTACACGGCCGTGAAAAGCGGTGTTGCGGGTCTGACGAAGGCCTTGGCCAACGAGTGGGCCGTCAAGAACATCCACGTGAACGCCATCGCGCCGGGCTATTTCGATACGGAGATGTGCGCGGCAATTATCAACGATCCGGTACGTGAGCCGAAAATACGCGAACGAATCCCGGCGGGTCGTTGGGGCAAGCCGGAGGAACTTGTCGGCCCGCTGTTGTTCCTGGCAAGCGACGCGAGCAATTACGTGGACGGCCATGTGTTACTCGTGGACGGCGGCTGGATGGGACGATGACAAAACGGAAACTCAACCATGAATGCGTCAAATAGCGGCAGACAACCCTATCTCGTTTGCTTGATCGCCACGGTGGCTGCCGTGGGCGGTTTTTTGTTCGGCTATGATCTATCAATCATCTCTGGCGTGATGCTCTTTCTGAAGCCGGAGTTTGGACTTACACCGAATCAGGTTGGGTTGGCCATGGGCAGCGCGCTGCTGGGTTGCATGGCCGGCCCCCTTCTCAGCGGCACGCTCAGTGATCGCTGGGGCCGCAAGCCCACCCTCATCTTCGCCGGTCTGCTGTTTGCCGCCGGGGCGATCGGATCGGCGCTGCCGGCCAATGTTCTTTACTTCGATCTGTTCCGATTTCTCGGCGGCGTCGGCGTCGGCCTGGCGTCGGTCGTGTCGCCGATGTTCATCGCCGAAGTGTCGCCGCCGCGCATCCGCGGCGCGCTTGTGACGGTCAACCAATTGGCCATTGTGGTCGGCTTGACGTGTGCCGTGATCGTTTCGTATTTCCTGTCGTTCGGCGAACACTGGCGCTGGATGCTGGCCTCCAACGCCGTGCCGGTTCCCATTTTCATCATCGGATTGTTGTGCGTGCCGGAAAGCCCGCGCTGGATGGCCCAGCGCAACCGCTCACAAGAGGCGTTGGCGGTGCTGACGATGATTGACGGTCGCGAGAACGCCGAAGGTGAAATGCGGGACATTCTGGCGATGTCCGGAGAAAAGGGCATGTGGCGCGAGCTGTTCCGCCCGGGGATGCGATTCGCCATGCTCATCGCCTGTTCACTCGCGGTGTTTCAACAGATCACCGGCGCAAGCATCCTCACCATGTACATGCCCACCGTCTTTCAGGAGGCCGGCTTCAATGCGCCGAGCGATGCGATTTTTCAGAACGTCCTGATGAGCCTGTGGTATGTCCTCTGTACCATCGTCGCCTTGGTATGCGTGGACCGTCTCGGTCGCAAGCCGCTGCTGTTGCTAGGCACGATGGGAATGGCCGTGGGCATGACCATCCTGGGACTATTGTTCCATTGGCATACGACCGGCATCTATGTGGTTTTGACGCTGTTTTTGGTGATGGGCGCGTATCTGGTCAGCCTGGCCCCGCTGACTTGGTTGATCATGTCCGAGATATTTCCCAACCGGCTGCGCGGCAAAGCCATGGCCGTGGCCTCGGTATGCGTCTGGACGGCGTCGTTCCTAACGGCCAAGTTTTTCCCTCCCATGATTGATTTTTTCAAGAACCTGTACGGCACACCGGCGATGGCCTTTTGGATCTACGCCATGGTGTCGGCCGTGGCGTTTCTATTTTCTTGGTTCGTCATTCCTGAAACCAAGGGTCGCACCCTCGAGGAAATCGGCGCATCATGGAATATAACAAGCAAGCACACTCAGTCAATACTGAAATGAAAACACCTGGACGCATGACCGGAAAAGTAATGGTAATCACGGCCGGTTGCGGCGACATTGGCCGGGCAATCTGCCGACGATTTTGTGAAGAAGGCGGCATGGTCGTCATGACTGGGCTCGAGAACGAAGCCGAAGGCTCAACCATCGCCAAAGCGACACGGCACGGCAGCGGCACCATCGAGTACCTGCGCTGCGACGCCGGCAGCCGGTCGTCCATTGACGCGATGTTTCAGGAAGTATTGCGACATCATCCGCGCGTTGATGTGGTGATCAGCAATGCGGCGATGGTGGAAAATGGCCCTTTCCTCGATATCCGGCCCGATCAATGGCAGGCGCATCTTGACCTGAACCTTACCGGGAACTTCCACGTGGGTCAGGCGGCGGCACGCATCATGATCAAACAGGAACCGATCAAGAAGCCGGGATGTGAGCGTGGCGTCCGCGGCAAAATCCTGTTCACCAGTTCGTGGTGTCAGGATTTGCCATGGCCGGAGGGTTGCTGCTATAGCGTGGCCAAGGCCGGCTTGGCGCTGCTGACCAAGGCCATGGCCCAGGAACTGGCGGTTCACGGGATTCGGGTGAACAACGTGGCTCCGGGCATCATCCTGGCCGGACTCTCGAAAGTCTGCTACGAAACCGACCCGAAGTTTGCTCCGCGAGCAACCGACGCCATTCCTCTGCGCGAGTTCGGCACGCCCGAGCAGTGCGCCAATGCCTTCCTGTTTTTGGCCAGCGACGAATCGGATTATATCACCGGCTTATCGCTGCTGGTGGATGGCGGTGCGAGCCTGCCGAGAAGAGATTGAACGACATGAAACTCAGCTATATACTGCCCGCCCCGGCCGCGGACCGCGCCATGGATGAATTCGACGGCGATCTGGCCTGCATGAAGGATGCCGGTTACGACGCGGTGGAACTGCAAATTGAAGATCCCTCGATCTTTGACGAAGACCGCGTCAGACGGTCGTTGCAGCGCGCCAGCTATACGATGTGCGCCTTTCAAACCGGCGCGACATACTACAGCCGGGGCAATTGCCTCTGCACGGCCGATGCAATTGTTAGGCGCCGGACGATTGAACTGCTCAAATCGTTTGTCGCTCTGGCGTCGCGATGGAACGCGGTGATCGTGTTCGGATCACTCCAAGGACGGCTGAAAGATGAACCGGATCGCCAGACCGGCGCAGCCAGGATTCGTGACGCGATCCGGGAAGTGGGTGAATATGCCGTTGAGAAACAGGCGATGATCGCCTTCGAGCCGGTCAATCATCTGGAGATTGGTTTTCACAATACCATTGCCGAAGTGGCGGCTTTGGTCCGGACACTTGACTTGTCCAGTGTCCGGATGATGATTGACACGTTTCACATGAATATCGAAGAGCAGGACATGCTGACGCCGCTATCGACCCTCCAGGATATCCTGGCGCACGTTCATCTTTCGGAGACCAACCGGGACGTGTTAGGACAAGGGCACTGGCCAACGGCGGCCTTTTTCGAGGCCTTGGCAAGGATCGGCTATCAGGGTTATTGCAGTGTTGGCGTGTATCACACGCGACGCTCCCGCCATGACTGCATCAAACAATGCATGGCAAAACTCAGGCAGAGGGGACAATCGCGAACATGAACTCATGAACGGAGACACCCATGAAATCGGATTTGTTTGATCTTTCGGGAAAAATCGCGGTGGTGACTGGAGGGGCGCGCGGGTTGGGGCAGGCCGCCGCCATCGGTTTGGCCACCTATGGAGCCGATGTGGCTGTGATCGATCTCCAGGCCGACTCGTGCGGCGGAACGCGTCGCGAGATCGAGGCGGCGGGAAGGTTGTGCCGCACCTATGGTTGTGACGTGGCCGACGAGCACACCGTGGCACGCACGGTCGCGCAGATCGCCGCGGACTTCGGACGGATCGACATCCTGGTCAACATCGCCGGCATCACAGCACGCATCCCGACGGTCGAGATCACGTCCGAACAGGTCCGGCAACTAACCGACGTGAACTACCACGGCATTTTCTGGATGTGCAAGGAAGTGGGCAAGGTCATGCTCGCGCAGGGCAGCGGCAACATCGTGAACATGTCCGCGCTCGGTGGGGGATTGGTAGGTACCGGTCGCGGCAATGCGGCGTACAGTTCCACCAAGGGCGCGATTGGTGCGTTGACAAAAGAGCTGGCTTGTGAGTGGGGTGGCAAGGGCATTCGCGTCAATGCCGTCGCGCCATGCTGGTTTCAGACCGACATGAATGCCACCAGCATTTTCTCTAACAAGCACTTCATGGACCAGGTGATGACCAAGCTGCCGATGCGCCGCATAGGACAGCCGCGCGAGATTGTCGGGCCAATTGTGTTTCTGGCGAGTGCAGCATCCTCAATGATAACCGGGCTGGTGCTTCCCGTGGACGGCGGTGCCGCGGCCACCTGCCCGATCGAGTGGAAATTGGAATGAACCATGGAAAATCGTGTTACAATGCTGGTGGAGGCGTGGGACCAACGAGTGGACAAGCACGAGGCATTCCTGGAATGCCGGCCCGTGGATCGGCCCTTGATCGGCCCTTGGAGGTCGGGCTACTATCCAGCCACGCAGTTCCCGCGCGGCACTGCGGGATGGCCAAGCGGTGCGCTCTTGCAGGCCGGGGACGTTTTCTTTAGCGCCTTCTCGGATGACTACGAACGATTGTGCGAAGCGCAGCCGGACAGCAACGATGATTTCGGCTATGTCGGCTCTGCGTATTGGGGCATTCCATGGCTGGAGGCGATCATGGGTTGCCCGGTCGCGGTGGCCGCGGCAAACTGCTGTTCCAGGCCGTGCTTGACGAGTCTCGACGGTGCCAAGGGGCTTGCAACCGATCTCGACTCCAACGCATGGTTTCAGGTGCTGCTGGAATTCACTCAGGAACTCGTGGAGTTCTCGGCGGGACGCTTTCCGGTGTGCCCGCCGCTGTTGCGAGGACCCGGCGATACGAGCGCCGCCATGCTGGGTGAAATGACGTTCGTGATGGGTTTTTTCGACGAGCCGGAGACCCTGCAAGATCTGTTATTTCGTTGTGCGCGAACGCGGCTCGCGGTCATCGAGCGCTTGCAGGCAGTGATTCCTTCCTGGCACGGAATTCACGCTGCGGGCGGATATCCGAGCAAGGTCTTGTCGAGGCGAACCGTGGCTTATCACCAGGAAGACTCAGCCGCCATCCTCAATCCCTCGATTTTCCGGGAATTTATCTTGCCGGCATTACGGGTTGGTCGTGACGCGGCGAACGTGAACTTCATCCACCTTCACTCAGCGTGCCTTTATCCCGCGGACATTTTGTTAGAGGACGATTCCTTCGACGTTTTGCAGATCAACATTGATCACCGGGGCATGGGACCGCCGGTCAGCAAACTGATCGACACCTTCATGAAGATTCAGGCAGCCGGCCGGCCGCTGCTGCTCTGGGGCGAGTTCAGCGCGGAGGAGTGGCGGTTGATCCAATGCCAACTAAGCCCGCTGGGATTGAGTTTGCAACCCATCGTTCAACAGACTGAAACGCAACGGTCCGATTGGATGCCACGGGCATTCACAAGGCGTGCCGTCGCGGATTCTGATATATCATAAGAATACCATCATGAATTCACTTGTGGAAGAAATCCTGACGACCGAGGTGCCTCAAGCATCCGTGCGGATGTGGTGGCTGGGGCAGGCCGGGTTCGTTTTCAAGACCCCCGCCGGCAAGATCATCTATGTTGATCCGTATCTCTCCGACGCGGCCGAACGCCTGCACGGCTTCAAACGCCTGTCACTGGCACCGATGTCCGCCGGGGATGTTCGAACGGACCTGGTGGTTCTGACACACGAGCACACCGACCACCTCGATCCCGACGCCCTACCGGTGATCGCCCGGAACAATCCGGATTGCCGCTTCGCCGGGCCGAGCGGCTGCAGCGAGGGACTGACGCAGGCCGGAATCTCACCTGACCGGCGCATTCTTCTGCAGGCCCATTCCAGTTGCGACTGCGGGGGGGTGGTGATTCACGCCGCGCCGGCCGACCACGGCGACTACTCACCGTCGGCACTGGCGTTGCTGCTAGAAATGGATGGTGTCCGGGTGCTGCACACGGGCGACACGTCACTGCGTCCTGGTCTGCTCCGGCCGCTAATTGACATGAAGCCCGACGTGATTCTGCCCTGCATCAACGGGGGCTTTGGAAATATGAATCACATTGACGCGGCCCGCTTGGTCGAGCAAGCGCGGCCGCGATACGCCATTCCGTGCCACTTCTGGACGTTCGCCGAGCAAGGCGGCGCGGATCCGGCGGGATTCATCCATGCGTGCAAGTGTTTCTGCCCCGACGTCAACGCCGTCCTGCTGAGACCCGCGGAAGGCTTCACCGTGCAAGCAAATTGCCGGCCTCCAGACGCAGGCAAGGAACATGAGTGACCTCCAACATTCTAACGGTGAAATGATTCCTCCCCGCAGCTTGTGAAACATCGCGATTGAAACCAACTGAAATCCCACCGGCTCCGGTTCTAACCAATTCTTCCATTCACCTTCAACACCCATGATCCCACGCCCCTTCGTTCTTGCCGCCATCCTGCTTGGCATCGTTCCCTCCTTTGCGCAGTCGCCGACCCCGGCGGCAACCACCCAAGCCGCTGTCGCAGCAGATCCGGCCGCCACTGCCAAGCAGGCGTTCCTCCATCTTGCCTGCGGCGGCGGCTGGTCTCCGGCACTCAAGGCGGCCTTCCTGCGCCACGCCCGCGCCCAAACCCTCGCCGCTTGCGCCGCAAAGAACCTCCAACTGCCGCAGGAATTTCTCGCCTGGATCGATGCCGATCCGATTGTCAGCGCCTCGGTCTATGGCACGCGGGCGGATCCCCTCCACGTCCTTCTCGGACTGCGCTCGCTGGAAATCGATCTCGGTGAGCAAACGGTCCGGCGCGACTACACCCAGCTTGCCCTCGCCTTCGCCATCAACAGCTCGCACCGCGGTTGGACCTCCACCCCGGCGGTTCAGAATGACAGCCGAAACCTCAACCAACCCTTCGTCGGCCCGGATGTTTCCCCCAGGGAAACCCTGAAACTCACCATTCCCGGCGACCCGCGGGTCAGGATCAACACCAAGGACCCCACGCGCCCGCTCGACCGCAACGACCCCATCATCAATTTCCTCGAAGACCATGCCGAAATCGATGCCGAGATCGTCATTAGTGAACTCCCGCCGTTGGAATATGACTCCCGCGGCATCGCCAAACCCCGCAAGGAACGACCCGTCACCAAAAACATCCAGCGCAAACCCACGGCGGCCGATGTGATCGCCTCACCCGCCCTCCAGCAGGAGTTCAATTCATATATGAAAGCCAAAGGTCACGAGGTGACTCTGGATTGCGGCGACCGCGTTGTCCACTGGTCTTCCACCAAGAGCGTTCCCGGGCCGCAGGCGAAAAAGATCAACGAAGCCTGCGAACTTTTCCGGGAGGCCTATCGCGCCAAGGGCCGTCTGCCCAAAGCGCGTGATGCCGCCGCCACCCCCGCCGAGTCGATGGCCTGGTTCATCCGCAATGACCGCCACCCGTTCACCGCAGCCGAGCGCAAGGCCCGGCAGTGGCCTCGGTTCCCCTTCAACGCCCCCTGGCCCGTCCTCATGATGTTGGCCGATGATGACCAACCGCTCCGCGAGCGCGAGGAAATCTGGGCCAAGTTCCGCGATCACGGCGAAATGAAAACTTACGGCGAATACATCGGTGATATCGCCCAGCAATACGACATGCAGTCAGCCCGGCGGCTCGCACCGTTCGCTTTTGACTACGGCACGATCGAGATGATGTGGAAGGACGGCGGGGTCTGCGGCACCATGGCCTCCATCGGCGCGCGCACCTTGCGCATCTGCGGGATCCCCGCCGCCACCGCCGCACAACCGGGCCACTGCGCCCTGGTGCAGATGGATTACAACCCACAATCCGGCCACTACACATGCAAAGGCGGCCAGTATGCCGGAGGTGACGATGTCACGCAGGTCCATTACAATTGGTACTTCGATGAAACCGGACGCCAGGTCCCCATGGTTTACCACCAGTCGCTCGCCTGGGCCGTCAACCACGGCCTGCCTGCCTTCCTCGATGCCATGCTCTGCCTCCAGCTCAGCCGCCAACTTCCGCAGAGCGAAGCCGCACAACGGCTCAAGCTTCTCGAACAAGGTCTCGATCTGAACCCCTACGCCATCGTCCTCGTTGATGCGGCAATCCCCATGATCAAACAACCTCCCGAGTTGGCCCGGTTCGTCGAGCGTTGCACCGCCCGCCTCGATCAGGCCGCCAAACTCCCAAGCGCCCCGGATGCGAAGCTCTATCGCCTCACGCTCGAGAGGAAATGCAAGGAGGCCTCAGTCGCCCTCACCCAAGCGCCGAAAGACCGCCGTCATCGGATGTGAGTAGTTGTTGATAGAAAAATGCTGGCAAAGGCCGCGGCCCGGGAGTCGGGGATTTCCTTAGCTCAGGGCCAATCCGCGCATTGCATCAAATGACTTGCCATGGAAAGATGGGTTGTATGGGACGGGTCATGCCATGGTCATTGCGCTACCAATACCCGGAACACCATGAAAACAATTGGCGCATATGAACAACGTGTGGGGCGACCTCGGCCACGCCGGCCTGGCTGGCGTCATGTTCGATTGTCCGGAAACCGGCTGGCGCTACGACGGCGGCTTCGAGGACAACAAGGCCACCACCGCCGGTGCCTATCGGAAAACCTTCGAGCTGGCCCGCGAGGGGCCCGGACCTAACGGCTACCTCCACGAACGGCTCCTCGGCGATCCCGTCATGTCTTCGCGCATGAACCGAGGATCGTCGCATAAGAAGCCGGGACGTCTCGTCCCGTTCTTCATTCTGAATTCGGGAATAAGAAAAGATTCCACCCCGTGAAAGACGCAGCCCATTCCGCTGTATTCCTTTTTGCCGCAGTTCGCAGCGGCGGATTCACAATCCGCAATACAACATGAACATGACACCCGGAAGATCGCTCCAACCCTTGTCGTTCCTCACAGTCATGGCCATGCTGGCCCTGGCCTCCGCGGCTGTTGCACAGAACAGCGTCTGGCTCGACGACTTGAACCTCGGCCTCGCCACGCAAGCCTGGGGCGCACCGCAGAAAAACAAATCCGTGGGCGGCCAACCGCTCACGCTGGGTGGCAAGAAGTTTGAGCGCGGCTTCGGCACCCACGCCGCAAGCAGGCTCATGGTCAATTTGAAAGGCCAGGCGCTGAAGTTCACCGCCTTCGTCGGCGTGGACAACGAATGCAACGATGCGTTGGCCAGTGTGAAATTCATCGTGCATGGTGATGGCAGGACACTGTGGGAAAGCGGCGTGATGAAGGCCGGCGAGGCCGCGAAAATGTGCGAGGTCAACCTAACAGGAATGAAAACGCTGACCCTGGAGGTGGGCGACGCGGGGGACGGGAACGGCCAGGATCACGCGGATTGGGCGGATGCCAGATTTGAAACCACTGCGGGAGCGGTGTTGGAAACCATCGGGGGCGCGGCGGAGCAAGGCATGCGCCGGGAAATCGCCTTGACCAATCCGTTGTTGAACTTCCGCGATTTGCTCTTCATCGAGCGCGGGATTTTCGGCATGAGTCATATCTGTTACCAATACTACGGACACAACGGCAGGCCGGGCGGCGGCTTGTATGTCCTCAAGGACGCCTTCAGCGAGCATCCCGCCAAGGTCGATTTGTTAGCCGGGAAAACCGTCACCAAGGGGTTGATGGCCGGCCAGAGCCTGGCTGGCGGATCGTTTGTTTCGCTCGACCTGTCGTTCGACGGCAAACGGATTGCCTTTGGTTGGAGTCCCGGCGGTGGCAAGGCCTTGGAACCGCAAAACCGCTTCCGCATCTTTGTGTGTGACCTCACCGGCGACAACCTGATCCAACTCACCGGCGACGTCAACGCGGACGATATCCACCCGTGTTGGCTGCCGGGCGATGAGCGGATTGTCTTCATGTCAACGCGGCGCGGCGGCTTCGGCCGGTGCCACGGTATGCCCATGCCGATCTGTGTCATGTACTCCATGAAGAGCGATGGCAGCGACCTCTATTGCATTGACTGGCATGAGACCAATGAATGGCATCCGAGCATCGCCAATGACGGCATGCTTGTCTATACGCGCTGGGATTACGTGGACCGCGATGCGGTCATCACCCATCATTTCTGGAAGTGCTGGCCGGATGGCCGCGATCCACGCTCGCTGCATGGCAACTATCCCTTGCCCCTCAGCACCATCGAACCTAACAGCGGACCGCAGGGCCTGAATCTGCGGCCGATGGCGGAGTTCAACATCCGGGCGATTCCGGGAACGACCGCGAAGTATGTGGCGGTTTCCGGGCCGCATCATGGCCAGGCGTTCGGAGAAGTGGTGCTGCTGGATGTGGCGGTGCCCGATGACGGCATGGTGTCGCAAGTGAAAAAGATCACTTCGGGGCCAATCTATTCGGACGAAACCGGGGCCTATGGCACCCCCTGGCCCTTGAGTGAGAATCTCTTCCTCTGCAACCACATGGCAGGGCTCTACTTGCTGGACTCCATGGGTAACCGCGAACTCATCTATGCGACCCCGCAAACGGGCGACGCGAATGACAAGAACTCCCTGATGCGCCCGTTGTATCCGACACCGCTGCGTCCCAGGAAACTCGCCGATGGGAGTGATTATCCCAAAGTGCCGCCGCAGACCTATGCCGGGGCACGTGCCTCACTGCCCGATCACCAAACAGCGACGATCGCGGTGATGAATGTCAAAATCGCCGACACGCCCCTGCCGCCGGGTATCGAACCAAAATGGATGCGCATCGTGCAACTTCTTCCAAAGACCACAACCAATGCGGATAACCCGCGGATCGGCTATGGCACCCAGTCGCTGGCACGCATGTCGCTGGGGGTGGTGCCCATCGAGAAGGACGGCAGTGTCTATTGCGAAGCGCCGGTGGGCAAGACCCTGTATTTCCAGTTGCTAGACGAGCGGGGCCTGGCGATTCATTCAATGCGCAGTGCCACATATGTGCATGAGGGGGAGCGCCTCAGTTGTGTGGGGTGCCATGAAAACAAGTGGGAAAACCCGCCGCCGTCAAAAGGCACGCCGCTCGCCCTGCGCCGCCCGCCATCAAAGCTCCAACCCGAGGTCGCCGAAGGGGCGCTGCCCTACAATTGGGCGCGTTTGGTCAAACCCGTGCTGGACGCCAAATGCACCGGTTGTCATCTCAGGGAAAAGAAGGGTCCCGACATGAGTTATGGCAGCCTTGGAAACTATGCCTTCTGTTTCCAAGGGCAACAGGGGAATTTCACCAACCCGATCGTCGGCGGTTCACGCACGACACCCGGCAAATTCGGCGCCCGTTTCGCCAGGTTGACCCCTTTCCTAACAGCGAAGCATTATGACGTCAAACTCACCCCGGAGGAATGCCGCCGCATCACCCTGTGGCTCGACCTCAACAGTAATGAACTCGGCGCCTACACCAACGTCGATGAACAAAGGCGCGGCGAGGTGGTCTGGCCCGAACTCGATGTCGAGCCATGGAATCCGCTGGGCCTGGAACTGCTGTCCAAGGATGCCACACCGCCAAGGGGCGTGACTGGTGTCCGTGCGGTGCCCACACAGCCCGCCACCATGGTCCTCACCTGGAATGCCGCCACCGATGCCGAATCCGGCGTGGACAGTTACCATATCTACCGCAACGGCGCCAGGGTGGCCACCGTGTACGGCACTCGCTATACCGACCTGACGGTGGAAAAAAACCAACCCTGCTCCTATGAGGTGGCGCCCTTGAACCGCGCCGGTCTGGAGGGCACCCGCTCCGCTGCCATTACCGTCTCCGTTCCTAACAATGCCCTGTCCGCGGCAATTCCCTAGGTCCTGATCCATCGGGGAAAGACCCTCAAGACCTCAAGTCATCATATGATAATCAGGCAAATGCTGAACAGGGACATGGCTGCCGCCAAAAGGGTGTTCGTTCACGCGGATTGGGCGGAGGCGAAATTTGAAGCCACCGCAGGCGCGGTGCTGGCAACCAGCAAGGCCCCGCCGCCGGGACTCCTCACGCCACCCGTGCCGGCCACGCCACGCATCAACGGCGCACGCGTCGTCGGGGTGCGCCCCGGCAAACCCTGCCTCTACACGATCGCCGCCTCCGGTGAACGCCCGCTGCGCTTCGCCGCCAACAACCTGCCGCAGGGCCTGAAGCTTGACCCGCAGACCGGCCGTCTCACCGGCAGTGTGGCCAAGGCGGGGACCTATCCGATAGACGACAAGTGGGACACGGTGGCTCGCTGCGGGTTCGAACTGGCCGGTCCCGCACAGGCCGCCGGCCCCGGCCACTGGAACGATCCCGACATGATGGTGCTCGGCCATGTCGGTTGGGGTGCCAACCACTGGCCCACCAACCTCAAACCCGACGAGCAACTCACCCACCTGAGCCTGTGGTGCCTGCTGGCATCGCCATTGTTGTTAGGCTGCGACTTGACTGAACTCGACGAGTTCACGCTCAGCCTGCTGACCAACGACGAGGTGATCGAGGTCAATCAGGACCCGTTAGGCCGGCAGGCCGCCCGGGTGGCCAAAGACGGCGACCTCGAAGTCTGGGCCAAGGAGATGGAGGACGGCTCGCGGGCCGTGGGCCTCTTCAATCGCGGCCGCCGGCCCGCCGCCGTGACCGCCCTCTGGAAGGATCTCGGCATCACCGGCCCGCAACAGGTCCGCGACCTGTGGCGGCAGCAGGATCTAACCGTCGCGAAGGACGCATGCCGCGCCGAGGTTCCCGGGCACGGCTGTGTTCTGCTGCGCATCGGAGGAAAACAAACACGCTGAAGAACAACACGATGAAAACCAACACCTTGACCCTGACATGCCTGTTGGCATTCGTATTCACAGCGAGTGCCGCGGAGTGGCAACCCGTGCCGGGCAACCTGCTGACCCGTTGGACCGCCCAGGTGGACCCGGCCAAGCCCGCCAAGGACGCGCCGCAACCGGCGCAATTCTCCCGCCAGATCCTCGTGCCCTATCCGGTCGAGTCCGCCTTGTCCGGCATCAAGCAGCGCGTCTCGGCGAAGGACCGCCTGTGGTATCAGCGTTCCTTCAGCGTGCCGGCCGCGTGGCGCGGCGGCCGCGTGCTCTTGCATTTCACGGCCTCCGACTGGTCCACCGAGGTGATCGTCAATGGCAAGCCGGTTGGCAAGCACGACGGCGGATATGACCCGTTCGAATTCGATGTCACCGATTATCTAACATCCAGCGGCGGGCAATCGCTGGTCGTTTCGGTCTGGGACCCCACCGCCGAGGGCGGCCAACCCCACGGCAAGCAGACCTTGGTTAAACACAACATTTTTTACACCTCGAGCAGCGGCATCTGGGGCACGGTGTGGCTTGAAGCGGTGCCGAAGAGTTATGTCAAAGGCCTCCGGGTGGTGCCTGACATCGACGCCGGCACGCTCAAACTAACTGTCAGTGCCGACGCCGGCACGGTGCGGGTGCTGGCCCGCGACGGCCAGACGAAAGTCGGCGAGGCGGGCGGCAAGGCCGGCGAGGAGATCGTGCTGCGCGTGCCCAACGCGAAACTGTGGACGCCCGACACGCCGTTCCTCTACGACCTCGACCTCACACTAACAGACGGCGCGTCGAAGGACACGGTGCGGAGTTACTTCGGCATGCGCAAGATCTTGATCGGCCCGGACGAGATGGGCGTCACGCGCATTTTGCTCAACAACAAGTTCGTGTTCCAGACAGGTCCGTTGGACCAGGGGTGGTGGCCCGACGGCCTCTACACCGCCCCCACCGACGAGGCGCTCAAATACGATATCGAGACAGAAAACAACGGCCTCATGACCTACGACCGCGCGGTTTCCAAGGTCAAGCCGGACGTCACCAAGGCGCTGTTCAATGGCTGGCTGCCGCCGCGCAATACCAGTCCGGCCAGCATGTTTGTCGGCACCGGCAAGGTCGAACTGGCCGCTCCCGCCGCCGGAGTTGGGATCGTTTACACACTCGACGGCTCGGATCCGACCGCCAAGTCCACGGTCTATCAGAAACCTATCGAAATCACGCGCGATACGGTGGTCAAAGTCTGCGCTGTCTGGCCTGGCGGCGGCCTGAGCCGGATCATCGAATTTCCAATGCTGGAGGCCCGTCCCGGCCGCCAGCTCATTACGAATCCGAGCTTTGAATTGGGGGTGCTCCCCTGGTCTAGCAATTCCGATTCCACCGTCCTGCTCGATTCAGACCTGGAGATGGACAATGACGGGGTCCATTACACTCCGCATGAAGGGAAGAAACATTTCCGGCTGCAAGGCGGCAAAGACCAAACCATCAATCTAACGCAAGCCACCGCGCTGCCCGCCGGGGACTACGAATTGAGCATGTGGGTGATGAGCCGGGCCACGCCCGACAACAACCTCGGTCCCAACCTCAGCCTCGAGTTGTTGGACGGCAAGCAGCAGGTCGTCAAACCCGCCGACGCCGCGTCTCCGGATTGCCTCTCGCCCAAGGGCTCCTACGTCAAGTGGACGCGCCGCTATGCCGGTTTGGCAAGTGGCGCCTACACCGTGAAGTTCACCGCCGGTCCGACCGACACGGTCCGGGGCAAACAAGGCTGGGTCGATGATTTCAGCCTGACGCAAAGGACGGGTCGAATGACCGGCGCCCCGGTGCCTGCCGCCGAAAAAACCCTCATCGACTATTTCCTGCCGATGCCAATTACCGAGGCCCTGTCCAAGGACGTCTGGGGTGCTCCTGAAGTCGGCCCCCGTGATGCCAAGAACGGCTTGGAAGACATCACCACCAAGAAGTGGTGTTACTGGGACGGGAAGATCATCAAGGGGGACGGACGGCAAATTCCATCTCTATGCCAGCCGCTGGGATCAAGCCCTGGGCCATAAGGCGTGGGTGGACTCGTTGGCCGTGCATGCCGTCAGCGACAAGGTCACCGGGCCGTATATCGACACGGGGGTTTGTTGGCCGGATAATCAAGGTGGCAAAGGGCACAACGTGACGGCGCTGGCCATGCCGGACGGCCGCTATGCCGTGGTCGTCAGCGAAACCCGGCCTGGCGATGTGTTTGTTTCCAAATCCCTGGACGGTCCCTGGGAATTGCTTGGCTCTATCAAGGTTGCCAGCAATGCATTCAGCGACCGGGCGGGGATGTCCAACGTGAGCATTATGATTCGTCCGGATGGCGACTACATGATCGTGCCCCGGTCCGGCGCCATTATGATCAGCAAGCAGGGCATCCTCGGGCCTTACGTGGTGCAAGGTCCGGGTGTTTATGCGCAGGTGCCCGGCATCCCGGAGGAGGCGTTGCGCGCCATGGAAGATCCGGTCATCTGGTTCAGCGGCGGACTCTATCACATCGTGGCTAACGGCTTTGATGCCCGCAAAGCCTATCACATCACCTCGGTCGATGGCATTGGCCATTGGACGTTCCGGGGCTTGGCATACGATCCGACCAAGGATTTTCTGCGTTATACCGACGGGACGATCAACCATTGGCATAAGATCGAGCGTGCCGGCGTGCTGTTGGAAAACGGCCACGTCACGCATTTCACATTCGCCGTCGTCGATGTGCCCAAGGACAAGGAATGCGGCAACGACACACATGGCAGCAAGATCATCGTGGTTCCGTTCGACGGCGCGGCCATGGACCGCGACCTGCAAAACGCTGCCAAACAATCCCAAGCGCCCGGTGTTCCCGCGCAGCCCAAGTGAAATTATGATTCCAACCAACGAAGAGCCCCACCATGAAATCAACGCTTATCACCCTGTCATGCGTGCGGAACTATCGCTGCACGGGCAACCCCCAATCACTGGCCGACGCGAAAATCATGGGCGGTCATCCAGGGCGTTGCCCTGCGTCGGGTAGTCGTGCAGGTCCGGCAATTGGAGTCCGTGATTGACAGAAGAATGCGGTCAATCCAGCTTGAAACCCACATGAACATGCAACAGTACATGGCGTCCCGTACCGGTTCGGCGCAGCCGCAAACTCAACACCGCGCCCGCATCATCAAGTCCGCGTGCGCGGATCCGCCCATGCGTCGCAGCCTGACATCGACCTGAACTGCCCGTTGTGGCCGGACTATATCAACCGGCCGGAGCGCTCGAAGTTGGCGCAAACCACGGCGCATCCGCCCCCGAAATAACACCATCCTCCGGATGCGCGGCAGGCATGCATGCAAGTATGGAATCCTCCCGGACGAATGTGTTCCAGGGCCGATGCGGAATATGCTCTCAAGGATGAATGCACCAACGCCCAAATACGCGGTTGGGAAGGCGTCACCCATGGAGCACTTCTGAACCTCGCCGAAAGCCAGGATTCTTAACGACGGGTGACGTCATTCGTCCGCGGACAGCGTCAGCTTGAGCTTGCCCGTAGCCACCATGTGGAGCACGGAGGAGGCCAACGTCTGACAGGGCATCCCGGCCTCTGCTGCCCGCGCTTTGATCCCGTCCAGCGTCTCCGCCGCGCGACCCCGGTTACGCTTGACCTGATGGCCGCTGGTGTGGCACGGAGTGAAACCGAGTGCAACAGATCAAGCAAAATCACCGGCCGTTGCGCAGGCCTACCCGATATTGCCGCGGCGTCGTCCCGCACAGTTTGGCAAACACGGTGTGGAATCGGCAAACCGATCCAAAGCCACTCTCCATGGCGACATCGATGATCTTCAGGCGGGTGGTCGCGAGCAGGCGCTGCGCATAGGCCACCCGCTGCCGGGTGACGTATTCCATGAGGCTCATCCCGCTCAGTTGCCGAAACAACCGCATCAGGTAGTTGGGATGAAGACCCAGTGCCTCGGCAATTTCCCCCACGGAAACAGGCTCGTGGCATCGCTCGGCCACCAGCGTGACAATGCGGCAAAATTGTGGGGATTGGCCTGGCAGCAGGGCAATCTCGCTCGGGCAGGTATGCTCTGCGGGCTGTGGCGGTGCTTCCGCCGCAAACTGCCGCAGTCTTGCTTCCACTTCCAATAGAACCACCCGGTGTAGTTGCTCCGTGCCCTGCCGCATCAGTTCGACCCAGTGTTTGATCAACCGCCCATCCGGAAGTCCCCCGGCCCGCTGCGGACAAAGCAGCACCTCCCCGTGCAGCAAGGAATGCACAAAGCCAACCGGCAAATTCCAGTGCAGAAACCAGGCGGTCGGAATATGGATCGCCGTAGAATGCACGCCGGACGAGACCGCAACCGGCCCATGGGGTTGGGTTGCCCAGAAGACGACCAACTGCCCTGGCGGGAGACGGATCGTCTTGGCCCCGAACATGGCAATGATCTCGCCACCGTGAGGACAGCCCACTTCGAATTCGTCGTGCTGGTGAAGCTGCTCGAAAGGTGTTTCCGGCCCGCTCAAATAGGAGAATCCGAACGCTTCAAGCGACCGGCCTGGTTTGGCAGTGGGTCGGATCAGGGTCATGAGGTTATGTTTCAATACAAAACTGCCTGAAATACGAGACTGATTTTACTTGAGCTTAAGCCAGTCTGCAAGAGGAAACAACGCGCGAGATGCACAGCGGCACCTATTGCTTCTGCATCCTGCTAACAAGCAAGTATGGAGGCTGATCTTTGAGAGCCCGAGCCACTGCCGGCTTGGCATGGTGCGTGCTTTCGACGGTCGGGCGAGCCGGAGAGGACGGCCCGGGCGGTGTCCTGCTCACTGGCAGGTGATCTTCTCCTCGCCGACAACCCACTTCGAATTCGTCGTGCTGGTGAAGCTGCCCGAAAGGCGTTTCCGGCCCGCTCAAATCGGAAAATCCGAGCGTTCTGAGTGACGGTTCTTGTTGGGTGCCTGAACGCATCCGGTTGGCGAGGTTATGATACAATACAAAATTGCCTGAAAAACGCAACGAATGCCACTTCTGCTTGAGCTAGTCTGCACAAGGAAACATGAGAGACGCGCCCATCGCCCTCCGGGCATGCTGCATGAAATCCGAATCAAGAATGAAAGAACAAATTCGATGAACATGAACACCAACAGCACATTGAGATCCATCGTCGCCGGGGCCTTCGCCCTGGCTTTCTTCGTGTCGGCCGCGCGTGCGGCCATCACTTATGATAACAAGAGTTCCGCAAGCCAAGGCGCGGGCGCGTCCATCGCATGGTCGCACCCCGTGGGTACGGGTGCGGACCGCATGCTGGTCGTCGGCATCGCGACGGAAAGCACCGCCAACGTGACGGTG
>JAPLUI010000295.1 GCA_026397725.1 Verrucomicrobiota bacterium | reverse complement strand
GGTTCCAGCGGGTTGTTGGTTGGTCCCGAAATACAAGGTGTCCACGACTTCATTGGCAGCGGCGGCGACGTCCACCTTGCCGCCGTCGATCACGAGTTTGTTCGTGTTGGCGATGGAATTGCCGCTCACCGCGAGGGTGCCCGCCAGGACGGTGGTGTCACCGCCGTAGGTGTTGGTGCCGGCCAGCGCGAGCGTGCCGGTGCCGCCCTTGGTCAAGCCGTAGCCGTTAGCGCCGCCAGAGATCGCGCCACCGACGGTGAGCGTTGCATCGTTATTGATCGTCACCGTGCAGCTCCCGGTCAGCAGCACCGACCCGGTGCCGAGGTTCAGGTCGCTGTTCGCGCCGTTGCTGCCGAGGAAGGTGAAGTTGGCGTTCCACTGCATGGACGGGTTATACGTCGAGGTGGTGATCGGCGCGCCGCTGGTCTGGTCGAGGTTGCCGCCGTTGAAGTCGAGCCCCCCATTGACACCTCCGGGGCTGTTGTAGTGCAGGGTGCCGCTAGAGACATTAGCGCCGGCATAAGGATTGAGAGTGCCGGTGACCTTCAGCGTCCCGCCCCGGATATTGGCAGTCCACGGTTGCGCCGTGCCGGTCACGGTCCATTCACCGGAATCGCAAATCATCTGGGAGTACTTGCCGTCGTTAGGCGCTGCCCGAACATCGCCGAGCGTGTTGCCGGTGGTCGAACCGCCAAGCCAGAGCACCGTCTTGTCCCAGAAGCCAGGTTGGCCTGCATTCAGCGCGAGCGTGACCGTTCCCAGCGCCACGCTTCCACTGCTGGGTGCGAACCGGAGGCCGCCGACATAGGCATGCCATGGAGGTCCTGCTTCGGCGCAGACGCCGACCGCCGGTTCCCCGGTGATTGCGGAAGTGATGATCTGCACCGCGTCACTCGAATTCAAGTTGGTGATGGCACCGCCCGAACCGAAATTCAGCGTGCCGCACGAGACCGTTGTCGCACTGGTGCCCTTAAACTCCAGCCCGCCGAGGGTGATGTCAGTTTCCAGCGTGACCGTCCCGCCAATGCCGCCGAAGACCGCCGTGTCGTTGGTGGTGTTGTTCCAGGCCACATGGGGCAGTCCGGCTCCCTGGTCCCAGTTCGTGATCGTGGTGTTCCAGGTGCCGTCGCCGCCCGCGCTGAGGCCGTCGCCGTTAACGCCGGGGTCCGTCGTCCCACCGTCCCACCAAAGCGTGCGGCCCACCGAGGTCGTCTCCATGACCGTCACCGTGCCTGTGCCGGCGAAATGAATGTCATCCGGCGGGGTGGCGGGCGACGAACTGGATCCGTAGGTGCCGGCGGGCTTGGCTGTGCCCCCGATCACCAGCGCCGAAACGACGTGGTCGCCGATGTAGTTCAGCTTGGCCACACCGGGGCTGCTGATGATCAGGGCGCCAGCGGCCAGGGCGTCGGGGGTGTCAGCCTGCAGGGTCCCGGCGATGATCGTCGTGCCGCTGCCGTAGGTGTTGAAGCCGGCCAGTTCGAGCGTGCCGGTGCCGTCCTTGGTCAAGCCGTAGCCGACAGAGTTATCAGAGATCGCGCCACCGACAGTGAGGGTGGCTGCCGCGTTAGAGACGGTCACGGTGCGATTCCCGGTTAGCAACACCGCCCCGGTGCCGAGGTTCAGGTCGCTGTTCGCGCCGTTGCTGCCGAGGAAGGTGAAGTCGGCGTTCCACTGCATGGACGGGTTAGACGTCGAAGTGGTGATCGCCGCGCCGCTGGTCTGGTCGAGGTTGCCGCCGTTGAAGTCGAGCCCCCCATTGACACCTGCGGGGCTGTTGTAGTGCAGGGTGCCGCTAGAGACATAAGCGCCGGCATAAGGATTGAGAGTGCCGGTGACCTTCAGCGTGCCGCCCCGGATATTGGCAGTCCAAGGTTGCGCCGTGCCGGTCACGGTCCATTCACCGGAATCGCAAATCATCTGGGAGTAATAGCCGCCGTTAGCCGGCGTTGGCCGCACATCGCCGAGAGTGTTGCCGGTGGTCGAACCGCTAAGCCAGAGTATCGTCTTGTCCCAGAGGCCGCCGATGCCTGTGTTCAGCGCGAGCGTGACAGTTCCCAGCGCCATGCTTCCGCTGGCGGGTGCGAACCGGAGGCCGCCTCGGCTGGCGTCGTATGGGGGGCCGAAGGCGATGATGCCGACCGACGGGTTCCCGGTGATGGCGGAAGTGATGACTTCCTCCACGTTACTCGAATTCAAGTTGGTAATGGCACCACCCGGGCCGAAATTCAGCGTGCCGCCCGAGACCCTTGTCGAACTGGTACCCTCAAACTGCAGCCCGCCGAGGGTGATGTCGGTTTCCAGCGTGATCGTCCCCCCGCTGCCGCCGAAGACCGCCGTGTCGTTGGTGGCGTTGTCCCAGGCCAGATGGGGCTGTCCGGCACCCTGGTCCCAGTTCATGATCGTGGTGTTCCAGGTGCCGCCGCCGCCCGCGCTGAGGCCGTCGCCGTTAGCGCCGATGTCAGTCGTCCCACCGTCCCACCAGAGCGTGCCGGCCTGCAAGGTGCCGGCGGCCAGCAGCAATGCCAGCCACGCCGGCACCGCCAAGGCGCATTTCCTCCGTGGGTTTTGGTTCAGGGTTCGATGCTCCAGGATTGGATTCAGGTTCTTCATTTTCATACTCATCTATGCTCCGATCTCATGTTGCTTGTTTCTTGCCGCGCGGCCCGAGTGGCGGTGGCAAGCGGACATTGCTTCGCGAGCATTCGACCATGGCCCTTCCGGCGCAAGAAGTTTCTCCATCCCCTACTACCCCCTTTTTTGGGTAGGTGCGCCCGATGTCCGGTTGAGGCCCGTTTTCCGCCGCCGGCCGGGGAAAGATGCGGTTGATCGTGACATGTGCCCCCGGCCGCATCCCGCAGGCGCTGGTCGATCAGCTCAAGGATGGTGCCCGCATGACCGTCCCAACCGGTCCGGCCAGCCACCACATGCAGTACATGATGTGCAAGAATGATGGCAAGATCGAACAGCGCGTCGGAGGCCTCCCGTTTGGCCAGGTCCGACTTGTCGCCGGTGGCCAGGACATACTCGGCCAGCTACAGATTCCCATAACCGTAATCCCATGTCTGCATGCCAGGGTGCAGCGATGCCGCCACCTTTTTGGCATAGTCGGCGAGCATGGGTTGATACTCCCTATTGCCGCTGGCCAGCAGCGCCAGCGCGTTGAGGTCGATGGGGATGTCGGCCTGTTTCAGACCTTCCTTGGCAATGAGCCGACAGCCTCGCTCGAAGACCGCCTTCGACTTCGGGCAACCGTATGGCGCGGTGCCGCTGTACGCGCCCAGCACCGGTAACTTCAGGTCCACCTTGGCGCTCTGCCCCTCGCGCCAGCGAATGAGCCGCAGCAGGCCAGACTTTTCCTCGGCCGCCGTGATGGCGCTGGCGAACTGGATGCAGGCGTCCCCGCTGAACTTTCCGCCACCGATACCCAGGACGACATCGCCGCTGTTCGGGATACCGTCGGCAGGCGAGTCCTTGGCCACCGCGGTCACCAGGATCTGGCGGGCATCGGCAGTATGCCCCTGGCACCCATAGACCCAGCCGCGGATTCCCGGTGGGTCCCAAGTTCCAGTCATGGGTGTCATCCTTCGTTCCTCCCCGGGTGAGATCCGGTATCGGCGGCACTTCGCCGGGACCTCCGGCATCGGCACTCAGACCGCCCCCGGCAAAAGTGAGAGCGGATGTTAGAGCGAGCACCAACAGGCGGTTCGTCTGCGGCGGGCGGGAGCGGGTGTGGATTTCATGGTAATAGTTTGTTGGGCCACGTATCGCTGAGTTTGTAACCGAGGGGATAGGGATCGGTTGGATCGAGACGGTGTTCGCAAGTTCCAGTGATCCAGGCCTGGCCGGCGACGGAAGGACGGATCGCTTTGGTTCCATTCAGATCGAGCGCCTCTTCGATCCGGCAGTCGAATTGGGAACCGATGATGGAACGGCCGATCATTCGATCACCGGGTTTCAATTGACCTTTTGCATGCAAGAGCGCCAGTCGGGCCGAACATCCGGTGCCCGTCGGCGAGCGATCAATCTTTCCGGGCTGGATCGCCACGGCATTGTGGCTGATTGCGATCCCGTTTTCGTGGAAAATCGGCTTGGCGATCTGGCAGAAAGAGAAGTGTTTCCAGTCTTTGTTAGTGGGATGGGTGAAGGGGATCTGTTCGTTTGCCGCTCTGGTTATCTTCATGCCGGTTTCCGCGAGTTCACGCGCCTCATCCGGGCGGATCTCGAAACCAAGCACGTTGGAATCAACGATGACGAAGCTATCGCCGCCAAATGCGGTATCAACCGTGAGAGTGCCGATCCCTTCCACTTCAAGGCGTGCTTCCATCACGCCAGCGAAAGAAGGGACGTTGGTGACGCGGATTTGAGTGACTTTGCTTCCCTTGCAAGTCGCCTGAACATCCACAAGCCCGCCCGGAGCCTCCATCTTGAAGCGCATCTCTCGCCCGTTGATCGGGATCAATCCCGTTTCAAGCGCGACGGTTGCAACGCAGATCGAATTTGAGCCGGACATCGGCGGCGTGTCTTCCGGTTCCATGATGATGAAGCCGATCCTCGCCTCCGGATGCAACGGCTTCACAAGGAGATTCACATGGCGGAAGACCCCCCCTCTTGGTTCCCGGAGCACATAGTTGCGCAACCTTTGGTCCTGAGCGAGGTAACGGGATTGATCCCAGAGCGTTGCACCCGGTATTTCACCAACACCGGAGATGATCACATCGCCGACCTCGCCTTCGGCGTGGCAACTCACGATCCGGATCGGTGTGCTGAAGTTGAAATCGGACATGAATGCCGGGAAATTGCATTTTCCGTTCATTTTCGGGGTAGGTTGGCGGTCATGCGGCCGAGGGTTGCGCGGCCACCGATCTCCCGTCCGTCCGCGAACACGCGCAGGCCCTTGCCCCTGCCGTATTTCGTGCCGGTCATGTCCCACAGGATGGTAAGGGTCCGCCCGTGATACACCAACTTGTCCAAACAGAACCAGTCCCACTTGCCATCGGGGACAAGCGGATGGACCTCGACGACATCATCCGCCCGCGGGCGCAGGCCGACCAAGCCGGTGATGATGAGGTCGCAGAAGCTGGAATGGTTGTAGTCCTTCCCGCGTTCATATATCACCTCATCGAGCGCCCCTTTCTTCACAAAGCCGGCGTTCTGTTCCGCGGTCCGCTTGCGGGCGATCCATACGCCGGTGAACGGGTCGATGTTCTCGTCAATCCACGCCACAACACGACCGTCATCCAGCGTCCGCCGGTGAGACTGTGCGTATATCTTCAGAATCTTCATGTAGTCGTCCTTGCTGATTGCGTCCTGCTCGTAGTTGTTCAGGACATTGGCGAGGCCGACCAGGGTGATGGCGGTCGAAAGCGGCCAACTCGGCCCGTTCCACTGGCAGCCGTGGCCCGTGTAGGAGATCGTGAACTTCGGGTGCCTCTGCTCGGCGGTAGTGGGGCCGTAGGGGGCATAAAACCCTTTGGGGTCCATCAACTGCTTCCATGCAACCTCGTATCCTTTCCCTTTGTCCGGCAGATTGAAATACCAGGGAGTGAAGCCATGAAGTTCTCGTACATCAACGAGGCTTGTATTCTCACCCTCCGGGAGAACTTTGAAAAATTGCGCGCTACTGTCCCATAGTTTTGCCTGGACATTGTTTTTGATGTCCTTCGCCTTTTCCTCGAACTTCTCGGCCACGTCTTTCCGTCCAGCCAAAGTTGCAATCTTGGCGATCGCGACTGCGTCGCCATACATATACGAGCTTATAGTTGCACGATACCCACTGCCGCCGATCGAGCATTCCATCCCGTCCCAGCCATCGCCCTGGCGGAACAGGCCATTCGTCCCTCGGTTTCCGCTCTCCCGCGTCCCAAACACCTTGATCAGATCATCAAGCAGGGCGACAAGAAAATCTTTGTTCGGTGTCACCAACTGGCGTGCATAAAAAGCATCCGCAATCCAGACACTGTAAACCAGACTGCCGCCTTTCCGCAGCCAGAAGAGTGAGCAATCGTCCAGGTATCGTGCATCATGCAACCAACGTCCTTCATAGTAATGATGGCCTAACGGACAATTGATGGTGTTATATTTCCCCGACCACGGCACCGTAGGAAGGAACTCGGTAATCACGAACCCGTCCGGGGTCAGCTTGATGTGCTTGCGGAAGGTCCACCAGCGAAAGTAATAGGTCTGCTCGATGTCTTTGTCGGGACATTCGAACAGAGGCACATTCTTCTCAATGAACTGCCAGGCAAGCGTGTTGGGATTGTTGACGTACAGCTCCTCGTCGTCCGCATTGAACCGGTCAATATAGTGTTTGAACGCATCGGCCTTCAGTACGGCGGGGACGGTGGCGCGCTTGGAAGGTTCGGCGACGTTGATGATGGCCGAACGGGTCGTCAGGGCCCCGCCGTTGTGGACACTGAGCGTGATGGTCAATGGCCCGCTGAGGTGTGCCCGCTTGAGCGTGAGCGTGTCATTGGCGATCTCCGTGAGCGTCGCCAGGCCCGATACGTTCCACTTATATTGCAACGCGCCGGCTCCTTTGGCACGCATCTGTTCCAGGTTTGCCATCTTCGCCGAGACGGTGATGGGCGTGCATCCATCCCATGTTGCGGGCGCGTCCACGGTGAATTCAGGGTCTGGGATCGCCTCCTCGATGGAAATGGCGATATCCCTCATTTTGGTCCCACCAGGATAGATGGCCTTGAACCGCAGAACGCGCGAGGAGTTCGTTTCGACCCGGCCGGCATCAAAGGGCAGCCGGAACCGATCAACTGCAACAACCTCTTCTTGGTCCCCGCTCTTCAGGATCCACCAGAGCTTCTGGGCGCCTCCTGCGGTCGCGATGATGTTTACGCGCTGCCCTTCCTTCATGGCAAGCGAAGAGTGCGACAATGAAAAATCATTGCCTTGCCCAACCAGCGGGCCCACCAGTGCCTGCATGGGCTTCTGATTTTCATATTCCATCTTAACCCAGTCGGCCGAGCGCGTCACCTTGGAAACACGCACCTCGTCAATATCGCCGACAAAGCTGTAATTGCCGTACCAACCGCCGAGGTACATTCTTGCGGGCGTCTGTATATTCATGTGACCGTCATTGGTTATGCTTTCGCCGTCGAGAACTCCGTTAACATACACGCGCGACTCGCCCTTCTTATACGTGTGGACCACATGTATCCACTGGGATAGGCCGAGGGGACTCTTGCTTGCAACGCTTGCCCCCGAGAAATAGCAATCCAGCGAGATACGCCTCTGAAAGTTCATGTGCGTTTTCCCCTGCGCCTGTTCGTTTCCCCAGGCGACCGGCACCACCTTCAATTTCTCCGGCCTGATCCATAGTTCGGTAGAATGGGGATTTGAACCTGTGGGCAATGTTGTGATGGACTCCCCGCAGTTGATTCCCTTGCCCACATCCAGACGCCGGCTTTTCCCGATAACACCGGAAGACGATGTCGTGCCTGTATCCTTCGCATCGAGCGCGCCGGCGTCATCCTTCACCGGGTCATTCATATGAAAGACGCAGACATGGCCGTTGGATTCATTGAAGACCGCCTTACCGTTCGACTCACTGGCGGCACCTGCCTTGCCCCAGAACATTTCAATTTCCTGGCGCGAGTTACCCTTGATGTTTGGAATGCGCACCCAGACGCTGGCCGTGTCGCTCGCAGGATCCCATTGCTCGATCTGATAGGCCAACGGAGTGCCTTCGCCCGAAGCAAAGCGGATATCCTCACCGCCCGGTTGTGCTTCGCCAAAGTTAAAGTTCCCGCTGTTCAGCCGCACCAGCAGGGGGAAGTTGCTTTCCGTCGCCGAGGCAGGAAGGTCAGCGCCTTCCGGCGTGGTGATGATGTAGAACGTCCCGGAATGTTGCCAATCAGAGTACGGGGTAGCAGCCTGAGCAGAAAGTCCGACTGCCAACAGCCCGACGAGAAATACTCTATTCATAGGATGATGCCTAATATGATGCGGTTGAGATTGGATAGCGAGGGCTCAATCACGGTGCTGTTGCTGCTTCATCATCGCGAGTGTGGCTTCGGCGAAGTTCTTGCCCATCAGCGCGAAGGTTTTCGCGCAGCCGAGGTAGTGGTAGCCGGCATTCGATGCGCCGCGTTTCCAGAGGGCGGCTGCGGCGGGGCTGATGAGGTCGGCCTCGAATTTCTTGAGGAATTCGTTCTTCTGCTCGTCGGTCATGTGGCCATCGGCATTCGCATGGTCCTTGTGCTTCGAGTCGAGAAAGGATCGCATCCGTTTGACCTTTTCGTGCTTGTCGGCGATGGCGCCGAGTTCATCGGACCAGAACGGCGCGGTTTGCACGGCGACGACATTGCCCTTGAACTCGGGCATGGCTGCGGGTGAAGCCATCGCCCGCCGGAAAGCCAGCATATCCACGGACTGGTCCTTGAGCCCGCCAACCCCCATCACGCCGATCACGAATGGCAGGTCGGGAGCGGCCAGATCCTTGCGCACGTCACGGATGAAGTGAGCGAGCAATTCCGAGTAGAGGTCGAAGCGGTCCGGTTGGTCACGCTTCGGATAGACGTGACCATCGACCATGTCGTTGAATCCCTGAAGCCAGACAAAACCCGCGAGTTCATCGCCCTGAGCGGCATCGTAGTCCGGACAAACCCGCTTTGGATCGGCCAGCACCTTTTTCACGTGCTCAATCATCAGGCGGTAATATACCCCGGTGGCCTTCGCCTTCTCGACTTTCCACTGCTCGAAATCCTTCGGGATGCCATGCCCTTCCTGCTTGGGATAGTTTTCCAACTGGAACGAACTCGGTTGATACGACCCCGCGCTTGGCGGACGGAAATCCGTGTGCAGGCTCTTGCCGCCCCACGCCGCCTTGATGATGAGCACCGGCTCGTCGAGCGCCGCATCCATCGTCAGGCCGAAGGTGAACTCCGGCCCGATCTTGTCGCCGGGCTTGGTGGGGTCCTGCCCCCACATCGACCCATAACCTGCCGTCAGTTTGCCGGCGATTTCGAAGTTCTTCTCTCCGGTCAGATAGGAAATCCACGCGTTTTCGCAGACGGCGGGTTTTCCATCGGCACCCCGCATCATCTTGAGCATCGGCGCGGTCGCGGGATCGTCGCCGATGTAGTCAAAGGTGCTGATGTTCGCCGGTCCCTCCATGTTGGACTGGCCTGCGAGGATGAAGATCTTGAGCGGTCTCGCCTCCACGCCGGCTGCGGCGAAAAGCACGATGGTCAGGAATGCGGCGATGTGTTTCATGGTATCTGTTTGTTGTGAGATCATTGGTCATTGATGGCGTTACTGGAGCCGGTCCCGCCCGGCGCGCCGGAAGGGATGATGGCACGAGGCAAGCTCGTCGCCTTTCGCTGCAAGTCGTCGCAAACCGGGGCCGGGTTGTCAATAATGGATCGGGTTGTTTTTATAGATGTTTGCGACACTCCAGGGCATTGGCCCTCATTTGAAAATTGAATGTTGAATGTTGAATTCAGGCGGATGTTGGCCCAATGATCCATGAAGAGATGGCTTGATTCCGCCCCAGCCCCGCCATTGTGCCGAGGTGCAGTCGTGTCCGGCCAGCAGCTTGTGCATCGGCCACGGCACGCACTCGTCGAGCAACACCTTCATGCCACGGCGAGAAGGGCGGATTCGGAACGCTCCAGCAAGGCACGCGCCGCCTCACGGGTGACGGCCGGAAAACATTCCACGAACTCCCCGAGGGTGTAATTGTTCCCAAGGTAATCAAAAAGCGTTTTCACGGGGACTCGCGTTCCCTTGAAAACGGGGGCACCGCCCAGAATGTCCGGGTCGGTGGTAATCAGATCGCTGGCTTTCACGGTGCGGTGAATGTAGGCGAACCCGGGGGAACTGTCAATCCCGCAGCCCGCGCTGACATCGCCGGGAATGTTTCAAGGGTCAAGCGGTGGAAGCAGTAGCGCGAAGGCTCGACTCTTCCTCACTTGAAACCTGCACACTTGAATCTTGAAACCCATTTCCCGCTTTCCGATCAAGACTGATTCGTGCCATGCGAACTCCGGCCGGGCCCGGCATGTTCATTGGGGATCGGAATGATTTTCATGTAGGATTGCGTCAGTCCCGGGCGTTTGCTACCATGCGTGCATGCGGAAGAAACGCACCATTGCGGTGGTCATGGAGCTTCAGTGGCCCTGCAAGCGCCATGAATGACTCCCGATTCCACACCCAGCGCAGCGCGGGTTCTGGTGCTATGTAGGATCCATGGTTCCGGCAGGGCAGGCTTTGGGCCGCCTGTCTATCAAAATGGCACCGCCCAGGGAGTTGGCAAGGAGCGGCGATGCATGATCGCCGGTGCCCGTGCAATGCCCATGGGGTGGGAGAATCGCTTTCTCACCGTCAATACATGGGCAGCATTGTCTGCGTGCGGCGGGGGGTACATGATCTTTAATGATCATTAAGATTGACAGTAATGCCATTTCCGTATAGCTTGCAGCCCTTTATGAAAACCAAGTCGCATCTACTTCCCCGCCACGCCCGGATCATGGGCGGGGTTGGGGAGCAGCTCCGTCTCGCCCGTCTGCGCAGGCGATTGGGAACCGAATTGCTGGCGGAGCGGGCCGGAATCAGCCGTGCCACCCTCCACAAGATCGAACGGGGGGACCCTTCGGTTGCGATGGGCAACTACTTCGCCGTGATGAACGCCATGGGACTGGCGGATGGCTTCGCCAATCTGGGGGCCGACGACCCGCTCGGCCGTGCCATCCAGGACGACCAACTGCCGCAGCGCGTGCGGCGGAACACCCCAACACCATGAGCATGATTTTCATCGATGCGGACTGGCGGGGACTTGACGGTCCGCAGCGGGTGGGAGTCGCGCGGATTTCCACCGTGCGCGGGCGTGAGACTCTGGCATTCGCGTTCGATCCGGACTGGCTGTCACAATACGGCGGCCTCATGTTGGATCCCCTTCTGCTTGCAACCACCGGCTGGCACTATCCGTCCGTTGGCGGCCTGCCGGGCATTCTGCACGACTCGGCTCCGGATCGCTGGGGCCGGGTTCTGATGCGTCGGCGCGAAACCGAGCACGCGCGACGCGAAGGGCGGCCCGAGCGATCACTCACCGATGCGGATTTTCTGCTGGGCGTCTCCGACGCCACTCGTTCGGGCGGCCTCCGGTTCCGCACGGCCGCAGACGGACCGTTTCTCGCCGAGTCCACTGGCGCGGAGGTGCCTCCGATGACTTCCCTGCGGAAACTCGAATCCGTGGCACGCAGGATCGATGCGGATGGCGAGGCCGCTTGGAGCGACGAAATGGAACTTCTGCTGGCACCCGGCAGTTCACTTGGCGGGGCACGCCCGAAGGCAAGCGTCGCCGCACCGGATGGCTCACTCTGGGTTGCCAAGTTTCCCTCCAGCCGGGATGAGGTGGATGTGGGGGCATGGGAGGATCTAACATACCATCTGGCGGGGCTTTGCGGCCTGCGGACGGCCGAGGCGAGGTCCGAATCCTACTCGCGGCACGGTCATACATTCCTGATCCGGCGCTTTGATCGGGATGGCCCCGTCCGCATCCATTTCGCATCCGCGATGTGTCTTCTCGGCTCAAAGGACGGGGACGGCGCGGGCACTGGCATCGGTTACCTTGATCTCGCGGACCTGATCCTCCGCATCAGCGCATCCCCCGGCGAGGATTTGCAGGAGCTGTGGCGCAGGATCGTATTCGGCATCCTCGTGAAAAACACCGACGACCACCTCCGGAACCACGGGTTTCTGTTAGGTCCGGGTGGTTGGCGGCTCTCGCCTCTCTTCGACGTGAATCCCACACCCTGGGGAACCGCTCTCGCGCTCAACATTACCGAGAGCAGCAACCTGCTCGACCTGGTCCTTGCGCTCGAGGTCGCACCGCACTTCCGCATCGTTCCCCCCGATGCCGACCGATTCATTGCCACCTGCCGAAAAGTGCTTTCCACTTGGAAAAGCATGGCTCAGGAGCGCGGCCTGCCGAGATCCGAAATCGCCCTGATGGCACGGGCGCTCCAGGAAAAATGAGCGGATCGTGAACGATGACAAAAACTCCCCGAGGGTGTGATTGTTCGCAAGGCAATCGTTTAAATGGAACCAGTCCTCGCGTGTTAACATTGAGTTCTGGACGAATGATGTTTTGGCTACGCGATGAGTGCTTGGACCAGAGCATGGTGCCGTTCTGACATGTTCCTATCAGACCGCCCAGTTGAAATCATCCGGCTTACCGATCCGGGGTATCCGATTAGCGGTCCATTCCGCCCTCCCGCAAGCCCCGCCCTTGCCGGGTTGAGATGGATGTAATCCGCCACAATCCTGAAATAATAGGCGTCAGCATCGGTGCCTGTCACCGGCACCGACTTGTAACGCCCTTGGAACACGTGACCGCGCCGCGTCCGCGCCCGGTTCCATCCCTGGCTGAACGTGCCCATCAGGTATTTCATCCCGGAAACCAGATTGGCCTGCGGCGTTTCCAGCAGCAGGTGGTAATGATTCCCCATCAGCACCCAGGCGTGAACCCGCCAGCCGTGACTGTCGCAAACTTGTCCGAGCCGGAACACAAACGCTTTGCTGTCGTCGTCCGTCTCAAAAACCACCTTGCCGCCATCGCCACGCGCCATCACGTGGTAGATCGCTCCGGGATATTGAAACCTTGTGGGTCTTGCCATACCACCCGATAATCGATGAACTGGAACAACGCAAGCACGATGTTAATCCGCGAGGACTGGTTCCATTTACATTTCTTTATCCGCGTAATCCGCGTAATCCGCGGTTTTCCAAATTCCGTTCCAGGATAAGTGAATGGACCCGCTCGCTTGCCTATGCGTCAGTCTTCGGCCCGTGGTCAATCAAGGTCGTGAATGAACTCGACCGCTGCTCGAAGGATGCCCAGGACATGCTCCTCACCTACCTTGACCGCATGCAACCGGACCACGCGTTCCTCGGCACCACGAACCTTGACCTGTCCAGCCTAACGGAACGGTTCCAGACCCGTTTCCAATCGGTCCGCCTCCAGCCACCGGATATCGAGTCGCGCGCGGCCTTCCTCGCCCGGCGCTGGGGCGCTCCCATCACCATCACCCGCCAGATCGCGGCAGGAGCCAAGGGCAACGTCAGGGCCGCGATGGCGGATTTGGAAATGTGGATGGGGTGAAAACCGCGTCTTCATGGTTAGCGGTGCGCCGGATGCTGCGGGTTGAGACCCTTGGGGCGGGGTGGTTTGTCAAGCGGCAAGGCCGTGGCGGCGGGCGGGACTCGGGCTGCCGCCGCGATTCCCCTTATTCCCTCAAAGCGGCTCGCCTGGAGCGAGATGGCGCTTGCAGTCCATCGCCGCGTGGAGAACACGGACGATTTCCAGCGTCTCCTGACTGTTCCGGAAGAGGATCACATGGCTGCCTTCCGGCGCGATTCTGCAACCGGGGAAAAGGTCCTGTCGCGGCCGAGAGCGGGCGGGATCGGCGCGGATGGTTTCAAAGCGCGCCCACAGGCGGTTCAGATAGCGTGCTTCCTGTTGCTTGCCCCAGCGCTCCAGTGTGTGGGCGCGGATTGAGCGCAAATCATCGAGCGCCGCTTCTGTCAGAACGAGCTTCACGGTTCCTCGCGCACCAGCGCCATGAACTGCTCCTTGGAGGCCACCGCCACCACTTGGCCCGCTTCAAGTTGGGCAAAGCCGATGGCGGCTTCCTTCGCCAACCATTCGCGCTCCCGCTCGCGGGCCAAGGCCTGCCGCAACGCCTCGCACACCACCTCGCTGGCGTTGTGGTAAAGCCCTGATTCGACCTTGGCCCTGACCGCGTTTTCCAATTCAGGAGTCAGTGAGATGCGCATGGCGGAAAACTACCGGCATTCGCCGTTCCCGTCAATTCCGTGCTTCGCCTCAGGCGCGGCGAGCTGACGGGGGCCGCAAGGGTTCCGGGCAGGGATATGAGTCGATGGTGGGCGGATGGACGGGTGGCGGCGGCTATTCGGCGGACTCGAGTTCTTCCAGGTGTCTCTTCGCGCCCTGATGCCCAGCGTCGGCGGCCTTGCGATACCATTTGGCTGCTGCTTCCTTGTCGGTTTTGACACCGCGGCCGTCTTGGTAGCAATCGCCGAGTTTTGCCATGGCTGCGCAGTCACCCGCATCGGCGGCCTTGAGCAGCCATTTCACGCCTTCGGCCTCGTCCTTGGGCACTCCGGTCCCTTGGAGGTAACAGTCGGCGAGACCAAACATGCCAGCGTAACTCCCCCGATCCGCCGCCTTGCGATTCCATGCGACGGCTGCAGCCTCGTTCTTCTCAACCCCGATTCCAAACCGGTAACAATTACCGATGAAAGCCATGGCATTTGCCTCACCCAACGCGGCCGCCTTGCGATACCATTGGAACGCCGCCGCCTCGTCCTTTGGAACTCCGCTGCCCAATTGACAGCCTACTCCAAGACTGGCCATGGCGTTGGGATCCCCCAAGTCCGCCGCCTTGCGCCAGCATTTCACGGCCTCCTCGCGGTTTTCCGACATGCCGCAACCGCGGCCATGGGCAAGCCCCAGCATGGCAAGCCATTGCCGGCCTCCCTGCCCGGCCTGTTTTTCAAAGCCCGCGGCAAGGGCCTGCTCAAAGAAGGGCTTCGCTTCTTGCTCGCGCTCCGCCTCGGGCCGCAGGAGGTCAAAGTAACAGCACCATCCCCGCAGGAACAAACCCAGCGGATGATTCTGCCCGGCGGACCGACGCGCCCACGTGTCGGCCGTTTTCGGATTCAGGGCCATCCCGTCCGTGCCGAAGAAATAGGCGCGGGCTAGCAGCGCCTGGGCGAGCGGGTCGCCGGCTTCGGCCATGGCGGGCCATTGATCCGGCGGGGCCTGGTCGGCCGGGACCTTGGCGGGGTTTTCGGCGCGGACGCCCATGGCGGCGGCGAGGACCAGCGTGGCGAGGAGGCGGGGGAGCGTTTTCATGGCGTGGCTGGGACGAGGGTGGAGCGCGAAAGGCGGCTTGTCGAGGGGGATCGAAGATAGTGGATCGTGGATCGTGGATGAGGAGCTTCCTCTTTATCTTCGATCCACGATCCACGATCCTACCTCCGACTGCTAAGAAATTGCTTTAAGATGAAGGCCGTTGAAAGAGCCGGTGGCCGGACCGGAGGGCGGGAAAAAGAAGGGGGTCGGTAAATCTCCTCAAGACGCGAAAATACCGATCCTGTCCGCGTTGTCGAGGAATTTTTTCGAAAATCTTCGGGCCGCGGATCTTTGAGGGGTGGGACGCCTTCGAGGTCAGGTGTATTTCAGGATTCCAGGACGAGGATGCGGCCATCGCCAAGCGGGACCTCGGGAGCTTTCCATGCCGGGCTTTGGTCGAACCAGTCTGGGTCAGGCGCTGATGGTTGCCGGGGTTGGTTGAACCAGGTGAGGTAAGGTTGCCCGCCTTTGAGCATCAATGACTTACGGAAGATGTTCACACGCTTCGCGTCTTTTCTCTTGTTTTCTGTGAACATTGGTGTTACCATCCGCACATGGCATTCATCATTCAACGACCGAAGACGCTAAGCTGGACCGCGATTTGGAAGGGACCGGACGGCAGGCAAGTGCGC
>JAPLUI010000222.1 GCA_026397725.1 Verrucomicrobiota bacterium | reverse complement strand
CACCTATCAGCCCGACGCCCGCGCCGCCGATCCCGACCTGGTCACCGACACCTCGCCGCGCAGCCTCTATCTATCCGGTTTCACCGGTCAGGTCGCGGATGGCAACTGGACCCTGTTCGTGGCGGATCTATCAGGCGGGGACGTGGCGACACTGGACAACTGGAGCCTGTCGCTCACCGTGGTTCCGGAGCCGGGTGTCGCCCTGCTTGGCGGCCTCGGTTTGCTCACCCTGCTGCGCCGCCAACGCAACCCGCAGGGTTTTCAGAGTTGCTCGGTTTGCAGCGGAATCACGGGGACTCCTCCTAGACTGCGGCCACCATTTCATGCGTGTCGCGGTGGCACATTGCGCCCTCCCGCTCGCTGATCCCCACTTCGGCCGCTTTCTCATGTGTCCCAACCCCAAAGAGGTCAACGGACCACTGTCGCTATAAGTGGTCTGAAATGGTTTTACACCGATTGCTACGTTTGCCTGAACTGCGGCCACTTTGAAGAGTTCATTGTGTCGGAAGATTTGAAAGACGTGAAGAAAATTGCGAAGGTTAAGGAAACCTGGAAAAGGGTCTCATCACCCTCATAATCACGAAATTCAGTTATGAAGCCCCCCACGATCTTCACATACGTTGCCTTGGCAGCCCTCGCCCGGTTCGCCACCGCCACGGTCACCATCGATTGGGTGACGGTGGGCAATATCAACAATCCTGCCGACCCGACCACCAGCTACGGCTCGGTGGATCACGTCTACCGGATCGCCCAGAACGAGACGACCATCGCGCAGTATTCCGAGTTCCTCATCCTGCAGGACTATTCCGCCCTCATCTTTGCCGGCAAGGATCTCGAAACGAAATGGGAAACCGTCCTCGGCGACCTGCCCGCCGGGGAGCCGGACCGCAAGTACCTCCAACCCTGAAGGTCGGGACTCCCTCCCGCCAGAAGTAACACAATCCTCAGATCAGATGCATCAACTTGTTTTCCCCGCCATCCGGTCCGGCCGCCGGCTCTTGCGACGGCCTTCACTCCGGCAATTTGCTTGCAGTCGTTCGTTTTTCGGATTTGGCGGCACTTCCGGCCTGTGTTGCCAAGGATGGGTCGCCGTCGTGCTGGAAAAAGACAAGCTAGGAGGACAGAACCATGTGTAACATGAATCGCATGCATTTGGGCGTCGCCGGTGTGTTGCTCGCAACCCTGCTCACGCTGGCCGCACTAGTCGGCCTCGGCGTCATCGAGGTCGGCCTGCGGAAGGGCGCGCGGTCCGACACGGCGACTCAAACGCCTCCCGAACCGGGGGCCAAGGCCCGTGAAGCTCCGGGCCGCATCGAGCCCATGAATGATGTTGGCAGGCTGATCGAGAAATTGGTGGAAGAGCGTCATGAGTTCTTAAAGGGTGGAATTAACAGGGTTTGGGTTTACCGCTGGTCTGGTGGTCCTTTTTCCATCTCGGTGGCAAGCATAGAAGGCGACAAGGAAAAGACCTTGGGAACGTATCCCGGGAACGGTTTTTGGCTTGAGTATCAGGCACGCATCCGGGATGCCAGTTTTAGTGGCGAGCCACGAACATCGGCGGACATCGTCCTCGCGGAAACCAAGGACTGGCGGCTCCGCCTATTTATTGACGTCCGCTCCGGGTTGGGTAGCGATGCCAATGGCTCGAGCGCTGCCGACGACGAAGGCTGGACAAGCGGTGTAGGTGTCTCCGGTACCTTTGGTGAAGTTGCACTTCCCAGCGCGCCCGACAAAGACGTGCCAACCGTGCCCGAGAAGCAGGATACGGCGGATCCGGGCGGTGTGCTCGTCTCCGAGGGTGGACTCCAGAAGGCGAAATCGATTCGATCCGGACAGGAGTCTCTGCTCTTGGAGAAGACGGTTGACGCACCTTCAGTAGTGACTTATGGGTTTAATGTTAAATTGCGGTCGCTCAGGCCCGAGGACCTCGTTGAATCGACGCCGGCCGACGGGACTGTGAAAGGACAAAGGATGGAGTCGAAGTGATGAATGACGAATTTGAGCTCGGCCGACGGGCCAGCCTTCGTTGGATCGCCGGAAACAGGCGGTCACCGCAACAGAGAGAAAAACAGAAACAACAACAAGAACAACAAGAACAACAAGAACAACACCGGACGCAAGCCGTCCGCATACCAGAAAGGAAGAACCATGAAAACGAAAACCGTGTTGGCATGGGTTGGGATCGTTCTGCCGATGGTTGTGGCGATCGGCGTCCGCGCCGCGGATGATCCGCCAAAGGCCGCAGCAGAATCGATCAACAAGGCGTTCGCCTTGCTCAAGGCCGGTGATGGCGCCGCGGCCGCCAGATACTTCCCTTCGCGTCCCGGCACTGATCCGGTTGAAGATATGAAACCTGCCATCGATCAATTCAAGAGCGGCAAAATCTCGCTGGCGGTGTCCGATAGCAGGGAAGACGGCGAACCACAGTATGAGGGGAAACCTCTCAGCCACTGGGTAGCTGAACTCAAGAGTGTTCGGGGGGAACGCGAGAAGGCCGCCGCCTTGGCCCTGATAAGAACAGGTTCGGCAGCGATTCCGGCCCTCACCGAATTGCTTCGGGGCAAAGACGATGAACTTCGCAGAGTTGCCGCCAAGATCCTGCGGGAGATGGGTTCGACAGCAATCCCGGCCCTCACCGAACTGCTCAAGGACACGGACCGCGAAGTTCGTGGTCTTGCCATCGATGTCCTGGCGAGCATCGGTCCTGAAGCAAAAGCGGCCGTCCCGGCCCTCGGCAAATTACTCGCGGACAAGGACCATGAATTCCGTGCGGCTGCCGCCAGGGCCATCGCGGCCATAGGGGCAATGAGTTCTGAGGCGGAAGCGGTCATTCCGGCACTCAAAGAACTGCTGAAGGACGAAGAGGTTCGCATTGTTGCCGCTGCAGCGCTGGGAAGAGTAGGGGAGGTGAAAACGGCCGTCGCGTTCCTCGCCGAATTGCTCAAGGACAGGGACGGCAAAGTTCGGTGTGATGCCGCCAATGTCCTGGGGCAAATAGGACTCGAAGCCAAAACGGCAATTCCGGCCCTCACTGAGTTGCTGCGGGACAAAGACGCCTTCGTTCGCATGGTTGCCGCCGGTGCCCTGGGGGGCATGGGGCCTGCCGCAAGAACGGCGGTCCCAGCGATGACGGAATTGCTCAAGGACACGGAAGGGCAGGTTCGAAGCGCCACCGCCCGGGCTCTGGGGGGCATCGGTCCCGAAGCGAAACCAGCCATCCCGGCGCTCGCTGAATTGCTTCGGGACCAGGACAAGGAAGTCCGCCTGGTTGCCGCCGAAGCGTTGGCGAGAATAGGCGCGGCAGAGACGGCCATGCCGGCGCTCATCGAATTGCTGCGGGACCAGGACACGAAAGTCCGCCTGGCTGCTGCCGAAGCGTTGTCGAGAATAGGCGTGGCAAAGGCGGCCATCCCTGCCCTCATCGAATTGCTCGCGGACAAAAACCCTGTTGCCCGCGCGGTGGCCGCGCGAGCCTTGGGAGAAGCAGGTCCTGCGGCGAAAGCGGCCGTCCCGGCCCTCGGCAAGTTGCTCGCGGACAAGGAAAGTGTTGTCCGCACGGCTGCCGCCGGGGCCATAGGGGAGATGGGGGCAATGGGTCCTGAGACGGAAGCAGTCGTTCCGGTACTCAGAGAACTGCTGAAGGACGAAGAAGACCACGATTCGCATTGCTGCCGCTGAAGCGCTGGGAAGACTAGGGGAGGTGAAAACGGCCGTTCCGTTCCTCACCGAATTGCTCAAAAACAACATGCCGTACATTAAGCCTGCCACCGAGGCCCTCGGGCACATCGGTCCGGCCGCCGTCCCAGCCCTCATCGAATTGCTCAAGGACAGGGACAGCAAAGTTCGGTGTAATGCCGCCAGTGCCCTGGGGCACCTGGGTCCCGAAGCCAACACGGCCATTCCGGCCCTCACTGAGTTGCTGCGGGAAAAGGACGCCTTCGTTCGCGTGTTTGCCGCCGGTGCCTTGGGGGGCATGGGGCCTGCGGCAGGAACGGCGGTCCCGGCGCTGACGGAATTGCTCAAGGACACGGAAGGGCTGGTTCGAATGGTCACCGCCGATGCCCTGGGGCGCATGGGGCCTGCGACAAGAACGGCGGTCCCGGCACTCCGCGAATTGCTCCAGGATGCTGACGAACGCATCCGCAAAGCGGCAGCCGAAGCCCTGGAAAAGATCGAGAGGGGCACGAAGTAGTCCCCACAGCTTGTCAGGATTTGCATGTCGTTGTACGATGATGCTGTCCAAACCACCGGCATGCAGACAGTCGTTTCGAGGAGGGTTGCGTGCGGACCAGCAACCACTTTTTCCCGCCCTCCGGTCCGGCCCTGGTCTTTCAACGGCCTTCACCTGAAAAGCAATTTGCTTGCAGACAGTAAATAGGGTAGGATTATGCAAACTCTGAGGAGACTGATATGAACCGCCACCTGATCGTAATCGCCGCCGCCCTTCTTTCCCTCCATGCGACCCAACCGGCGCGTGCCGCGGAACCGGTCGATCTTCAAAAAGCCATCGTTGGCATCTGGCATGAAAAGGACGATGAGGTGGTGATGGAGTTTCTCGCCGACGGAACCATGAAAGTCCTGCCGATGGGGGCGAGGCAGGTCCTGAGCGGCGTTTACATGCCCCTCAAATGGTCCCTCGGGGCCGGAGGGAAACTGAAAATGGAGGGATTGCCGGGCAATGAAGTGCCGGGCAATGAAGTGGACCAGGAATGGGTCGTGCGGGTGGAAGGCGATGCGATGACGCTTCTCAAGGGGGACAGGAGCCAGGCAAACTTTGAGCGGCTGAAGGAACTGCCCGCCTCGGTGAAGGACTTCAAGCCGGCGTCGCTGGACGTGATGATCGCCGCTTTCGACAAGGGCCTGATGCTCAAGATGGCCAGCGACGGGAAGGAAATTCACTGGGCCATGCTGCATGCGAAGAACCCGGTGTATCCGAAGAACGGCACGAGCACGGAGTATTTCCAGAAGATGCTCCTCGACAAGAATTTCGGCTTCCGGCCGGGTGCCTTCGGGGGGCCGGGGTTCCCGGCCGAAACGCCACCGGGCCAGCTCAAGGCCGGGAACGTGGCCTGGATGCTGCTGGCGGATGCGGCGGACGCGCCTCCCAAACTGCCGCTTCTGCTGTCGCGCAACGTGGAGGCGGAAAAGGTAAGCGACCTGAAGGGCAGGATTGCCGACACGCTCGCCGACCGTCCGCCGTTCGGGGGGAAAGGGGTGGTTCTCATCCTGAAGGACTATTCCGCCCTCATCTTTGCCGGCAAGGATCTCGAAACGAAATGGGAAACCGTCCTC
The DNA here is from genome assembly GCA_026397725.1 of Verrucomicrobiota bacterium. GTDB lineage: Bacteria > Verrucomicrobiota > Verrucomicrobiia > Verrucomicrobiales > Akkermansiaceae > Luteolibacter. The sequence goes on along the minus strand of JAPLUI010000222.1, from coordinate 2,182 downwards.
GGCGAGCTGCCCGCAGGGGAGCCGGACCGCAAGTACCTCCAACCCTGAAGGTCGGGACCCCCCCCGCTAGAAGTAACACAATCCTCAGATCAGATGCATCAACTTCTTTTCCCCGCCCTCCGGTCCGGCCCCGGTTCTTTCAACGGCCTTTACCCCAAAAGCAATTTCAGTCAATTTCTTAGCAGTTCGTTATCGGTCGGGGAAGACATGGAGGGAATCTTCCCATCGGCCGCCATCTTGTCGATCCAATCTGTGCCCGGACGAAACGGAGCGGCGGTGGACGAAGCTGCAATTGTGAATCGCTTCGAATCTTTCCGGGCAACCATCACATCGACGCGATTGAAAATAGCGGGATGTGCGAACTTAGCATGCTCATGTCAGAGAATGGCATTTGGGGATTGTCGGACGTGACGCATCGCAGTTAGGAGATGGATTCAATGGATTTGAAACCCGCCATCAAACCGCCGGCAGTGAAGCTGCATGACGACGCCACGGGCGAGGTGTTCGTGTTGCAGGAGCTGAGCGTGATCGGGCGCAGCCGCGAGTCGACCGTGCCCGTTCCGGACCCACGGGTGTCGCGCCGCCATGCGATGATCCGCCGCCAGAACGACGGTTACTGGTTTTTCGACCTTGGCAGCGTCAACGGCAGTCTGCTCAACGGCAGGCGCGTCACCACCTCCCAGTTGCTGGCCAACGGTGACATGATCCAGATCGCCGATCGCTGTTTCCGCTTCGAGAGCGGGTCGCATCCGGGCGGGATGCACGGCGAAAGCTCAATCGCGGAGCGCACCCTTGCGGACGTGCGCTCACGCACGGTCATTCTGTTGGTCAGTGATATCCAGGGCTTCACCACCATCGCGGAAAAACTCACTCCAGACCAACTCGCTCCGATCATCGGCTCCTGGTATGCGCGCACCGCATCGATCCTCGAACGGCACGGCGCGAACCTCGACAAGTTCATCGGCGACTGCGTGCTGGGCTACTGGCTCGACACTGCTCCGGCCAGCCGTCTGGCGGCGCTCAAGGCGGCCCATGCGATGCGCATGGCCTGTGATGAAGTCCAGGACCAGCACCGCGGCGTGCTCGAGCCTCTCGGCCTCCGCTTCGGTTCGGGAGCCGCCGTCCACATGGGGCCGGCTGCCTATGGCGCCTTCGGCCCGCGGGAGTTCACGTTGTTGGGAGATGCGGTAAACCTCGCCTTCCGCCTCGAGGCGCTGACCCGCCTGCTGGATCAGCGCGTCGTCGTCAGTGCCGATCTGTTTGCCGGTTGGAGCGCGGGTTTGTCCTGCTGTCGCCAACTTGGCGCCCACCCGGTGAAAGGCCGGAGTCAGGAGGTGGAAGTGTATGCTCTCGAATGTGATCCGGAGGGTCCGGTCCCGTGACGTTTCTTCGTTAGAAATTCCCCACCCCAGCCAATCGTTCCATGGAGCCTGATTACACCCGCCTGCTCAACGCCTCCACCGTTTCCGATGATGGCGAACTCTTCGCCGGGCTCTATGCCGAGTTGAAGAGGATCGCCGCCGGACGGCTGGCGGTGGAGCATCAGCACCAGACGCTCAACGCCACCGCGCTGGTCCATGAGGCGTGGCTGCGGCTCCAGCACTCCGCCCCGGAGAAATGGCGGGACCGCAGGCAGTTCTTCGCCGCAGCCGCCGAGGCGATGCGCCGCATTCTGGTGGAAGCCGCCCGCCGGCGGATCGCGGTGAAACGCGGGGGCGGCGAGGCCTGCATGGCACTCGACGGGCTGGACTTGCCCGCCCCGGTCGCCGACGAGCGCCTGCTCGGCATCCACGAGGTCCTCGACCGCCTCGAGGAGGAGGACGAACTCAAGGCCCGCATCGTGAAACTGCGCTTCTTCGGCGGCATGGGCCACGACGAGATCGCCGCCCTGCTGGAGATCAACGAAAAGACCGTCCGGCGGCACTGGTCTCTCGCCAAATTGTGGCTCTACCAGCACATGGGAGAAAATCTTTAGGCCCCCTGTCCGTTTTTTTCCGCCCGTCACGCGTGTAAACATGTCATGAAAACCGTCGCCAAAGATCTCTTCGTCCAAGCCCACGAACTGGAACCCGCCGAGCGCGAGGCCTTCCTCGCCCAAGCCTGCGGGGACAACGCCGAGCTGCGCCTCGAAGTCCAGCGCATGCTCGTCGATGCCGCCCGCGCCGATTCCTTCTTCGGCGAT
>JAPLUI010000501.1 GCA_026397725.1 Verrucomicrobiota bacterium | reverse complement strand
GTTGCCAAAAAGCCTCTCAAGCAAAACGAATCGCTAAAGGAAAGAGTGAAGGAAACGCTTGCGGCAATTAGGGCTATGCCTAAACTCATCAAGTCATTCTTCTGTGCTCCAAGTGTAGCCTATGCTAAGGACTAGTCAGTAAGCCTCAGCGGAAATGACCACCGCGATCGGTTTCCCATGGCGCGTAATGGTCTGGGCTCCGCTCTTGAGAACGGTCTCCAGCAGCTCGCCAAGCCGGTTTTTCGTTTCCATATCCGGAAGATTACCCCAATCCGGCTAGCTTGTCTAGCCCGTTCTTCGCAATCGCCGTGTGATTGACGAACCTTGATTTCCGAAGTGCCAGCATGGCGACTTCTTCCTCTTCCAAGCCACAAGCCACAAGCCACCTTTCTCTCTCCCTCCCCCCGCCGCCCATCCCAGCCGCGCTGCGGAGTGGTGACAGCACCAGCGGCAGGTTGCAAGTGGAGGTCGGCTGAACCGATGGCAAAGAATTTCCATATCCGGAAGATTACCCCAATCCGGCTAGCTTGTCTAGCCCGTTCTTCGCAATCGCCGTGTGATTGACGAACCTTGATTTCCGAAGTGCCAGCATGGCGACTTCTTCCTCTTCCAAGCCACAAGCCACAAGCCACAAGCCACCTTTCTCTCCCCCCCCACCCGCCGCCCATCCCAGCCGCGTCCCGAAAATAGAAAAACCTTCCCGCAGATTTTGCTCGCCACCGGCGGAAGATCCGCTACATCTCGGACGTCAACAATCGCTGGCGGGCTTCTGATGCCCCACCAGGCCCTCCGTACTCACCCCCGCAAACGCCCAACCCCAGCCACTCCACCTACCGTTCCCATGGCTTTCTGCTCTCCCAAGTGCCCGAACCGCCCCTTCTCCCTCTTCAATCAAAAATCCAAAATCAACAATCATCAGTTACTACTCAGGCATGGCAGAATCATTTATGGCAGAATCATTTCAGAATTGGAAAAAGTCATTGGATCAACCCCTGTCTGTGCGCATCCGCACGCAGACAGGCCGTGATGAATCCCCCTCAAGACTCTTGAAAAATGATTCTGCCATCAATGATTCTGCCATGAATTCTTTGGAACCTGAGTAGTAACAATCATCAATCATAAATCCTCTTCCTCTTCCCATCCAAAATTCAAAATCTCAATCCCACTCCCATGAAAACACCGCCTCCCGCCACCCTCCGCGCCCTCCTCACCGGCCTCCTCGTCTGCGCCGCCATTGTACCCACCGCTCGCGCCACCGACCCCGTCCCGCCACAGATCCTCAACCTCGTCGCCGCCCAGCGGCCGGGGACGATGTTCGTGGACATCACCTACGATCTGGTGGACCCGGACAGTTCCACGGTCTTTATCCTGATAGAGGCCACGTCCACCGGTGGCGAGCCCTACATCCTGCCACTCACCCCCCTCACCGGTGACTTCGGTTCGGTGGCACCGGGGACCGGCAAGAAGATCGTCTGGAATGCATGGAACAAGTGGGCCGGCAATTACACCGAGACCGCCAAGGTCCGCCTGATCGCCGACGACACCGCCAGTGCCATCCCGCCGCCGCCAACCACTCCACCCACCGCCAAACTGGCCTGGATTCCCGCCGGTGCATTCAACATGGGCGGCACCATGGTGAATCTGACCCAGGGCTTTTGGATGGATAAATACGAGGTGACCCAAGCGGAGTTCCAGGCGGTGATGAGTAGCAATCCCAGCGGCTTCAGCGGCCCGAACCGCCCGGTCGATAGCGTGACCTGGGCCGAAGCCGTCCAGTATTGCCAAAATCTGACGACGAGCGAGCAGGCCGCAGGGCGTGTTCCGACCGGCTGGTCCTATCGCCTGCCCACCGAGGCGGAATGGGAATACGCCTGCCGCGCGGGTACCACCACCACTTACAGTTACGGCAACGATGCCACAGCGGTTCGCCTCGGTGCCTACGCCTGGTTTGCTCTTAACTCATCCGGCAGCACCCATGACGTCGGCCTGAAAGGATCGAATCGCTGGGGCCTCTACGACATGATGGGCAACGTCTATGAATGGTGTTCGGACTGGTATGGCAGTCTCCCGGGCGGCAATGTCACCGACCCTACGGGATCTTCTTCGGGCTCGGGCCGCGTGATGCGCGGCGGAAGCTGGACCGGCGACAGCAGCAACTGCACCGCGTCCTTCCGCTGCAGCTTCAACCCGACCTACCGGAACAGCAGCTTCGGGTTCCGGGTTGTTTTGGCCCCAGGTCAGTGAGTTCGGCAGCGAGCGAGGGGGTTTCGGCGGGACGGCAAGCGAGGGACGAGCGCCAGCCAGGCGAAACGAGCGAAGCGAGCGATTTTATTTTCCGAATAAATGCAACTGAAACTCTTCATTGTGCCGATTAAGAACCTGACCCAGGCGGAACAGGAAATGAACGCGTTCCTGCGGGGCCACCGGGTGCTGGCGGTGAAGAAGGAGTGGCGCCTGTATCGCCATGGATCGCCACCTGCCCAATCCCACCGGGATTGTGTCCCTCTGCCCAAGGTTGCCCCGAGGCACGAGGGGCTACCTTGGGACGGTTCACAAAAGGATGATGAACCGCCATGCGGTTCCGTCCCGCCGCCGGCTCTAACAAACACGGCCAGGCCGTGCCCCCGCCCCGGACGGATCCACGTTGTGGTTCATGGGTCATGGCCGGGGCTTCCCAGGGTAGCCTCTGCGAGCCAACCCTGGGCTGGCGGACGCAATCCCGTTGGGATTCCGGACCCGAGCCCGACAGTTCCCATGCCACCATCCGCCATGGGTGAAAATGCGGCGCAACCCTCATGACGGACCAGGTTCCGCGCTCCCACATGACCCTCACGAATTCCAGAATTGCGGTGTGCCTGTCAGCCTTGCTGCTGCTAGGCGTGCTCCCGGTTCACGCTGAGGATCCGCTGGTCGTGACGGCGGAGTCGGCGGCGTTCGTCATCGACACCCGGCTGCCCTCGGGAGGCGGTGATGGAGGGCTTTTCGCGATTGTGGAATCCGCACCCTTCACGGTGGACACGCGGCTTGTGCCTGACGTCGCGGCGGGACTGGTGACGCTCACCGAATCGGCAGCCTTCACCCTGAACACGCGCTTGCCCGGTGATAATCCGCAATGGGCTGCGCTGGTGACAGCCACCGAGTCGCCAATCTTCCGCTTGGACACGCGCGTTTCATCCGAGGACCCCGTATTCGCTACGTTGGTGGTGACCAAGGAATCCTCGGCCTTCACGGTGGACACGCGCATTCCGCCGGAAGACCCGGTGTTCGCGACCTTGGTGGTCACGGCGGAATCCCCGCTCTTCACCATCGACACCCAGAGTGGCTGGATCAAGGCCCCGTTCCGGGACTTGGCGTGGCCGGACAGCGTCGGCGCGGGCGGCAAGTTGCGCTTTTCGCCCGAGGGCCTGCGCTTGGCCAAGGCGGATGGCGGGCGGGTGCTGCTGTGGGACCTGCAATCGCCCCGGCCCGGCGTGGCCTGCGCCAGCGGCGGCGGCGAGGTGGCAAGCGTGGAATTCTCCCCGCCGGGCGACCAGATTCTAACAGGATGCGCCGACGGCACGGTCCGCTGGTGGGATGCCGCCAGCCGGGCGGAAGTCGGGCGGGTGACGCCGGGCAGCGGAGGAGCCGCCTACGCGGCCTATTCGGCCGATGGTTCCCGCGTGCTGGCCGGCGGCGGCACCACGGTGGGTTTCTATCGCCTGCCGAGCAGGGACTTGATCACGGAGTTTGATCCCTTGGCAACTCCGGTGACCGCGCTGGCCTTGTCGCCGGACGGAATGCTGGCGCTGGCGGCCACCTCGGATCGTGCGCTCACCGTCTGGGACACGGGCAGCGGCGAAGTGCTCCATCGCCTCGCAGGGCATACTCAATTGATTACAGCCACTGCGATTTTGCCGGACGGCAGCCACGCCATGAGCGCCTCGCTCGACGGGACGCTTCGCATTTGGGATCTAACGAGCGGACTCGCGGCCTGCACCATCCAGCAAGGTGGCCAGGTGGCCGACGCCGCATTGTCTGCCGACGGCACGCTGCTCGCTTCGTGCAACACTGCCGCTTCGGGCACGGCTTATGTTTGGGATGCGCGGGACGGCTCCTTAATAAGGGTGTTTACCGACACCGCCGCCGATTCCAGCGTGATGAAGGGGGTGGCCATTTCGCCGGACCACACGATGCTGGTGACCAGCCACGCCGACGGTCGCACGCGGGTGTGGGACACCGGGCTAACGCCGCAGCCGCTGCAAACGGTCACGGTCCTGCCGCTCGGCACCAGTGCCCCGGTCACGCTGCGCTCGCACGGGTTGTATTATTTCGAGGTGGACGCTTCCGCCGGCCGCAGCCTGGTGGTCACGCTGGAGGCGGCCGACAGCGCGGCCGCGACGCGGTCGCCGCTATCCACCAAGGGCAAAGGCAAGGCCGCCACCGGCCTTTCGGCGGACGCCCAGTTCGCCAACCTCGATGACTCTCCGGTGCCCCCGAAAACCGAGAGTCTCCGGAGCCTGCAGAAGCCGCCGCCCACCACGGACCTAACAGCTTTCCGCATGACTTCGATGCGCGGTCGCCTGCCGTCGGCCTATGACTACGAGACCTTCGCCCAAGCCCCGGTGTCCAACCTACACTGCGAGATGCCGGTGGCACTCACTGCCTCCGGCAAGGCCTACATCCTGGTGTTCGCGCCGTATCTATCAGCCGGCACCATCAGTGCCAGCATCCATGCCGAGTATGCGGATTTCCACCTGAGCGAGGTTTCCCCGGCCCGCGGCGGCAACAGCGGCAAGGTCACCGCCCGCATCCAGGGCACCGGCCTCACGCCGGACACCACCGCCCGCCTGATCGGTGCGGGTGGCAATGCCATCGTCGGCCAACTCGTGCTGTGGGGCGATGCCACCAAGGCCTGGTTCACCTTCCCCCTGGCCGGCGTGGCGACCGGCTCCTATCGCTTGGAAATCGGCAAGCCGGGCGTGCTGCCGGTAGCCGTGGACGAGGCCTTCGAGGTGGTCAGCGGGGCCGGGCCGCTGCTGCAATCGAGCCTAACGGCTCCGTCCGCCGTGCGTCCGGGCCGCGACTACGGCATGACGCTGAAATTCGCCAACGTAGGCGACGCGGACATGGCGGCACCGTTGTTTGTTATTTCAACCGGGGACCAGCGGCCCTCGATCTACAGCATGCCACAGTACTTGCGCGGCATGGTGTTCACCCAACTAACCTATGCTGGCGCCCCGAGCACGCCCCGGGTGCCGCAGGTACAAATCCTCGGCGTGAACCAGGACGGCCCGCCCGGCATCCTGCCGCCCGGCGCGAGTTGGGAAATTCCGCTCTATTTCCAAGGTGACGGCAGCGTCTTTGACATGACCTTCAACCTGAGCGTGCTCAGGGCGGACGCGACCCCCATCGACTGGGCGGCGCTGGAAACACGGCTCAAACCGGCGGACCTGGCGGCGGACCTGTGGGCGGTGCTGTGGAGCAACTTCAAGGCCAGCATCGGTACCACCTGGGCGGACTGGCTGCATGCGCTCGACAACCAGGCGCATCTCATGACGCTCGCCGGTCGGGCCAGCTCCAATCCGGGCGACTTGTTAGCCGCGCTGTTCGGCCAGGCCAATGGCACGCCGTATCGCCGCACGCTCGCCGCTGCCGTGGATGCCCGGGCTCCCGCGCCGGGGCTGCCGCTGGCCTTCAGCCGCTTCGCCACCGACGGTCTGGAGCACCGCTTCAGCGTCGGTCCGCTCGGCCGCGGCTGGTCGCACAATTTTGAATACGCGCTCACCCAACCCGCCACCGGCGAGGTACACATCCGCACGCCGGGCGGCGGGGCGCGGCGCTTCACACTGGTTTCCAACGTCTGGTATGGCGAGGTCGGCGATTACGCCACGCTTGCCGCCAGCGCGGGCGGCGGCTTTGCTCTAACCGAGCAGGAGGGGCTCGTCTGGCGCTTCGATGGCAGCGGGCAACTGGTCACCATCGCGGAACCCAACGGCAACCAAATCACCCTGAGCCACACCGGCGGGCTACTGACCGGCCTGGCCCACTCCGCCGGCCCGGCCTTTCTTCTCGAGTACGACAGCCACGGCCGGCTCTGCCGCCTAACCGACCACGCCGGACAAGTCACCACCTATCAATACGACCCCGCCGGCGAGCACCTCCTGCATGTGACCGCTCCCGGCATGGTGATCACGGACTACACCTATGAATCCGCCCCCGGCACGGCGTCCGACCACGCGCTCAACTCCGTGACCTTCCCGGACCTCACGCACCAGTATTTCGCTTGGGACAGCCGCGGCCGGGTGGCCGAGCAATCGCGCGACGGCGGCGCGGAACGCTTACAGTTCACCTATGATGCCAGTGGCACGGTCACCATCCGTGACGCGCAAAACGCCGTCACCACGCTCCGGCTCGGCGACCGCGGGCAGGTGCTCCAAACAACCGATGCGCTCGGTCAGACTGCAACCTTCCGCTACGACGCAAACTACAACCTCGCCCGCCTCAACGGTCCGGCGGGTGAAACCACGGAGCTGGGCTACGATGCCCAGGGGAATGCCAGCCAGATCGTCAATCCGCTCGGCCAAACCGTGGCCTTGAAGCACGCCGCCCTCGGCCGCCTGTCAAAACTCAGCGACGCCCGCAACCAAAACACCGATTTCCATTACGACCCGCAAGGCAATCTAACCGGAATCGCCTACCCCGACACATCCTCGGAAACCTTCGGCTACGATGCCACCGGCAACGTCACCTCTTGGCAGAACCGCCGTGGCCAGACCATGCAGTTCCTCCGCAACGCGAACGGCCAGCCGACCCGGAAGACCTATCCGGATGGCCGGACCATCGACTATCAATACGACACCCGCGGGCACTTGACCCGGGTGAGCGACAGCGTCCAGGGCGTCACCCACCTCGGCTACGACGCCCGCGGTTTCATCACCAGCATCATCTATCCGGACACCAAGGGTTTCACCTTCGACTACAATGCCGCCGGTCGCCGCACCCGCCGCACCGGCACCGACGGCTACATCCTCAACTACGGCTACGATGCCGCCGGCCGCCTCGCAACCCTGAGCGACGGCAACGGCAACCTCATGGTCCGCTACGCCTACGATGCCACCGGCCGCCTCGAGCGCGAAACCAAGGGCAACGATACCTACACGACTTACTCCTACGATGCCGCCGGGCAGGTGCTGGAAGTCACCAACCACGCGCCCGACGCGGCCGTGTACTCGTTCTTCCGCTATACCTACGACGCCAAGGGCAACCGCCTCACCATGACCACCCAGACCGGCGTGACGGGTTACGAATACGATGCGCTGAACCAGTTGATCGGCGTGACCTATCCGGACGCGCGCCACGTGACTTACGAGTATGACGCCGCCGGCAACCGGAAGACCGTCAACGACAACGGCACGCCCACCGCCTACACCGCCAACTCGCTCAACCAATACACCCACGCCGGAGCCGCGAGTTTCCAATACGACGACGACGGCAACATGACCGGCAAAACCGACAGCACCGGCACCACCACCTACGACTACGACATCGAGAACCGGCTTGTCAGGGTGACGACGCCCGCCGACGGCGTGTTCGACTATACCTACGATGCCCTCGGCAATCGCAGCACAGTCACCCATGACGGCGTGGCCACCCGCTACCTGCACGACCCCATCGGCCTGGTGGACGTGACCGCCGAATATGACAACTCCGGCACCCTCGTCGCCCGCTACGACCACGGCCTGGGCCTCGTCGCGCGGACGGATGGCAGTGGCAATGAGGCGTTCTATTCGTTCGACGCACTGGGGAATACACGGGAACTAACAGATGGCGGTGGGAACGTGGTGAACGAGTATGATTATGATGCCTTCGGCGAGGCGACCGTGGCACAGGAGACGGTGGGGAATGCGTTTCGATTTGTGGGGAGGGCAGGAGTGATAGAAGAACCCTCAAAGCTGCACCTGATGAGGGCAAGATATTATGACAACGATTGGGGACGATTCTTGACTTGTGACCCTCTGCGTCTTCGAGGTGGTGATTTCAACTTACATCGCTATGTGGGCAATGACCCAGTCAATCGTGCAGACCCAGTCGGACTGGGACGATTTAGGAAGGGTCCCCTCGGGTCAAAAGACTTTAGACTACCATTCATGGTCAACGATCCCTTGGACGATTGGCTTAATACTGAGATAAGCCATGAACAGTATTTCTATAGCGATGGAAGCAATACTGGCTTTGGCGGTGACGGAAAACTTTTCTCTGAAACGGATCCGAAGGTCATTGGATTGTATGAACCCTATGGGGAAGAATTTGATGATGACATTATGCGGGAGGCAATCGGAAGGGTGCAATTGAAGCCATATAACGTTGTTTCTTTCGATCCCACGAAGGACAATTGTCAGGAATGGGCCGAAAGGGTCAGAGAGGAGTACGAGCGAGTCAAACAAGAGCAAGAGCTTGGTACTGCGAGTGCCTCCGTCGTCCGCCCCCGCGATCCCAACGACAAGATCGGTCCCGCCGGCATCGGCGCCACCCACGTTGTATCCCGTGACGATGCCATGGAATACCTGGTGCGGTTCGAGAACTTCGCGACGGCGAGCGCGCCGGTGCAGGAGTTGATTGTGGTGGACTATCTGGATGCGGCCTTGGATTGGAGCACGGTGGAGTTCAAGGAGATGAGCTACGGCGGGCGGATCATCACCATCCCCGAGGGCAGCCAGACCTTTGCGATTCAGGACACGCCGCCCGCGGACTCGCCCGCCGTCACCGGGATGGGGGTGGCGCACATGGTGGTCAATGCCTCGGGCAGCGTGAACCCGCAGATGGGCCGGGTGGAATGGCGGCTCAGCTCGCTGGATGTCCGCACCCACTATTTTCCGCTGGACGCCCTCACCGGCTTCCTGCCGCCGGAAGACGGCAGCGGCCGCGGCCAGGGCTATGTGAAGTTCAGCGTCAGGCCCAAGGCCACCACGCCCTTCGGCACCACCGTCAGCAACACCGCCACCATCATCTTCGATGGCAACGACCCGATCGACACGCCGGCGGTCTCCAACGTCATCGGCGACGTGCCGTCGCTGGCGACCGTCATCGCCTATCTGCCCGGCGTGATCGAGGCCGGCACGCCGTTCACCTACACCGTGGCGCTCAGGAACACCGGCGACACGCCCGTCAGCAACATCGTGCTGACCGACACCCTGCCCGCCGGCAGCCACTTCCTCAGTGCCTCCGCCACCCGCGGCAGCGTGACCCTAACCGACGGGGTGCTGACCTGGTCGCTCGGCGAGGCCGCCGCCGGGGAGGAAGGCGTCCTCACCATCAGCGCCGTGGCCACCCAGGGCGGCACGTTCTCTAACAACATCACCTACACCGGCGGCAGCGGCCTGGCCATCTTCAGCGAGTCATCCGAGTTCACCGTCGTGGTGCCGGGCGTCCCGCGCCTCGGCATCCGGGTGGTGGGCGGGGCGGTCGAACTCTCGTGGCCGGACAGCGTGCTTGGCTGGGTGTTGGAGAGTGCCCCGAGCCTGAGCGCCACCACGCCATGGGCCGCCGTGACGAGCGTTCCCGTGCGCGTCGGCGCGAACCAGCTCGTGACCGAGTCGCTGGCCCCGCCGCGCAAGTTCTACCGCCTGCGGAAGCCGTAGCGGGCACTGTGGACTGCGTGCAGCCTGCTGCCGCTGTCGGTCGTGCCAGCCTGCTGGCGGGGGTGGGGTTACGGTTGAAAATGAGTTGGCACTTTCTTGGCGTTTGAGACGAATTCGTGAATTATCTAACATCCGCCTGAATTCAACATTCAACTTTCAACTTTCGTTACTGCTCAGGTATGGCAGAATCATTTATGGCAGAATCATTTCAGAATTGGAAAAAGTCACTGGATCAACCCCTGTCTGTGCGCATCCGCACGCAGACAGGCTGACCAGTGATGAATCCCCCTCAAGACTCTTGAAAAATGATTCTGCCATAAATGATTCTGCCATGAATTCTTTGGATCCTGAGTAGCAACCAATTTCCAAGTATAAGAATGGATGCGGCTGCGACAATTCTTGGTCTTACTTGATCATTGGAAGTTGGAAGTTGAATGTTGAATGTTGAATGTTGAAATCTTCGGCGTGCCTCATGGGACCCCCGTGACTCTAACGGTTCAGCCAAAGCGGTGTGGCGGGCTGCGCCCTTCCCACCGCACTCCAGACTTTGGCTCGCGTCTGGGCAAGTGAATGTATGGAGTGCGGTGGGAAGCGCAGCGCCACACCGCTTTGGCTAGATCCCGGCGACCGCTGCGGCCCAAACATCTTCCGGGTCGTCACCAGGATTCGGCGTTCCCGTTCTCGGCATCAGAACCCGGTGGGCGGGTGTGGCACCGGGAGTAATGTGGGCGCGATAAGGAGCCACCACATTCTTGTGGTGGTAGCGGAAGGGCGGCCCATGAGTGCGTGCCGAAGGCTCTGTTCATGGACGTTCCTTCCGCTCGACGACAGGAATGTCGTCGCTCCCTAACGGGCATCCTCGGA
>JAPLUI010000298.1 GCA_026397725.1 Verrucomicrobiota bacterium | reverse complement strand
CCGCATCAAGGTGCGGAACTTTTCCTTCTCCGCCATCCCGAGGAGGAACTGGCGCTGACAAATCCTGCTGATGCAATGGTAGCGGGCCGGGCGGCCTTCCCAATCCTCCGCCCCGACGGGCTTGCGCTGGCCTGGAATCAGCAAACGGGGTCGTCTCATGCCCAGACCCTACCCCGACCATGGAAAAGCGCAAGAAACAGTTCACAAATAATTCGCGATTGCACCTGTCCCGATAGAGACCGCCCCGCCAGTAGGATAGTACCTGTCCCGATAGAGTTGCGATAGAGTTCCGGGGACGGCTCCGCCGGGGGGCGCTTGGGCAGTCGTGTCAGCAACGAAAAACCCGCAGGTTGAAGGAAATCGGACAGCCGACGGATTTTCTGCGTGACTGGCAGGGCCGGGCTGGTAGAACCAACGCACGAAGCATGGCGGGAAAATTGACATACCAACAGGCCGGGGTGGACACGCGCAAGGCGGCCGCCCTGGTGGGGGACATCCGGGCGCAGGTGCGCCGCACCCAACAATCGCGCAAGTTGTGGGGTGCGTTCGGGCTGTTTGCCGCGTGTTACGATCTGAGTGCCTACCACGAGCCGGTGATCATGACGGGATGCGATGGCGTGGGCACCAAGCTGGAACTGTTGCTGGAGCATGATTTGCTCGAGATCGCGGGCAAGGATCTGGTGGCGATGAATGTGAACGACATTCTGACGACGGGAGGAGAGCCCCTGATGTTCCTTGACTACATCGGGATCGCGGCCCTGGACGAAGCCCGCATCACCCGCCTCATCACCGGGATGGCGGATTATTTGGAAGCCTGCAATTGCATCCTGGCCGGCGGCGAAACCGCGGAAATGCCGGGGATGGTGCCGCCCGGCATCCTTGAGCTATCCGGGTTTTGCATCGGTTGTGCGGAAAAATCCGCGCTGGTGGACCCAAGCACCGTGGCGCTGGGTGATGTGTTGATCGGGTACGCCTCGGACAGCATCCATGCCAACGGCTGGTCCCTGGTGCGGCGGGTCTTGCGCGATCATGCCGACGAGGTGAGCGAGGCCGAACTGAGTGCCTGGTTGCAGCCGACCCGTCTCTATGATGATGTGACGAGCGGGTTGCGGGCGAGCGGCGTGAAGCCGAAAGCGCTGGCTCATATCACGGGTGGCGGCTTGCCGGAAAACCTGGAGCGTTTGTTCCGGGGCATGGGCGCGGATCTGGAAATTCCGCGCTGGGAGTTGCCGGGCATCGGCAAACTGCTCTCGCATGTCGATGCGGAGGATCGTTTCCACACCTTCAACATGGGTATCGGCTGGGTGGCCATTGTGGCCGAGGCTGCGGTGGACGCCGCGCTGCGGGCCGGGCCGGGCGGCGTGGTGATGGGCCGGATGGTCCGGCAGGAGGGGGTGCGAGTGAAGGTGCAAGGCGAGTGAGGTAACGATTTTCCCAACCATGAGCGATTTTCTCAGACACGAATGTGGAATCGCTGCGGTGCGGCTCCGCAGGCCGTTGGCTTACTATCAGGACCGCTACGGCACCTGCCTGTGGGGACTGAACAAGTTGTTCCTGTTGATGGAAAAACAACACAATCGTGGCCAGGACGGCACGGGGATCGGTTGTGTGAAGCTCAACATGCCCATCGGGCAGCCTTATGTGCAGCGCCGTCGCGGCATCGAGAAGGACGCCCTGGCGCAGATTTTCCGCAAGGAGATCAAGGATTTCTACAAACTCTCCCGCAAGGGCATTCTCAACCACAAGGATCCGGCAAGCGTCAAGAACCACTTTGATTTTGGTGGTGAAGTGCTGGTCGGCCACCTTCGCTATGGCACTTCCGGTGAGTTCGATGTCGGTTCCTGCCATCCGTATCTGCGGCGCAGCAACTGGCCCACCCGCACCCTCATGGTGATGGGCAACTTCAACATGACCAATGCCGCGGAACTCAACCAGGTGCTCATTGAACGCGGTCAGCATCCGATCTTTGGAACGGACACCCAGACGGTGTTGGAGGAAATCGGCTATCACCTGGATGAGGCACATACGGATCTGTACCGCCAATTGCGTGATGAGGGAGTGCCCGGCCACGAAATGCCGGTGCGCATCTCCGCCGCGCTGGATGTCCCGCGCCTCATCGCCGAGTCTGCCACCGCCTGGGACGGGGGTTACGCCATTTGCGGCGTGATCGGCAACGGCGACATGTTCGTCATGCGGGATCCGCGCGGCATCCGGCCCTGTCACATGCTCGTGACCGATGAAGTGATTGCCTTCACCTCGGAGCGGGTGCCGCTGATGACGATTTTCGAGGTGGAAGCGGAGCAAGTGCAAACCGTGGTTCCCGGCACGGTGGTGACCATCAAGGCGGACGGTTCCATGTCCACCACTGCGTTTGCCGCGCCGGTGCCACAGACTCCCTGTTCGTTTGAACGGATCTATTTCTCGCGCGGAAACGATCCGCAGATCTATCGGGAACGCAAGGCCCTTGGCGCGGCCTTGGTTTCGCAGGTGGTCAGGTCAATCCACGGCACCTTTGACAAGACCGTGTTCTCGTTCATCCCCAATACGGCTGAAACCGCCTATTATGGTCTGATGGACGGACTGCGCATGTACCGCCGCAAGGAAGTGCGAGCGGCCATTCTCGAGGGAGTGGCGGCGGGGAATCTAACACCGGAGACGGTGGACGACCTGATCCTCCGCAACTGGCCGCGCGGCGAGAAAGTGGCTAACAAGGATATCAAGATGCGCACCTTCATTGCCCAGGACAAGGGGCGCGATCAAATGGTGTCGCTGGTTTACGACATCACCTACGGCGTGGTGCAAACGGGCGACAACCTGGTGGTTCTGGACGATTCCATCGTGCGCGGGACCACCTTGAAAAAATCGATTCTCAACATCCTGTCCCGCACGTATCCGGCCAGGATTGTGATTTGTTCCACCGCGCCCCAGATTCGCTATCCGGATTGCTATGGCATCGACATGGCCGAGCTGGGCCGTTTCATTGCCTTCCAGGCGGCGATCGATCTCCACCTGCGGGCGGGGCGTGCCGCCTTGCTGGAGCTGATCTATCAAAACTGCCTGGCCGAAATCCGCAAACCGCCGGCGGTACGCGTCAACTGCGTCAAGGAAGTCTATGCCGCATTCACCGATGAAGACATTGCCGCGGAAATCAGCCGCATGGTCTATCCCGAGAAAACCGATTGGAGAGGGGAGGTTGAGGTGATTTTCCAAACCATTGCCAACCTCCACGCCGCCATCGAGGGCGAATCCGGAACATGGTATTTCACCGGCGATTACCCGACGCTCGGCGGTTTCACCATGGTCAACATGGCCTATATCCGCTGGTACGAAGGCATCAGTGGCAGAAGTTATGACCTGCCGCTGTGACCTGCCAGCCGTGGCATTCCGGCCCGGCAGCCTCGCCTCCAACCCGTGAGGGAAGCTGTCCTGGAACGCCGGGTATGGCAAGTGCCGCTTGCTTCCCTCAGCGCCCGGACGGCGGTGGTTCCGGTCCGTCCGCGCAGGCCGTGAGCAGGCGCAGCATGGCAGGCGCGGCGTGCATGCCGGTGGCCAGGACCGCGTGATGATCCAGCGCGGCGGCTGCCATCCCCGCCGCCCAATTGGTGAGACAGGAAAACGCCGCCACCCGCAGGCCAAGGGCGCGGGCCTGGGTGGTCTCCAACACGGTGCTCATGCCGACGGCATCCGCTCCCAGGGTGCGCAGCATGCGGATTTCCGCCGAGGTTTCAAAGTGCGGGCCGCGCAAGCCGGCATATACCCCCTCGTGCAGCGGCATTCCTTGGGTGGCGGCGGCGGCCCGGAAGCCGGCCCGCCACCGGGGATCGTAGGCGTCGGTTAGATCGACGAACTCCGCGCCTTGCAGGGGGGAGGAAGCGGTTAGGTTGAGATGATCGGCCAGCATCATCCAGGTGCCCGGGGCAAAGTGCGGATTGAGGGAGCCGGCGGCGTTGGTCAGGATGAGGTGGCGGATGCCCTGCTCGGCCATCCACCTTACGCCTGCCGTCACCTGCCGGGGCGAGTGGCCTTCGTACAGATGCACCCGCCCGTGCATCAGCACCACGGGGGCTCCGCCGAGCATGCCAAAGACGAATTTCCCGGCATGTCCCGGCACGCCGGAGGTCGGCAGTCCGGCCTTGCCGAAGGTCACTTCGCGCCGGACCTCAACCGCCTCCGCCAGCAGACCGAGGCCCGAGCCCAAGACGATGCCGGTCACCGGTGCAGGCATGGCGGTGCTTGAATCAAGCGGGTTGGGCGGCCATGAGGGCCTCGATTTCGTCGGCCTCGATGGGGATGTTGCGCATCAGGTCGAAGTTGCCGTCCGTGCCGATTAGCACGTCGTTTTCCAGGCGCACGCCGAGGCCTTCCTCGCGGATGTAGATGCCCGGTTCGATGGTGAACACCATGCCCTCGGCAAACGGTTCGTGCGGGGGAAACACATCATGCACGTCCAACCCGAGATGGTGCGAGGTGCCGTGCATGAAATACTTCTTCACCAGCAACTTGTCCGGCCCCTGCTCCTTGGCGGCCTTGGCATCGATCAGGCCCAGTCCGATCAACTCACCTTCCATCATCTCAATCACTTGTTTCTGATATTCCAACATCCTGGTGCCGGGGCGCAGGATGGCATTGGCGCCCCGCACGACGCGCAGGACCGCATCATAGACCTGGCGTTGGCGCGGCGTGAAGCGCCCGTTGATTGGCACCGTGCGCGTCAAATCGGAGTTCCAGCCGGCGTACTCGGCGGCCACATCCATGAGTACCATCTCGCCGTCGCGGCAGACCTTGTCGTTTTCCACGTAGTGCAGCACACAGGCGCTCTTGCCGCAGCCGATGATCGGCCCATAGGCAAACCCGCGGGACCCGCGGCGGACGAATTCATGCAGAAACTCCGCCTCGATCTCCCACTCGGTGACGCCGGGCTTGATAAAGCCGAGCACGCGGCGGAAGCCGGCTTCGGTGATGTCGCAGGCTTTTTGCAGAATTCCGATTTCCAGGGGGTCCTTGGTGATGCGCAGGCGGTTCATCAACTGGGCCAGGCGCTCGTAGCGATGCAGGGGGTAGCGGCGCTGGCAATCCTTGATGAAGCGGTCATTGGCGGTCTCCACCGCCACGCTGGCCCGCAGATGTTCGTTGGTGAGCAGATAGATATGATCCGCCTGCGGCACCAGGCGGTGGAGGGAGGATTCGAACAAGCTGCTCCACTCCACCCGCTCAATGCCGGTGTTGGCGCGGGCGGTCTCCTTGGTGAGCTTGTCCCCTTCCCAGATGGCGATCAGCTCGCTGGTTTCCTTGACAAAGAGCAGCTCCCGGTCTTTCGGATCCACGGCGTCCGGCATCATCACCAACACGGTCTCCTCCTGGTCCACCCCGGTCAGATAGAACAAGTCGGTGTTTTGTTTGAATGCCATCGTGCCGTCGGCATTCGTCGGGTAGATGTCATTGGCACGGAGGATCACGATGCTGTTTGGCTTGAGCAAGCTGCGCAGGCGGTCGCGATTGCGGATGAAAAACTCGGGATTGATAGGTTCGTAGCGCACGGCGCACGGAGTACACGCCATTCCGCTGCGGCTGCCAAGCCCAATTCCCCTCATGATCCCCAACTGCGGACCCGCTGCGCCAGGGGTGAGGAAGCCGTGCCTCCCCGTCGGAGGCCGGACCCCGGCCTGGTCACCGCAGCCCGGCCGTGGGAGCGGCTGGGACCCCGTGACTGGCGCGTGCCCGCTGTCTGTCCGTCCCCGCCGGGGCGGTTGTGCGCCAGTCTTTTCCCTTAACTTGGCGTGCCTGTCCGGTGGCACGCCACTACCAGCGTTTGAAGATTCTTCCTGCCAGCCACAGCAAGCTCAAACCGATGATCCCGCCGGCGGTGTCAACCATCACGTCTGAAAGCTGGCCGGTGCGCCCGGGAACAAAGGCCTGATGGATTTCGTCGCCGGCCGCGTAGAGCAAGACCAGGACGAGGGCGAGCCCGGCCTGCTGCCAGAGCCACTGGTGCCCAGCGCTCGTTTTCGAGTGCCGGATCGCGTGCCAGAGCAGCAGGGCGAGCACCGCAAATTCAGTTAGATGCGCGCCTTTGCGGAAAAGATAATGGAATTCCTCGATGCGAGCCGGGGTCATCTGAGGAAACAGCCAGTGCATCAAGGGGACAAACACCCTTGATGAATGACGTGCCGACGCGGCATCGCCGGACGCGGAGAAAATCACCAGCATCCAAATCAGTGGCGGCAGCCAGAACTTGAACACCGGACGCTTGATTCGCATGCCGGAGACAAGCCTAGTTCACCAGGCGCGGCAACCCGAATCTGATGGCATTCCACTCCACATCCCGCCGCGGCCACCGGAAAAAATCCTCCGCAAATCCGCCGTCATGGTTGACATCGCGGAAATCCCCCACCAAGTTGCCGCCCCGAGCAAGCAATACACACCCCTATGTCCGACTCCACCCCCGGCTTTCGCGAGATGAAATCAGTGGTCGTCCGCTTTGCCGGAGATTCTGGCGACGGCATGCAAATCGTGGGCGAACGCTTCACCGATACCAGTGCCACCATGCCCAACTCGATCGCCACCTTCCCGGATTTTCCCGCTGAAATCCGCGCCCCGGTCGGCACTATCGGCGGCGTTTCCGCCTTCCAAGTCCACTTCGGCAGCACCAAGGTGATGACCCCCGGCGATGAACCCGACGCGCTGGTGGCGATGAACCCGGCGGCCCTCGCCGTCCACCTGTCGGATCTGGCCAGAGGCGGCCTGCTGGTGGTCAATTCCGCCGCCTTCAACGAAGACAATCTCAAGATGGCTGGGTTCGCCAGCAATCCGCTCGATGACCCCAGCCTCAGTTCCAAATACACACTCGTCGCCATCGACATCACCGGCCTGGCGCTCGAAGCGCTCAAGGAATCCTCGCTGACCAACCGCGAAAAACTCCGCAGCAAGAACTTCTTTGCCCTCGGCTTCATGTATTGGGTCTATACCCGCCCGCTCGAGCCGACCATTGACTATATCAATTCCAAGTGGGCGAAGAAGCTGCCCGCGCTGGCCGAGGCCAACATCCGGGTGCTCAAGGCCGGTTTTTACCTTGGGGAAACCACCGAGATCACCCGCAACCGCTATCGTGTCGCCCGTGCCGACGTCGCCCCCGGCATCTATCGGAAGGTCTCCGGCAACGAAGCCACCGCCCTCGGCCTCATCGCTGCAGCCAAGCGTGCCGGTCGTGAGCTGCTCTTCTCCGGCTATCCGATCACTCCGGCCACCGCCATCCTCGAGACCCTCGCCGACTACAAGCACTTCGGCGTCAAGACCGTCCAGGCCGAGGATGAAATCGCCGCCATCGGCGTTGCCATCGGTGCCAGCTATGCCGGCAAGCTCGGGGCTACCGCCACCAGCGGCCCCGGCATGTGCCTGAAGGGCGAGTTCATCGGCCTCGCCATCACCACCGAACTGCCGCTGGTCATCATCAACGTCCAACGCGGCGGCCCCAGTACCGGCCTGCCCACCAAGACCGAGCAGTCCGATTTGTTTCAGGCCCTCTATGGCCGCCACGGCGAGAGCCCGCTGCCGGTCGTCGCCGCCAATTCCCCGTCCGATTGTTTCAGCGCCGCGTTCGAGGCCGCACGCATCGCCATCGCCTACTCCACGCCCGTCATCCTGCTCACCGATGGCTATCTGGCCAACGGCTCGGAGCCATGGAACGTGCCGGACGAAGCCACCCTGCCGGACATTTCACGGCCCTTCGCGGACGAAGCAAAGCCCTACGTCCCCTTCGCCCGTGACCCGCAGACCCTCGCCCGCACCCAAGCCATTCCAGGCCAACCCGGCCTCGAACACCGCATCGGCGGCATCGAGAAAGATGAAACGGGTGCCATCAGTTACGATCCGGAAAACCACAGCATCATGACCGGTCTGCGGGCGGCCAAGATCGCCGGCATCGCCAGGAGCCTGCCTCCGCTCGAAGTCATCGGTGCTCACACCGGCAAGGTCCTGGTCATCGGCTGGGGTGGCACCCACGGTGCCATCACCTCCGCCGTTGCCGCCCTCCGCACCGAAGGCGTCGAGGTTAGCAGCACCAACCTGCGCTACCTCAATCCCCTCCCGCCCGACCTTGGAAAATTGATAGAAGGTTTCGGGCACATCCTCGTTCCGGAACTCAACAACGGTCAGCTCAACCTGCTCCTCCGCGCCAACTATCTGGTCGATGCCGTCTCGATGACCAAGGTCAAAGGCCGACCCTTCAAGGTCAGTGAAATCCGCGAGCGCGTCCTCGAAATCCTCAACGACTAATTTCCATGGCCACCGCAATTCAAGACCTCCCCGCCGTCCAGGCACTGAGCCGCAAGGACTTTGTGCCGTCCAACGAAGTCCGCTGGTGCCCCGGCTGCGGCGATTACGCCATCCTCAGCTCGCTGCAACGCACCTTCCCGGAACTCGGCGTGCCCCGCGAAAACTTCGTGGTCATCAGTGGCATCGGTTGCTCCAGCCGCTTCCCGTTTTACATGAACACCTACGGGTTTCACACCATCCATGGCCGCGCCCCCAGCGTCGCTACCGGCGTGAAGGTCGCCAACCCCGACCTCTCGGTGTGGATCATCACCGGCGATGGCGACGGTCTCAGCATCGGCGGCAACCACCTCCTCCACCTGCTGCGGCGCAACCTCGACGTCACCGTCCTGCTTTTCAACAACCGCATCTATGGTCTAACCAAAGGCCAGTACAGTCCCACCTCGCCGCTCGGCACCAAGACCAAGACCTCGCCCACCGGGTCGCTGGAAAACCCGCTCAACCCGGTGCTTTTCGCCCTTGGCGCGGAGGCCACCTTCGTTGCCCGCACCCTCGATAACAACCCGAAGCACATGGTCGAAACCTTCAAGGCCGCCCATGCGCACAAGGGGATTTCCTTCGTCGAAATCTTCCAGAACTGCGTGATTTTCAACGATTCCACCTGGGATTCCATTTACAGCAAGGAAAGCCGCGACGATCAACTGCTGTTCCTCGAACCCGGCAAGCCGCTGCTCTTCGGCAAGGACCACTCCAAGGGCCTCCGCCTTAACGGCCTCACCCCGGAAATCGTCGCTGCCGCCACTGCCACCCCCGGTGAAATCCTCATCCATCAGCCCGGCCAGCCCAGCCCGCTTTACTCGCAACTGCTGGCCACCCTGGGCCAACCCGACTTCCCCACGCCCATGGGCGTCATCCGCCAAATCGAAAAGCCCAGCTACGAGTCCCTCATCCACGATCAAACCGAGCACGCCAAAGCCAAGCGCGGCTCCGGTACCTGGCAGGAACTCCTCCACGGCGACGCCACCTGGACCGTGACGTGACGCATTGATAGAGTCAGGGACGCCGCCTTGCGCAACGAGTGCAGTTGCTTCGCGACGGAGCGCCAAGCGCTTCGCAACGAGGTCCGGTCAGGGTTGAGGAGTATCCTTGCGTGTTGTTGCGGCTGGCGGGTGGCTTCGATCATCCGCTCGCCATGCGCCGCCACGCCCACGGAACGATGAACGCGGCGGTGAGCAGAGTGGCGAGGACGCCGAGCATTGCGGTCTGCCCGAAGGTGGCCAGCCCGCCGTTGTCCGACAACCCGAGGGCGCCGAAGCCCAGCCCGGTGGACAAGCCACAATAGGCCAGCGCCCGGCCGATGCCGTGAGCGTCCGCGCCGCGTTCGCGCAAGGCATGAATCATGTGAATGTTGAAATCCAGCCCCAGGCCGAGACTCAGCGGCACGGCCCCGATATTGACGAAGTTCCAGGTCATGCCGGTGGCACTCATCGCACCCAATAACAACAGTCCGCTGAAGGCCAGCGACCCCACCGCCACCAAGCGCTCCCGTGCATTCCGAAAGACCAGGAAAAACAAGAGGCCAAGGACCGCCGCCGCCGGTAGCAGGACCCGTTTCACTTCACTCTTGAACAGCGCCTTGAGCTGCGCTCCCAGATAATCCCAACCGCCGACCTGAACGCAGGGATCCTGTTGGATTTCCGCCAGGGTGCCGGCTTGCAGCGGGTTGCCGGTCTGCGGCAACCGCACGAACCCGCAGGCCATCATCCCACCGGCCTCACGCCGCAACACCGGACCGATGAACTCATCTAGCAACCCGGTCGCCGGCCAGCGCGTTGCGGACTCCTGCTCACGGCCCCATTGCGCCCAGAGTTCAAGGATACTGCGGGAATAGGCCATGCCTGCGGCGGTGAACCCCGCCGCATCCATGGCCCGCACCAACCGGTCCTGTGCGGCGGCCAGCCGGGTCAATACCGGAAGATTGGCCACTTGGCGTGCCGGGTCGGGCACGAACGTCGATGGCAACAAGTGCCCGAGCGTGCGGCCATCCGCCTTGGCGCTGGCCAGACGGGCTTCCAGCGTGCGCAGACTGGCGGCGAGTTGGGTGGCAGTCTCGGCGCGAATGATCACCGGCAGCCACAGCGTGTTGGCTAGGTCCGGTTGCAGCCGTTGCTGAAATTCCAGCAGTGCCTCGAAGGCCTGACAATGCTGCGGGCGCAGCACCCCGGCATTGGAGTCGGTGCCGGGCAGGCCCCGCAGCACCAGCGATCCCATGCAGAGCAGGGTGAGCAACACCGCGAGCCAGCCGGGCCAGGTCGCGGGCCGCCCGTTGCTTGCGCTCGCCAGCGGCATCGGCTGCGGGGTACCGCCCCGGCGCATCGCCAGCGGCAGGAAACCATACACCATCACCGCCGCCCCTATCAAAATCCCCAAGGCCGTGAGCAGGCCCATCCGCGCAATGCCCGGCAGCGTGCTCAAGCCCAGCGTGGCAAACACTGCGGCCGAGGTGAGCGCCGACCACGCGATCGACGGAAACACCCTGGCATGAATGCTGCGGAAGCTCATCCCGGGGTGCCGCATCGCCTCGTGCAAGCCCATCACTCCGAAATCCTCGATCATCCCCATCAGGATTGCCGCAAAGCCCATCGACATCACATCCAGCGCTCCACAGGTCAAGCCCGCCACGCCGAGCGTGAGCAAACCGGTCACCAGCATCGCCAGCAACAAATAGAACAATGGACGCAGGCGCCGGTGCAACAACCAGAATAGCAATGCCACAATCAGGGTGATGCCGCTAACCGATTGACTCATGTCATGTTCCATCCCCGTGCCGATTTCCGCCTCAAATGCGGGACTGCCCGTGTAGGCGATCTGGAGTGCTGCCGCCGCAGGTTGCGAGCGTTGCCAGGCCTTGACGACCTCCCGCACCTGCGCCAACCATTGCGAGGTTTCCCGATAACCCCGCAAGGTCCGTCCGGTCTTGACCTTGAGCAGATGAAACGTGCCGTCCCCGGTGGCATAGCCATCGCTGTCGCTCGGGTCGGCCCCGGCCTTGAGGGCCTCCTCTAACACAGCACCCAAGCCCAGCGGGTCGCGCGAGTCGAGGGCCGCAGTCAGGGGGTTGAGCGCTGCGGAAATCGTCCCAATCCGGGCCTGCAGCATGGCCTCGAGCGGTGCCGGTGCCAGCGCCGCTTCCAGCTTCCGCACCCGTTCCGGCGGGGCATTCAACCAGGCGCCTGCCGTCAGCTCTATCAATCCCGCCGGGGCCGTGCGCCACCCCGGCTCGGCTTGCACTCGCCGCGTCAGGCCGGGGGCCGCCACCAGTTGCGCCGCCAGTTCCTCCGCCAGATCTCCGACCTCCGCGCCATCGGACGCGTGCAGGGTGAGCAGCAATTCATCCGGCCGGTCATGGAATTTTTGAAACGCCACGGTCCCCGCCACGCCCGGCAGCTCGCGCGGCAACAACTTCAACAGGTCCACGTTGAAACTCAAACGGGTCACTCCCACCGCACCCAAAGCGAGCACCAACAATGCAAAGATGGTATATGATAATATGCGGCGCATCATTCGGGAGCATCGACCCATCAACACGTTGATTGGCGTGCCCGGAGCGTGCTCACCCCGCCCCCCCGGGTGTCAAGCCCGTTTCCGGATCACTCCGGCAGCAAGATGCAATTCGCCAAGGGGGAGATGCCGCTGCCGGTCACCTGGGTGAAGACTGCATGAGTATCGATCACCGGCCTGCCGTTGGCCGGGGACTTGATGACGAAACCCAGTCAGACGTGCTGCGTGTCTTGTCAGGGGTTATCCCGGGGCACGAACTTCAAGGCTCCGCCATTGATGCAGTAGCGTCGATCGGTGGGCGTGTTGAAGCCCTCGCCATCAAACACATGGCCGAGATGCCCGCCGCAAACCGCGCAGGTCACCTCGGTGCGCACACTGCCCAGGCTGTAGTCCTTGCTGAGCTTCACATTCTGCGCCTTGGCCGGATCGTAGAACGACGGCCAACCGCAGTCCGCATCAAACTTGTGCGCTGAGGAAAACAACAAGGTACCGCAAGCAGCGCAGTGATAGGTCCCCGGCCCCTGTTGCTTGAAGTCCTCATACACCTTGCCGTGCGCCCGCTCGGTGCCGCCCTCACGCAGGATGCGGTATTGTTCCGGGGTGAGTTGCTGGCGCCACTCTGCGGCGGTTTTCACCACCTGCGTGGTGGGTTCTGTGGGTACGTCTTCCATCGGGTGTTGGCGTGAATTTTTCGCGGAGCAGGCCAGCAGCAAGAGCGGCGCAGCAAGCATGGTGAGGGGGCGTGATGAAATCATCCGGCAACCCTGCTTGCGCTGGTCCGGAAATCAAGTCGGCCGGGACGGATTCACACCGTCTGTCCGGGCGCTCAGCCCACGAATTGCTCGATGAACACGGCTTTCATGTAATCCCGGTTCATGCGGGCGATGTGCTCGACGCTGATTTCCTTCGGGCAGGCGGCTTCGCATTCGTATTGGTTGGTGCAGTTGCCGAAGCCCTCGGAGTCCATCTGGCGAACCATGGCCAGCACCCGTTTTTGGCGTTCCGGTTGACCCTGCGGCAAGTGCCCGAGATGCGACACCTTGGCGGCAACAAACAACATGGCCGAGGCATTCTGGCAGGCCGCGACACAGGCCCCGCACCCGATGCAGGCCGCCGCATCAAAGGCCGCCTCCGCATCCGCCCTGGGCACGGGAATGGCATTGGCATCCACGGCCGAGCCGGTGCGCACGTCAACATAGCCCCCCGCCGCCATGATCCGGTCAAAGGCCGTGCGATCCACCATCAAATCCCGGATCACCGGAAACGGATTGGCCCGAAACGGCTCGATCCAGATCGTGTCGCCGTCGGCAAACTTGCGCATGTGGACCTGGCAAGTGGTGATCCCCCGCTCCTTGCCATGCGGAATGCCATTGATGGTTAGAGAACAGGTGCCGCAGATGCCCTCCCGGCAATCATGGTCGAAATGGATGGGTTCATCGCCCTTTTCGATCAGGCCCTGGTTGACGATGTCGAGCATTTCGAGGAACGACGCCTCTGCGGGAATGCTTTTGGCATCGTAGGTCACAATGCGGCCTTGTGCCTGCGGGCTGGGCTGGCGCCAAACTTTGAGCGTGAGAGTCATGGTCTTGCGGTGAGGTGTCTGCCGGAATCCCGACCTGCCCAAAGCACTGGCCGGGGCAAATTGGCTGGCGGAACGAAAATAGGCCGCTTTCCGCCTCGGGCGAGAAGAAAAATCAACAATCCCCCCGCCTCACCAAATCCGCACCTCCACTGCGGAACGAAGCGGCATCCCGGATGGGAAAACCCCCGCATGCCGCCGCCTTGAAAATCCCACCACTCAAGCCCCGCATGCCACCGCATGCCGGAAGGCCAGGCCCGCTGAAAAAAAATCCGGAGATTGTGATTGACATGCGGGCAGTTTCACGTATTTCTTGCGCTGTCGCGACAGTAAATCGGCGGTCCGACTGAGCGTTACTTCGGGTTTTTGGGTTTCTCCCGGGGGCGCATGGGTCGGGCCGCTTTTTTCGGTTGGACCGGCAGCTTCGTGTGGCGTGACTGCGCCGGGGCTCAGGCCGCACCCGGCAGTGTCCGTGCGCCACGCAGTCGCCATGCGTGAATCAGGAAACCTGCCGCAAACAGCAGCATGAACAGGGACAGGAATTGCCCTTTGGTCAGCAGCCCCACCAGCGCCGCATCAGGTTCGCGGAAGGACTCGGAAAAAATCCGAAACAACGCGTAAAACCCAAAGAACAAGCCGGTCAGCAGCCCGTTGGGGGCCTGCGGGAAGCGCAGGCGCACCAGCCAAAGGATGGAAAAAAGTGCCACGCCCTCCAGCAGCCCTTCATACAACTGCGAGGGATGGCGCGGCTCGAGATAGCGCCCGAGGGCGGCGGAGACCTCACCGGATTGGCGGTTTGCCCCGAGGATTTCCTCAAACATCAGCCCTTTGGCCGTCGCGTAATCCTGCGTGCCAAGCCCGGCCCTCATGCTCAGCTCGCTCGCCTCCAAATTCTGATAGATGCCGGTCAATTCCGGACGCAGCGCCGCGACCGCGGCCGCAGCCTCGTGAAAGCGCAAGGCCTCGGGGGCCTTGTCATCGATCAAAGCACTGGGAAACTTGACCGCCCAGCTCACGCCATTCGCCACCCGGCCATACAGCTCGCCATTGATGAAATTGGCCATCCTGCCGAAAAACAAACCCACCGGTGCCACCACGCAGAGGCCATCGCCCAAGCCGGTCCAGGAGACTTTTTCCTTCCGCGCGTAGAACCAGGTGAAGATCACCAGGCCCAGAATCCCGCCGTGACTCGCCATGCCGCCCTCCCAGACGCGAAGCACCAGCAGCGGGTCGGCTGCCAAGGCCGCAAAGCCCGCCTTAGGTAGGAAATAAAACAAGATGTAGCCCAACCGCCCGCCAAGAAACACCCCTAACAACGCCGCCGCGGCAATGAAATCCGCCGTCTTTTCCGGCGGCAGAACCCACAACTTGCGCCGCGCCAAGTGCCGCAACAGCAGGAAACCCACCACAAAACCCAGCAAATACGCCAACCCGTACCAGCGCAGCGCAAGGCCTCGCCAAACCGAAACAAGCACCGGGTCCAAATCATGCACATAAGTGGCAAACACGCGGGCATCTCATACCAAGGCCGCCCGCCCCGCAAGCGCATCCTCAAGCGCCTCATGAAATGGTGACTGACAACCTGTTTTCGTGGCATTGACCTTGCCGTGGGATTGCCAGGCAAGCGCCGGGCTTGGCCCGTTGGCGGCGTCATTGGCCGGAGGTGGCATGGGCTCATCCTTTCCATTCAAGTCATCCGAAAACAATCGCCGGGGCACGCGTCATCTGAAACGGCCTGCCACCCTGGCGGCCGGGGTCCGGGTTTTTCGCATGAGTTTCCGCGCAACCCGTCACGCCGGTTCCTGATGATGGGAGTGTGAAGAAGGAATTCCGGAGCACCCTGCACCACGCCCCGGCATCAGCAACTCCTGGATGAGGCCTGCCAAAACTCAAACATTTTGATATTGACCCAATGATTCCAAACCCTAACTTGAAGCAAGCCATGACGGATCCTTCCACTTGCCCGGTGTGTGGCAACCCGCTCGCCCGGGGTCGCGGCGGTGACATCTGCCCCGCCTGTCTCTTGCAGGCTGCCATGGGGGGCGATTCCCTGCCGCACCCTGCTTCCATCGAAGGCGATGCCGGGCCGAATCCCGTGTCGCCTGACTCACTTTCGGAACTGACTGGCACGCGCATCGGCCGCTACAAGCTGCTGGAGCAGATCGGCGAGGGCGGCTTCGGAGTGGTGTGGATGGCCGAGCAGGAGGAACCCCTGCGCCGGCGCGTCGCCCTCAAGATCATCAAGCCGGGCATGGACACCCGCGAGGTGGTGGCCCGCTTCGAGGCCGAGCGCCAGGCGCTGGCAATGATGGAACACCCTAACATCGCCAGCGTCTTCGACGGCGGGGCCACCGACACGGGCCGCCCCTACTTCGTGATGGAACTGGTGAAAGGCATACCCATCACCACCTACTGCGACGTGAACCGTCTCTCCACGCGCGAGCGGCTGGAGTTGTTCATGGAGGTCTGCCACGCCGTGCAACACGCGCACCAGAAGGGCGTCATCCACCGCGACCTCAAGTCATCTAACTCACCGGCCAAGGCGTGGCAAAGGACGAGGTGGAGGGCTACAAGTGGATGCTTCTGGCAGATGCCCAAGGGTTCGCTCCTGCAAGACAACACCTGCCCCTGCTGGAACGTGACTTGACGTCGGAGCAACTGGCCGATGGCAGGAAGCGTGCCAGCACCTTCAAACCGTCGGAGCAGACAGCACCATGAACACCAACCAACCAACCACAGCAACAGATGAAACCTAATTTCTCCCAACCCTCACCACCGCGCCGGTTTGCGCGTGCCGCCTTCCTCCTGGCCATCGCTTTCGGCGTCCTTGCCGGAGGTTTGAGGGCGCAGGATTTCGAGGGCAAGAACATCTCCACCGTGGACATCCGATACAACGGCCCCAAGACCGTGGATGAAGCCAGTCTCCGCAAGCTGATCAGCTCCAAGGCCGGCACCGCCTTCTCCGCCGAGCGAATCCAGGCCGATGTGGATGCGATCGGCAAGTCTGGCTTGGTGGTCGACATCAGTTTCTTCGCGGAAACCGTCGGTGACAGCGTCCGCCTGATCGCGGAAATCGCGCCCCGGCCCGCGAGGGCGGACAACCCTGCGGACCGGGCGGTCTCGAATGGCGCTCCCGCGAAGCCACGCGCCATTGACGAATTCGATCCCTTGAAATTCGAGGACTACCAAGCCAAGGCCGCACAGGGTGAGGCCAGAGGGCAAGCCCTGCTAGGTCGCTGTTTCGCCACCGGCCAAGGAGTGGCGCAGAACCCAACGGAAGCCGTGAAGTGGTTCCGCAAGGCTGCCGAGCAGGGCGACACCGAGGCCCAATGCAATCTCGGACTCTGCCACCTCAAGGGCATGGGCGTTGAAAAGGACGCTGCCGAAGGCGTGAAGTGGCTTAGCAGAGCTGCCGCGCAGGGCTTCGCCGAAGCTCAACTCAAACTCGGTTGCTGCTACTATCATGGCGAAGGAGTGGGGTATGACCGTGCCGAAGCTGCAAAGTGGTTCCGCATGGCTGCCGACCAGGGTCACGCCGAAGCCCAGTGCTACCTCGGAGGCTGCTACTATCAGGGCACAGGGGTCGCGAGGGACGCGGCCGAATCCGTGACGTGGTTCCGCATGGCTGCCGCCCAGGGCCACGCCGGTGCACAATTCAATCTCGGAGTCTGCCACAGAAGCGGCGAAGGCGTCGAGCAGGACTTTGAGGAAGCAGTGAAGTGGTTTCTCAAGGCCGCCGAGCAGGGCAACGCCGGTGCTCAACTCAACCTCGGAGGCTGCTACCATAGCGGCGAAGGCATCGAGCAGGACTTTGAGGAGGCAGTGAAGTGGTATCGCAAAGCTGCCGAGCAGGGTCTCGCCGAAGCTCAATGCTGTCTCGGAATCTGTTACCTAAACGGCGACGGCGTCGCAAAGGACACCGCCGAGGGCATGAGGTGGCTTCGCAAGGCGGCCGAGCAGGGCAACGCCAAGGCTCAATCCGAATTCGATCATTAAGTGTCAGACAAATAATCAGGAGTTCACTTGACCCTTCACACTTCGAATCGGGATCCCGGGATCGGCGGCCACTCGACGCCGTGCCTATGATCGCCTACCGCGCCGAGACCGCCCCCTGCCCACATTGGTGCGCTACGCGACAATCGACAACGCCGCCGCCCGGCGCCTGTTGCAGGATCTGTTCGTCACTGAAGCGGACCTGCGTCCCGAGCCAAGCGCAGGCCTGCTCCAGGTCGAAATCCATCGCGACTCCCGCCCGGTGGTTGAGCGCACCCTGACCGCGCTCCTCGAGCAGCTCAACGAAATGGAATGCCACCGCGCCGCCATAAGCCCGCTCCGCCCGAATGTCTTCGCGGTCGTGCGCAACTTCCTTCGCGGTGGCGACCGTGGCTGCGGCGTCCCGCCGCAGGCCGTGGACGGCGCGTCTCGCGCCGCGAATTCGAATGCCGCCGCCACCACCACTCCTCCCGCCTGCCACCAGCGCCGCGCCCGCCAGACCGCCGCTGGGATCGCCTCCTGCGTCTGCCACGAAGTCCCCCGCCGCCAGTTCGTCTTCACCATCCCGCGCGTCCTCCGCGGCATCTTCCGCAAGCGTAGCGACCTGCTCGGCATTCTTTTCCAGACCGCCACCAAGACCCTCCGCGATTCCTTCCGCGCCCGCCTCAACCTCCCCGACGGTCTCCTCGCCGCGGTCATCGACCACGCCTGCCTGCCGGCAGGCAGGTCCCGCCGAAGTCCAAGCACACCGTCCGCTACTATCAGGAGGACCTTCGAGCCCAGCGACCCACCCTGGCGGGCGATCAAGGAATGGCTTCCCGATGACGGGCCGCCGGATCGCTGGAACCAGCGCCCCCACCCCGCCTGGCAGCCGGTCGAAATCCCCTTCGACGACGAGCGGACGCTGGTGCTCGAAGCCACCTGAAACCCGGCTGCACAACTCAGACTAAAACCTCGCCGCCAAGAAAATTCAGGCGCTTTGCCGATTCTTCTCGCCAAAGCGATTTGAAGAGCTATTTTCGCGCTCGGGAGGAGTTCCCATGAATTCACCTACAATGCCCGATTTCTGCCATGATCCAGCCGGATCGCTGCTTTGGAAGGCTCCGTTGCTGCGTTTTTTCCACCCCCCCCACACAACTTCTTTTCCCCGCCCTCCGGGCCGACCCTGGTCATTATACACAAATAAGGGAGCGGCGCATGCTGTTAGTGATGGCTGTTAGTGATCGCTGGAACCGCACGCAACAACTAACAAACAAATATCCTGGCAACAGCCTGGAATCCGGGCAGCACAAAGTCAGCGGCTAGAAAAGGCCGCCTCAACCCGCCGGACTCGTTTCACTTTTCGTGAAACGCGTGCCAGGCACAGGCAAAATCCCTGACCCGCGCCAAGCCCTGCCAAATGGATTGCGGACCCGGAGCGCCATCGCTTTTGCGCCCGAGGTGGCCGCCGAGTTTGCCGACGATGGCGATGAACTCGGAGAGCGTCGGTTCGCCGGCCTCCTTGCTGCGTTTCACCACGGCACACGCCGATTTCCATTCCGCCTCTTCAAACACACACCGTGTGGTGACTGGGGTCCCTGAATTTAAAGCTGCCGATTGAGCAATATACCATTGCCAACTGGCGCAGACTCCGTAGCATTCGCGCCCGGCCCGACGGGCGGACACGATTTATGAAAACTTACGACATTGCGGTTATTGGAGGCGACGGCACCGGTCCGGAAGTCACGAGCGAAGCGCTCAAAGTCTCCGAAGCGGCGGCCCGCAAATTCGGCTTCAAACTCAACTGGCACCCCTTCGACTTCGGCGGCGAGCGCTATCTCAGGACCGGCGAAGTCCTGCCAGACAGCGCGATTGACGAACTCCGCAAGTTCAAGGCCATCTTCCTCGGCGCCGTCGGGCATCCGCAGGTCAAGCCCGGCATTCTGGAGAAAGGCATCCTCCTGCGGCTCCGCTTTGAGCTGGAACAATACATCAACCTCCGCCCGGTCAAGCTGTTCCGCACCCAGGACTGCCCGCTCAAGGACAAGGGCCCGGAGCATATCGACTTCGTCGTCGTCCGCGAAAACAACGAGGGCCTCTACGCCGGCGCGGGCGGCAATCTCTTCAAGGACACGCCCAACGAAATCGCCGTCCAGGAATCCATCAACACCCGCCGTGGCGTGGATCGCTGCCTCAAGTACGCCTTCGAGGTTGCCAGAAAACGCCGCAACGGCACGCCGTGGAAGGGCCTCAAACCCGAGGACACCGCCGCCGGCAAGACCACCCAGCTCACCCTCTGCGGCAAGACCAACGTCCTCACCTACGCCTTCGACCTCTGGTTCCGCGCGTTCCAGGAAATGGCCCCGCAGTTTCCCACCGTCAAGACCGACTACGCCCACGTCGATGCCATCTGCATGTGGTTCGTGAAAAATCCCGAGTGGTTCGACGTCATTGTCACCGACAACATGTTCGGCGACATCATCACCGACCTCGCGGCCATGATCCAGGGCGGTCTGGGCGTGGCGGCGGGCGGCAACATCAATCCCGAAGGCACCTCCATGTTCGAGCCGATGGGCGGCAGCGCCCCCAAATACACCGGCCACAACGTCATCAACCCGCTCGCCGCCATCAACGCCGCCGGCATGATGCTGGATTTCCTCGGCGAAGAACCAGCCGGTGCCGCCATCGAAGCCGCCGCAATTCAAATCATCAACACCAAAATCAAGTCCCTGAATGCCGGCCAAATGGGCTACGGCACCACCCAGGTGGGCGACCTCGTCGCCGAGGCCCTCTGATCGATGAGCTGAGCTTGCCAGGCAGAAGATGGTGGTGTTCACGCCCATGATGGGGTGGCGCGGCGGACCTCGTGGAGGATGCCGCAGCGGGTATCAAGGCCTGTCGCGTGGCTGCCGCAGCTCGTGGCAGACCGGGTTGGTGGCACCCCGGGATAGCCCGCCACAGTGCTTTCTTTCGCGTCACCTCAGCGCGGTGCAAGTTTTGCTTGGTATCACCGTAGTCTGATGCCACACCGAATATGGGAACCGCATGAAATCGCTTGTTGCCAGCACCTTAATCTTCTTGAGCGCCGGATTGTCATCCGCGCAGACTGCCAATGCCATGCTTGCCACGTTTTTCCGCGAACACCTCGACGCCTCATTCCAGCTCCGCCCGGCCCACGCCACCTCGCTCGGCGAACATCGCTACGATGACCGGCTCGACGATCTCACGCCCACCGCCCGCGCCCGTTGGACCGCGCAGACCCGCGCCGCGCTCGCCGCCTTGCCCCAACGGGTGAATCGTGCCGAGCTGACCCGCGCCGACCAGATGGATTACGACATCTTTGAGCACGATCTCCAAAAGAAAATCTGGCTGGCGGAGAACTTCGATTTTTTCGTCACGGATCCGCGCGTTTACAGCCAATACATTAGCGGTGCCGTGTATGACCTGCTCGCGCAATCATCGCTGCCGCGCGAGGTGAATGTCGCGAACGCCATCGCCCGCATCCGGCAGGTGCCGACAGTCATTGCCGCCGCGCGAATGAATCTCCAGAACCCGCCACGGGTTTGCGTCGAGACGGCCATCCAACAAAACCAAGGAGCCATCAGCTTCTACGAAAAGGATGTTGTTGAAATCGCGGGCGACACCCGGCAACTCGCCGCGCTCAAAGCCGCCGCTGCCGGAATCCTCCCCGCGCTCAAGGATTACCAGCAGTTTCTCGCCCAGGAGCTGCTGCCTCGCGCCAACGGCGAATGGCGCATCGGCAAAGAGAAGTTCGCACGCAAGTTGGAGCTGGAACTCGACGCGGACCTCACGGCCGATCAGGTCCATGCCGACGCGCAGGCGGAATTCCAGCGCGTCCGCAACGACATGTATGTCATTGCACGCCAGCTTTGGAGCGGGTGTTATCCGCGTGCGGCCTTGCCTCCCGATGATGCCGCCGGCCGCCGGACCACGGTCGAACGGGTGTTGCAACACATCGCGCTGGATCGCAGTACCAGCGCCACGATCGTTGACGACGTGCGTGACGCGGTGGAGCACGTGAAGAAATTCCTCACCGGCAGTGACCTCGTCCGCCTGCCGCAGCCGGACCTTTGCCGCGTGATAGAGATGCCCGGGTTCCAACGCGGCAACTCCACCGCCTATATGAAATCCCCGCCGCCGCTCGACACCAACGCCGTGGGCTTTTATGCCGTCAGCCAGCCGCCGCAGGATTGGGACGCGCCGCGCATGCAAAGCTACTTCGCGGAATACAACCGGTCCATGCTCCGGATTCTTACCATCCATGAAGCCTATCCGGGCCACTATGTGCAGATGGAATATGCGAATCGCAATCCCTCGCTCATCCGCAAGGTGCTCGGTTCCGGTGCCTTCATCGAAGGCTGGGCCGTCTATACCGAGCAGATGATGCTCGACCAGGGTTACGGCGAGGGCGACCTCGCGTTGCGGCTAACGCAACTCAAGTTCTATCTGCGTGCCGTGGCCAACGCGATCCTCGACCACCGCATGCACTGCGAAACCCTAACCGACGAGGAAGCGATGGATCTGCTCGTGAACCAATCCTTCCAAGCGGAGGGCGAGGCGCGTTTGAAAGTGATCCGTGCCAAACAATCTGCCGTGCAACTCTCAACCTACTTCGCCGGTCGCATGGGGCACTATCGCCTGCGTCAACAAGTGGAACGCGAACTCGGCGACGCATTCGACCTCGGTCGTTACCACGCGGCCGTGCTGGCGAGCGGTTCCATTCCGCTCAAGTTCCTGCCCGCACTCGTGCGTGGACAACTCGGCCTTCGCGAGGCACCCACCCCATGATCGCTTGAGTGTTATTGCCAAGTCGTGCGCCGGGGCGCCGGGGCGTGCCGCTCAATGGGTACGGTCGTATTCCTCGATCTTGAGGCGGATGGCGGGCTCGGCTTCGGTGTAGATGTCCTGGATCAGCTCGTCCGAGAAGTCATAGACGCGGCTCTCGAAGGGAGTGGTGCCGAGACGGTCGAAGAGCCGGGCCTTGGCCGCCGCGAGGTCCTTGCCATAGATGTGATAGGAATCGGCCTGCCAGTTGAGACGGCCGAGCTTGACGGTGCGACCGCTGCGTTGCGCGATTTCGGCCGCGATGACGTCGCGGTTGAACAGGATGAAGCCGAACATGTTCATGAAGCTGGCACCCCACGCGTCGTTGCTGCGGAACCGGATGTTGCAGTTGAGCCACCAGGTGCCATCGGCCTCGTCTTCCATCAGCCGGTACCACAGCGATTGCAGGCAGGGCGGATCGTAGCAATCGAGGTCGAGGTTGGGCATCCAGGTGATCATCTGGGCCTGGCGCGTGAAGGGCTGCTTGACGAGTTTGGCGATCACCGCCTCGATCTGGTCCACCTTGAAGGCGCCGACGCGCGTGGCCTTGCCGGCGTGGGATTCCTGCCATGAGCCGTAGGCGGCGAGCCGGCCATGATAGGTGTATTCCCAGCGCGTGTCGGTGGGGTCGTTCATGCTTTTGACCCAGTGGTCCTTGGCCCCGCCGACTTCCATGACGTACTCGCGCAAGTCCTCGATGCCGCCGGGAAACGCCTTGTGGATCATCGGTTCGGCGAGCGGATCGAGCACGGTCAGATTCAACGTGCAGTCGAGGCTGGGCGGGTCGCCGGGTTTGTCGTATTGGGTGCGGAAGCGGACGCCGTTTTCGTACAGCGCCAGCAGGGCCTTCTCGTAGGCGGCCGCCAGGCTGGTCTCGCAGACATGCAGAATCGGGATGTTTTTCACAGGCCGCGTTGTTGATAGTGCGGGCCGCCTTGTCAAGTCCAGTTGCCGCCCGCCCGCCGATGTCGGGTGCATGACAAAAAAGTCAGCACGAGCCCGTGATGCCGAACAACTGGGGGGCGGGTCGATGCGCGCGTTTCCGCTGATTTCCGAATCCTCTAACTGCCATCCATCTGGATTCGCGCAGGTGACCCGGAGGCATCCTTGGCTCAGGGCGTGAGCACCACCCGCAGGGCCTCGCCACTTGCCATGAGTGCGAAGGCACGTTGGATGTCGTCGAACTTCAGCACGTGGCTGGCGATTTTCCCGACCGGAAGCGAAGCGCCGGCGATCAAGTCCACGGCACGCTGGACGTGGGCAGGGGTCGAATCGCTGGTGCCGACGACGCGCAGTTCGCCGTAGTGCAGCGGCCGACTGTCCACGGTGAGCATGCTGTTGCCGGCGGGCAACGAGGCGAAGAGACAAACCGTACCGCGCTTGCGCACCAGCGCCAGCGCCTGTTCCTGCGGCGGCGCGGCGGGCGCGGACACGATGACCACATCAGCACCGTAGCCGCCGGTTTCAGCCATGATGGCTGACGCGAGATCGTCCGTGGCCGGATTCACCAGTCGCTCGAAGCCGAAGCCCCCGGCTTGTTTCAGGCGGGCCGGATTGAGTTCGCTGAGAATGATTTTCGCCGCGCCATACTCACGGGCGACACAGGCGTTGAGGATTCCCATCGGGCCCGCCCCGAGCACGGCGACGACATCGCCGGCGACGATGCCGCAGTTTTCGGCGGCATTGACGCAGCAACTGAGCGGTTCCGCGAGGGCGGCGTGGATCGCCGCCACCCCGGCCGGAACCTTGACGACATGGCCCTGCTGCAAAGCACGCGAGGGGACCGTGACAAACTCCGCCATGCCGCCGTGGTAGTGGAAGCCCATCGGTCGCAGGTCGCTGCAGAGGTTGCGCCAACCGCGGCGGCAATAGAGGCACTCGCCACAGGAAACCGAGGTGGCCATCACCACCCGTTCGCCGCAGGCAAAGCCGCTCACATTGGCACCGATGGTCTCGATGAGCCCGGTGAATTCGTGGCCGATGGTGATCGGCGGCCGCATCCGCGGGTTGCCGGACTGGTAAGCTTTCCAGTCCGAACCGCAAACGGCGCAGGCGTCCACCTGGACGCGGATTTCGTCCGCACCGCAGCCGGGCATCGGCACCGCCTCGCAGCGTACGTCGCGCGGGCCGTGATAGACGACGGCCTTAATAGTCGCCATTGGCGGGGCCTCCTTCAAGGATGGCTTCGGTTGAACCGACGCCGAGCCGGTTGGCACCCTGGGCGAGGTAGTCGGTGGCGGTTTTCCAATCCCGGATGCCGCCGGAAGGTTTCACGCCGAGCCGGCCGCCGACGGTATTGAGCATCACCGCAACGATCTCCGGCGTGGCGCAGCCGGGTCCGAAGCCGCTTGAGGTTTTCACAAAGTCCGCGCCGGCTTCCTCGGTGAGGAGGCAAGCTGTGGCGACCTGTTCGAGAGTGAGGTAGCCGCTCTCCTGAATGACTTTGACGAGCACGCCCTGCGGCTTGGCGACGGCCACCACAGCCGCGATGTCGCGGCGGACATATTCATAGTCGCCGGCGAGGAACTTGCCGATGTTCATGACCATGTCGAGTTCGCGCGCGCCGTCCCGGATCGCCAGCTCGGCCTCCAAGGCCTTGACCTCCGGCAGGTGATGGCCATGCGGGAATCCGATGACGACCGACACGAGCACCGCGCTGCCAGCAAGGCAGGTGGCGGCAAGCGCCACGTCGCAGGGCCGGACGCACATGCTTTTCACGCTGCGGGCGAGGCACATCCTGGCGTGCGTCTCGATATCGGCGTCGGTGAAGTTGGGCTTGAGCACCGCATGGTCTAAGGTCGCGGCGACTTCGGAAACTAGGTACGTCTTCATGATGGAATTTCTTAACTCAGTGCATTTCCCGACCGCCGGTGACGTTGATGGCCTGGCCGGTCATGTAGTCGGCGCCGCGCGATGCCATGAACATGGTCACGGCGACGATGTCCTCGATTTGCGCCAGTCGCTTGAGCGGGACCTTGGCGGTAAACTGTTTGATGACGTCCTCGCGCGATTTGCCCAGGTTCTGGATGTAGCCGGCGCTGACGTTGCTCCAGACGCCGGTGTGGTCGGTGATGCCGGGGCAAAGACAGTTCACCGTGATCCCGAAATCGGCCAGCTCGTAGGCCAGCGCCTGGGTGAAGCCAATCACGGCGGCTTTGGCGGCGGAATACGAACTCATGATCGCCGAGCCGGTCTTGCCGGACTTGGAACTGAAGTTGACAATCTTGCCGGATTGCCGCGCCTTCATTAGCGGCACGACATGCTTGGCGAAGAAGAACGTGCCTTTGCAGTTCACGCCGAAAATGTGGTCCCACTCGGCTTCAGTGATGGCTTCGACTTTCCCCTGACCGACCACGCCGGCGACGTTGACGAGAATGTCCACCGTGCCATCACCGAACTTCGCGGCGGCGGCCACGACGGCTTCGACTGCGGCTTCGTGAGTGATGTTGGCGGCGAGGCCGGCGGCTTGGGCGCCGCCGGCTTGGAGTGCGGCGACGGACTGGTCCAGCCCCGCTTGGTCGATATCGGTGATGAAGACTCTCGCCCCGCCCTCGGCGAAACCTTGGGCGATGCTCTTGCCGATGGCACCGGCGGCGCCGGTGATGAGGGCGGTTTGATTGTCGAAACGGAGGATCATGATGAGTGGGGTGGGGGGGCCACGGACCAACCCGGCTTCCCCATCCGGGAAAGCCGCGCAAGCCGTGGCGCATGGCGCTGGCAGGAACCACTTCCGGCACTGCGGAGCGCCAGGAAGCACCGGTCTGTCAGTGCTGCCGCCGTGTTAGGGAAACACGATCTTGGGATCGCTGTGCCGGACGGCCGCGTTGTCGTGGTAGGTGGCTGCTTCCGTAATGATCGCGCCTTCGGGGCCGGCAAACTGCCAATGCCGCGCGGTGGGCCGGTTGAGCTTGGCCGTTTGCCCCGGTTCAAGAATGGTTTCGTGCCATACGGTCACGTTGTCCTTTTCGAAATCGGGAATCACCGCATGCAGGTTCGGCGTGCGCTCGCCTTCGCCATAAACGTAAGAAAGACCGTGCCGCACGGTCCAACCTTCCATCTTGGGCGTCGCCTTGTCGGTCTTGAGGTGGTAATGCTCGGGCAGCATCTGGTTGGGAAGCAGGTAGAGGTCCTGGACCATGTAGCTGTTTTCCTGATCGTTGATGAAACCGACGGCGGCCAGGCCGAGCTTGGTGAACTGCCCGAGCCCGTAATCGGAAATCCACAGTTGCTCGCGAAGCCCCTTGAACACCGGGTAACCGTGGTAGTTCATCAGTTGGATGATCGCATCCTTGCCGACTTCGGGATCGAATTTCCCGTTCTTGTAGAAATCCTCGTTGCGAAACGACAATTTTGGCTTGCTGGCGGCTGTCGCCAAACTCGGCAGGCCAGTGGCCAGCACTCCCATGCCGGCGCCGATCACTTTCATGGCAGTCATTCTTTTCATGTTTTCTTCAGGTTTCGTGTTGAATCAGGCAACCCCACCGGGGGCCGCCCCTCGGCGCTAAAGTGGATTCTCCCACCGCAAACGCAACTGGAAAATCGCTTTTTTTGCTGGTTTCGCGGGAATCCCCCCGATCCGGACCGGCGGGCGGGCGGGCATCGGACAGGAACTGTGTGGATGATGCTTGCAAGAACCCGGAGATTGTTGCAGGTTAGGGCCGTGAAGCGCTGGTTGAATGGAATCGGGATGATGATGTTGCCTTGGCTGATGGCGCTTGGTGGTCTTGCGGCAGAGGTTGCAGGGTCGGCCGAAGCACCCGCTTCAGCCAAGGCCCCGGCCAAGGTGGTGGTCATTCCGATCCGCGAGGAAATCTCCAAACCGATGCTGTATTTGCTGCGGCGCGGCCTCAAGGAGGCCATCACTCAAGGCGCGAATACGGTCGTGCTGGACATGAAAACTCCGGGCGGGGAGCTGGGTGTGACCTTTGAGATGTTGGAAGCACTGGCCAAATTCCCGGGCAAAACGGTCACTTATGTCAACCGCGACGCGGTTTCCGCCGGTGCCTTCATTTCCGCCGGTACGGATGAGATTTATTTCTCGCCGGATGGGGTGATCGGCGCCGCCGCGCCAGTCAGTTCCACCGGCGAGGACATCGATAAAACGATGAAAGCCAAGATCGTCAGCTACCTGAAAGCCCGCGTCCGCTCGATGTCCGAGGGCAAGGGCTATCGCGCCGAGGTGATCTCCGCCATGACCGAGATCGAATACGAATTCAAAATCGGTGATGCAGTCATCAAGTCCAAGGGCGAGTTGCTGTCACTCACCGCCCGCGAAGCGATGAAACCCTACGGCGAACCGCCGCAGCCCCTGCTGGGCGCGGGTATCGCGGAGAGTCTGGATGCTCTGTTAGACAAGCTGCACGGGCCGGGCAACTATGTGGTGACCCGCCTGGTGCCATCGTGGTCGGAAAACGTGGCACAGTATTTGACGAGCATTGCGTCGCTGCTGATGGCGGTGGGGATGTTGTGTCTGTTCATCGAGTTCAAGACTCCAGGCTTCGGGATTTTCGGCATCAGCGGCGGCATTCTGCTCGGTTTGGTGTTCTTCGGACACTTCGCCGCCGGGCTGTCCGGGCATGAACCGGCACTGTTTTTCTTGTTAGGCATGGTCCTGTTGGCCGTCGAGGTGTTCTTTTTTCCAGGGACGGTGGTGCTGGCCGTCAGCGGCCTGGTGTTGATGCTCGGCTCGCTGGTGTGGTCAATGGCGGACTTGTGGCCGAAGCAACCCCTGTCGTTTTCCAATGATGTTTTCCTGCGGCCGCTGGTGAATGTGCTGGCGGGTGTGATGCTGGCGGTGCTGGCGTTTCTCGCCTTGCTGAAGTTCTTGCCAAAGGGCGGACCGTGGAGCCGGTTGGTCTTGGAAGCCGCCGTGGGTGGCGAACCCGCGGGCAGGCATGCCCTGCCCGGCAGTGGCACGGAGGAGCTGCGGATCGAGGCCCTGCTCGGCCGCACCGGGGTGGCGGCCACCCCGCTCTTTCCCAGTGGGCAGGTGGAAGTGGCCGGGCGGCGCTACGAAGCACGCATGGCGATGGGCTTTGCGGAGGCCGGCACGCGGGTGGTGGTCACCGGGCGTGCGGAATTCAGTTTGATAGTGGAACTTGTCCCATCATGACTCTGATCATCCTATTGTATTCCCTCGGAATCCTCCTGCTGGTGGCCGAGGTGCTGGTGCCCGGCGGGGTGCTCGGCACCGTCGGCGGCATTCTCATGTTCATCGGCTGCGTGCTCGCCTTTGTCCAATACGGCACCAGCGGCGGTTTGCTGGCCCTGCTGGCTGGCCTCGTGCTGGCGGCGGCGGCGTTTTATGTCGAGTTCCGCGTGCTGCCCAGAACCAAAGTCGGGCGGCGGGCGTTCCTGACCAAGGAAATGACCGGAGTCAGCGCCGCGCTCGGCACCGAGGCGCGGGATTTGATTGGCAAATCCGCAGAAGCGCTCACCATGCTTTCACCCAGTGGCTACGTCCGGGTCGCCGGGCGGCGCTACGAGGCTTTCTGCCAATCGGGCCAGGCCCCGGCTGGCGCGGCGCTCGAAGTCATCGACGCTGACAGTTTCCGCCTGATTGTCATCCAAACCACCGCCATTCCATGAACCTAACATACGTCATCATCATCGTCATCGCCATCCTCGGGCTCATCCTCTTTGGAATCATCATCTCCTTCTTCAACGTCTGGCTGCGTGCCTGGCTTGCCGGTGCCTACGTCGGCTTCACCGAGCTGGTGGCCATGCGCCTGCGCCAGGTCCCCTATGGCGCGGTCGTGAATGCCCGCATCACGGCCAAAAAGGCCGGCATTGAAATCCCCATCAACGACATCGAAGCCCATTTCCTGGCCGGCGGCAATGTGCTGCCCACCATCCAGGCCCTCATCGCCGCCCGCAAAGCCGGCATCGAACTCGATTGGGACCGCGCCTGCGCCATCGACCTCGCCACCAAAGGCTCCGGCAAGAGCGTCGTCGAAGCCGTCCGCACCTCCGTCGATCCCAAGGTCATCGATTGCCCCAACCCCGCCTCCGGGCGCAGCACCATCGATGGCGTCGCCAAGGATGGCATCCAGGTCAAAGTCCGCGCCCGCGTCACCGTCCGCACCAATCTCGACCGCTTCGTCGGCGGCGCCAAGGAGGAAACCATCATTGCCCGCGTCGGTGAGGGCATCGTCACCACCATCGGCTCCGCCGCCTCCTACAAGACCGTCCTCGAATCCCCCGACAGCATTTCCAAGGTCGTCCTGCAACGCGGCCTGGATGTGGGCACCGCCTTCGAGATCCTCTCCATCGATATCGCCGATGTGGATGTCGGCGAAAACGTCGGCGCGCAGCTCCAGG
This sequence comes from Verrucomicrobiota bacterium, assembly GCA_026397725.1. Lineage (GTDB taxonomy): Bacteria > Verrucomicrobiota > Verrucomicrobiia > Verrucomicrobiales > Akkermansiaceae > Luteolibacter. The sequence continues at coordinate 33,517 of JAPLUI010000298.1, read as the reverse complement.
TGGCCCAGGCCGAGGCCAACAAAAACATGGCCCAGGCCCAGGCGGAAATCCGCCGCGCCGCCGCCGTGGCGCTGGAGCAGGAAATGATTGCCCGCGTCGCGGAAATGAAAGCCAAGGTCGTCGAGGCGGAAGCCCAGGTGCCGCTGGCACTCGCCGAGGCCTTCCGCAGTGGCCATCTCGGCGTGATGGACTACTACCGCATGGAAAACGTCAAGGCCGACACCCAGATGCGCGGCAGCATCGCAAAAACCGAAGGCGCCTGAACCCGCCGCCCAACCCGGCCTCCCGCCAAGCGCCCGCGCCCCCCCGCCAACACTGTCAGACAAGCCGCTCATGGACTGGATTTTCGAACACCTTCAGATTGCGGTCGTGCTGGCGATAGTGGCGGTAGCGCTGGTGCGGAAAATCTTTGAGAACCTCAACCCGAACATGCCCGCCGGGGGGCCACCCCGCGACGAGATATTCGGTCCGGATGCCGATTCCGCCGCGCCAACTCCGCCGCCGCTCAGGAAAGTCGCAGGCCCGCCGCCCCTGCGGCAGCCCACCCTGGCCGCGCCGCCGCAGCCGACGGCGAGGGGTGCGCTGGACACCGAGCTTGGGCGCCAGCACGAAATTCAGGAGCGCTTGAGAAAAATCCGTGAAACCAAAGCAAAAAAACCGCCGCTTGCCGCAGTTCCGACCGTGCTGAAGCGTCCGGCCATCTCCGCCGGCTTGAAAAGCCGCTTGGGCAGCGGCAAGGAACTCCGCCGCGCCATTGTCATGAGGGAAATTCTCGCGCCACCGGTGAGTCTCAGCCCAAAACGGTGAAACCGAGCACCTTGGCACGGGCGGATGACGGCGCCCGTGCCAGCGTAAACCATTGGAAATCAAGCCCCGGAGCACCACCCGCAGGGGCCATGAGACGGCCCGGGAAAAAAAATAAAAAAAAATCCTGAAAAATCAGATAATCGTTGACAATCGCGGTCAGCATGCCAAATTCAAGCGTTTCCAAGAGCTGCAATGTAATTTCTTCCGTACCGGAGAAGGCTTTGGGGAGCTTCTGCGAAAAAACACTAACAACAACAAATACGAATCATGAAAAGACTAACATATCACTGCGGATTGTTACTGACAGCAATGGCCATCATGCCGTGCGGCGCAGTGACAATTGTAACCTCACCTGGCACAGCCGCACCACCACCGACGTTGGGAAGCTACACTATGCATGCCTTTCCAGTGGAGGTGCGGACGGAAGGCACGTTGGTTCCGGACGCTGTACATTGGGACAATACGGTTGACCCAGCATTGACTGTGCCATACGCACTGCGTTTCAATCACGCGGAACTCAACCAAATTGGCAGCGGATGGGCCACTTGGAGCCATGGCTATACCGGTGCCGCTTACTTCACCGAGGGAACCGATCAATACTTGGTTTTCCCGGAACAGATCCAGGCATTTTACATGTATGTGCAGCCCAATCTCTTCGGCACCTTCGAGTTTATGTTTACGAGCGAAGGGGTGACCAAAAACGTGGTCATCGAGGGGAATTCGGGTGCCCAGTACGTCGGGATCTATACCAATGGCCCTCTTTATCAGGACCCCGTAACGGGCCTTTATGACCCCGAATACTTGTCCGGGATCAGCATCAAGCAGCTCGGGGGTGCGGACGGCTTCGCCATCGGTGAATTTGCCTCCAATATTCCCGAACCGACAACCTGGACCCTCGCGGCGCTCGGTCTATGCGGGGCGTTTGCCCGCCGTCGCCGGATCTGACAGCACCGCGGATACCTCGACAAATATCCATTGAAACTCAAGCAATAATTCCTAATAGAACATTCACAAGAATTCGATAACATCATGAATACAAATATGTTGAAACAGAAGCTCTGCAAGTTGGGCCAGCGGTTGACATCGTTCTCGATGCTGGCGGTGCTGGCAACGGCAGTGACAGGGACCAGTTCCGCCGCCCCCGGCGAGGTGCTGATTCTGGACGGTACGGTCAGTGGCGGGGCCAGCAGCCGTGAGGCGTTGGCAGCGGTTGCCGCTGGCAAGGTGCCAGTGGTTGTCAGCGCAGCCCAATGGCTTGCCATGAGCGCTGCGGACTTCGCGAGCTTCGATGCGCTGGTGCTGGGAGATCCGACTTGCACCACGAGTTTGGGCGGCGTGCAGGCTGCGATAGACACGGCGAGCATCTGGGGGCCCGTGGTAAACGGAAATGTGATCATCATTGGCACCGATCCGGTTTACCATTTCGCCTCGCGGGTTGGTGCCGAGAAGTTGGTGAATCAGGGCATGCTCTTTGCGGTCGGCAAACCCGGGAAGACGGGTGGCTACCTGGATTTGAGCTGCTACTACCACAATAGCGTATCCGGCACCCCGATCACAATCCTGGACGGGATCAACGGAGGTGGCTTTACAGTCCTTGGCGCCGCCTATGTGCCAGGACTCAATGACTGTCACATCGTCGCCTCCCATCCTGCCTTGGTTGGCATTACCAACGCGGACTTGTCCAACTGGGGCAACTCTGTCCACGCCGGGGTCATGACTTGGCCCGTCCAATTTGAAGTTCTGGCGATTGCGGCAGACGCGAGCGGCCCCATCCTTGCACCCGACGGAACCCGTGGCTATCCCTACATTCTGGCAAGGGGTGATGAGGTCGTCGTCATCAGTGACGTGGTTTTGGAACCGAGGAACGCGACCAATCCCATTGGCACTAACCATACCGTGACCGCTACCGTCACGGAAGGTGGCCTGCCTAAGGCGAGGGTGGATGTTGCGTTCCAGATCATTGCCGGGCCGCATGCTGGTCTCATGGGCAATGCCGTCACGGACCCCAGTGGCCAGTGTTTCTTCGCTTACACGGGAAATGCGGTAGGGATTGACTATATCGAGGCGAGTTTCGTGGATTCCCTGGGTCGGCCTCAGCGGTCCAACCGGGCAATCAAGGAATGGACCAACCCGGTGTGCGATCCCCCGATCATAACATCAACGCCAGCAGCGAACCGTGGTTATTACAAACTCACGGGGAACAGCCGGTGCTATCCAGCGACCAGCCTGCAAATCTACGTCAGGGACACCGGCAGCCCGTTTGTTGCTGGACCTTACCCCTCCGATACCATCGTGCGGGTGAAGAAGTCCTTCGTCACCGGTGTTGGGGCCGGCTTCGGGCCGGCTTCGGTCACGATTCAAGTCCGTGGGAATGGCCAGGCCTATGCGGTGGATCCGGACGCCCGGCCGAGCATGCCTGTCACGCTTCGCTCATTCTAAACTCCCTTCTCCGGTAGTTTGCTTCGGGGCCATCCTGCGCTGCAATGCAGGATGGCCCTTTGCTTTGGGCACGCCGCGTTGCCTCACTGCCGGGAATCTTGCTTTCAGTAACCGCAAGGCCGAAGCGCTTGAGTGGGGCGCATCCCGAGGACGGGTTCCGCGCCACTCAGGCCTGCGATCAGGGTTCGGCTTGATAAACGTGTTACTCGGAAGTTATGCGAGCATGGCTTGCCGCGCGGCGCGGATGATGGCTGTGGAGGCGGTTTTATGCTCGTATTCGCCGGGGACGGTGGCGGCCCCCAGCGGAAGGTCCGGGCGGCGGTGGCGCATCGTGCTAGGCACGGAGACGCGGGCGGACAGGTGGACTTCGGTGACTCCGGTGCGGCGGATGATTTCCGCGATGTTCTCCGGCTTCACGCCGCCACCGGGAAGCAGGGCGATGCGTCCCGCAGCCTGGCTGGCGAGGTGAGTTAGAGCAGCCATCCCGCTCATGACATTCGGGTGGCCGCCGCTGGTGAGCACCCGCGGCACCCCGAGCGCGATGAGGGCCTCCAGCGATTCGGATAGATCCCGGCTGACATCAAACGCACGGTGGAACGTGAGGTCCAAACCGGCGGCACGCGCGACGATGAGTTGCGAGCGGGCGCTGTCGATGGTGCCATCGGGCGTGAGCATCCCGAAGACGATGCCGTCCGCGCCCTCGCGGCGGAGAAAGTCGATTTCATCGAGCATCAGGTCGAATTCGGCGGCGGAATACACGAAGTCACCGGCCCTCGGGCGGAGCATCGCCATGATTTTTCCTGGAAACCTGCGCCTGGCGGCATGCAGGAACCCGATGCTCGGAGTGGTGCCACCCTCGACGAGAGCGGCGCAGAGTTCGATCCGATCCGCACCGGCACGGGCACAGGCATCGACCGAGGCCAGGGTATCCACGCAGATTTCGAGAGTCATCAGGCAGCAATGGAAATCACGCCATTTTTCAGGATGAGGTTGCCGTACTTGGCGACCTCGCCGGTCATGGCCACCACGCGGGCTTGCCGGGTCCGCTCATGCAATGCGCAGCGCCTGACCCGCTGCGGCGCTTTGGCGGCGGGCGTGTGCTGATGGATGGCCGCCATGTAACGGGCCTCAACCGCGGGATGGATTCCTTTGAGCATGATCCTGGGATGGGTGGGGTGGAGTTGTTGACGGTTAGAAGTCGAGGTAGATTTCGGTGCGGCGGTTGGCGCGGCGGCCTGCGGGGTCGTCGGCACCGGAGCTGGTGACGTTCGGGCGGCGCGGTTGGCTGGCACCTTTGGCAAGGGTGACGATCTGGGCCGACGCCACGCCGGCAGCGGCGAGGAAGTCCCGGACGGTGGTTGCACGCCGGCCGGACAGCCCGTTGTTATACTCGACCGTGCCAAGGGCGTCGGTATGACCACTGAGGGTGATCTTCTTGCCCGGATCCGCGCGGAGGATGTGGGCGACAATTTCCAACTGGCGGCGCGTGCGGGGACTGACCTGGTCTTCATCGAATTCAAAGTACAGGGCCAGGGTATCGCCACCTTGGGGATTCTTGACGAGGGGGGAATAGTAGATGTCGCCCCCGGCGACGCGGCGGGCATAATCGACCAGGAGTTCGTCGAGGTTGATTTCCGCGATGATCCAGTTGGATCGGGCTGGCGGCTGGCGCAGGGTGAGGGAGAATTGCGCGGTCTGGCCGGCATCGGGGGTTTGCACGTTGGCGAGGTAACCGACGGTGTCGCCACGATGGAACATGGCACGCAGCGGTTTGGCGTGACGCAGTTCGTATTGGCCCTCTTCAAAGAGGATGCAGAGGGCGGCGATCTTGGCATCGGAGACGCTGTGGGGATCGACGAAGTCGCATGCAAACTCGAAGTCCTGTTTGAGGACGGCCTGGAGGAAGGCATCGGCGATGCCAAGGGAATCGGCAAAGACCGCGCTTGGGATGGGTGCGGCGGGGGCGGGAGGGAGCATGACTTTGTCAACGGACCACTTGCCCTCGTCCCGGCGGAGATCGAGAAAGATGTGGTCGCGACCGGGTTCGGCATCCGCGAGCCGGAGCGACCAGCGGGTGCGGGAGTTGAGTTCGAGTTCGCCGACTTCCCGGACGCCGTCAGGCTGGTGGATTTTGAGTGGATGGGCGGCAGCGAGGGTCTTGAGACTCCCGAGGGTATTGGCATCGCAGACGTCCTTGCCAACCAGCCGGGCAAAGGTCTCGAAGTCTCCGGCCTCTAGGGCCATGGCAATGTTGGTGACGAGGGTGGCCGGATCCGCGTCGGCGACACCGGTGCCGAGGTTGGCGAGTGTTTTCGCCGGATCTTCGGGAGCGGCTGGCTCGTCAATGTTAGGGAGGCGGGTCGGCGGGGGGTCGGATGCGGCTGGTGGTGGAACCGACGCTGCTTGGGGTGCTGGCCGATTCCGGCTGCCGGACCGAGTGAGCAGCAAGACGAGTGCCGACAGGGCCAGCACGGCGGCAAGGGCCAGAAAGAAGTATGGGAGTTTCGAGCGGTGCATTGGGCTTGAAGTGAATGGACAGGGCCGGATAGAGCAACACGACGCTTCAACCAGCATGCCCCAGTGGGCTGACGCATGCGCCGGAAGCCGGATTTTGCATGGGGTGGAAAAACTTCGCGTGAGCTGGCTTGTCTGGGGCCTCACTCGGCGGTCAGGGCCTCCATCATGTAACGTGAGGGACGGAAATTCTCGATGAGAATCTCACGTTGTTCGCCACGCTTCATGCGCACCTGTCTGAGGTTGAAATTCGGGGTTTTGTGCGGTGCGAATAGAATGTCGTCATGGGTGGAGTTCTCATGTTTCTTGAACATTCCGGGTACAATGTCGCCGCCGAGATGGTCATCGCGGCCGGTGGCAAGGTGGCAGGTTCCTAACACCTTCTCGTCCTGGATGTCGGCGTAGGACACCGGCAGGACCTGGGTGCCGAACCCGAGTTCGCCCAGCGTGCCGGTCATGGGATCATCCCGCAGGCGGGCGTTGTGGGCCTCAATGGTGGCTTGCTGGCCGGCGATGAGGCTGGCGCGATGGATGGCGCGATCCTTGACGTCCAGCAGCCCGAGGGTGCCATCCTCATATTTCATGGGAAACTGCCCACGCGCATCCTGCGGCACAAAATACACCTCGCCAGCCGGAAGGTTGGCGATGTCTGGCGCGGTGCCAAGGCAGAGCCCGTGGGATTTTTGCGCCTCCTGGCCACCCAGATCCAGCCACGCGGTTAGAATCCGGCCATCCTCCAACTCGAAGTCAATCTCGATCTCATCGGCGCGGGTGAGGGCGCGGCGCAGCTTTTCCGCATCGCGCGAGACGTCGCGGTAATCCACGGCGAGACCGGATCGCAGGATGATGTCATTGAGCCCGTGCAGGGTGGCACCCCGAAACCCGAATTGCTTGGCTTTTGCCGTCAAGGGTGCGGTGGCCGAGAAGGTGGAAATGCAGAGGAGGATGTCGTGATTCGGATAAATGTCACGGTCGAAGGAAAGTTGATTCCCATGAGCGTCCCACACCTCATCGGCGAGGTCCAGATTGGAACCGCCGGTAACCTGGTAGGCGTACATGGCCCCGCCGTACATGCCAAGCTCCTGCATCACTCCATCCCTGAGTCCGAGGTAAAAGTGCTGATGGGCACGCTGTTGGACCGGGAAGCCATCGTGTTGGAGGAAGGTGAAGTCCTTGATCATGGCCGCCGGATTCTCAAAATCCACCAGAATGCACACCCGGCAGTTCTGCGTGGGGGCAAAAACCTGGTTCAGCAGGCGTCCAAGATCAAAGCCGGGAAACTGACGGTTCTCGGGATGAAGCAGGATTTCCTCATGCAAATAATCGGGTAGCGAACGGTGGAATTCAGACATGTCGGCACTGTAATTTCATTTTCCCGGCACGCAAGTCGGAAGGCTGGCTTTCTGAAGTCGCCGGGCCTGCTTGGCGGCTGCCGGGCCATCGACTCCGGGAAATTTCGTTTCAATCTGCGGCGGCGGCTTGGCAGGCGGCCCTGCTGCGGCTATCCCTGTGGCGTGGACACGCCAGCGCCAATGATCGATTTGCAGAGTGATGGGTTTTTCATGGGCCAGGCGCTGCGGGAGGCCCGCAAGGCTTATGCTGCCACGGAGGTGCCGGTGGGTGCGGTGGTGGTGCGGGACGGCCGGGTGATCGCCCGAGCGTGGAACCAGGTGGAGATGCTCAAGGATGCCACCGCCCATGCCGAAATGCTCGCCCTGACCTCTGCGCAGCAAGCGGTGGGCGATTGGCGCTTGGAAAAATGCACGCTGTATGTCACCAAGGAACCTTGCCCGATGTGTGCCGGGGCGATTGTCCACTGCCGCCTGGAGCGGGTGGTTTTCGGATGTCCTGATCCCAAGGCCGGCGCGGCTGGCGGATGGATCAATTTGTTGGAATCCAACCCGCCCCTCAACCACCGCTGCGAGGTGACCTCCGGGATCTTGGGCGAGGACTGTCTGTGGTTGCTCCAGACCTTTTTCCGCGAGGCCCGCGAACGGAAAATTGGCGAACTGACCGACGGAGACTGAAATGGGTTAGAACTCAGGGAAACTCCCGCAACGCAAGGCCGCGGCAGTCCGGGCAGAATTTCACATGCGCCAGATACCGGCCATGGCAACGCGGGCAGTAGGCGCCTGCCGCAGGATCATCCGCATGCTCCGGCATCCCATCGAAATCCTCCAACATCTTCCCACAGCGGGAAAGCGCTGCGGCCAGCAGCGCTTGCAGCGCGGGGGAAAACCCGGCGTCTTCCGCCACTCCCGGCAGGGGATGGAGCACCCGGCGGACGAAGCCGCCCAGCCACGGGTTGGTTAGATCACGAGTGGCCAGGATCAACCCGGCGGGATGGGTGGTGCCCATGGCATGTACGGCACCGATCTCCAAGGCCCGCATCGCGTGAAACGGCACCACCAACGCCAGCAGCGCGTCCATCCGCAACGCCGCTCCGGCTCCCGGATAGACCCGCTTGCCCAGCCACCACAACTGTGCCGCCGTCCACCCCATCAGACCCCACAGCCACAGCGCGAACCACACGGCCGGCATGCTGCCGCCGTAGAGATAGACCAGCGGCAAGCCGACGAAGAAGCCCAGCGTCAGTGCCGGCCCGAACCAGCGCAGCGGACCCGACACCAAACGCCAGCGCCGCCATTCGCGTGCCGCTCGCGCGGGAGATAGCGCCATTCGCCACATCTGACGCACCGCCGTCTCCGGCGTGGCCCCGCGCCGCTTGGCACGCCTGAGCACTTCGATGTAGCGGGGGGAGGTAATCCGGGTGCGCCTTGCGCCCACCCGCAGGTGATGCGGCTCTCCATGAATGTCGCTCCAGCTCACGGCGGCCAGGCGCTCGAATCCGCCCGTGCTGGATTCCATCAGCAGCGTTCCGGTGGCATCGACCCCGAGTGGCGGGGCCTGGCATGGCGCAAGTCCGCCGTCCGGTGGCAGCGGCAGCATGGGAATCAGGCCCAGCTCCCGTATCACCAGCAGTCGATCCGCAGCCAGCACCCGCCACTGGCTGCCACCCCAGCGCCGCCGCAGAGCCACGCCCCGCTGCGGCAACCACAGCGTGGACTCCCACAGAAACAAGGCGAGCGCGATCAGCAGGAACTCAGCGAAGTCCGACATCAACGACTCCGATCAAATCGAATCCTGGGTCTTGCCGGTGAAAATGCGCTTGAAAAAGGCGCCGATGGCAAGCAACCCGATGACAATGGGCTTCCAGAGTTTGGCCAACAATCCGGTTTTTGCCGCGACCAACAAGCCGCCGCCAACGATCAAGCCGGTGAGGCCATACTTGGCGACCTTGTCACCCTTGCTGAAGGCGGCGTAGGACTCCTCCTGCTTGTAGGCAAAGCCCTTGAGCAGCTTCTCATATTGCGGGATCACGGTTGGCAACAGCGCCTCATCGCACACCAGCACCACGTCCATCACCCCGCGGCGGCCGAGGAGTTTGGTCTTGTAATTGATCGTCTCGCCGCCGCCACTGCTGCGCAAGCGGATGGCCCACTCGAGATTGTTGGTTTGCAGATTGTAAAACGGCGGAGTCTGCCAACCCAGCACTTCGAGCGTTGGCATGCCGCGTTTGGTCAGCTCCTGATTGGCGGCCACCTGGCCTTCCTTGAGCTGCTTGAGGATCTTGGCGGCGTCGAGTTTGTCCTTTTCGTCGTCCTTCACATATCCGCAGTCCTGAAACTCAAACACCGCAAACCATCCCATGTCCAGCGGCGAAATATAGCCGAGTTCCAAACCGTTCGTCAGATTGCCATAGGCCTCCATCAACTTGATCGTGCCTGCCGCAGCGGTGAACCGATAGCCGCTTGGCACCTCGAGGCTGGCCATGCCCCCCAGCGGACCGGCCCCCCCGGTTTTCCAGTCAATGCTGTCGAAAAGTTGCTTGAACTTCGCCGCTGCCGCCGCTTCTTCCGCACCTCTCTCGGGCGCTTCGGCTGCCACTTGGGCGCATGCCGACAACCCTGCACCCAAGGCCACCGAGGCCCAGCACAGAATGAAGCGTAATTGTGAAAACATGAACTTGGCAGGTCGGATGAATGGTCGCGTCACGGGTCGATTTTGCCCGACCGCCAATCACTTGGCAAGCAGGATTGTTGCCCCGCTGCAGGTGCGTCTGCGCCGAAAACCACCTGGTTGCATTGGCGCTCGATTTCAGCCGTCCTTGTTCTTGTCGGTGCCATCGCCGGGGGGGGCGACTGCGGCGGCCCTGGCGGCCTTGGCGTCGGTGCCGCGCATGAGGGCGATGAAGTACTTCAAGCTGGCCTGCACGGTTTCGATTTCGGCCTGTATCTGCTTGACCGATGGCACCTCGTTGGGATCGGTGAGCCGTTCGATTTGTTTCCGCAAGCCGAGGAGGTAAATCGAGCTGGAGAGTTCGAGCATGTCGACTTCGAGCTGGTCATCGATTTTTTGCTGTTTGGCCAGGTACTCGGCATGAATGGTATTGAGGGAATCGAAGAATCCATTATTCCGGTCTTTACCCCAACCGAAGCCGCCCCTTCCGCCCCGCCAGTCGCCACCGGGAAGCTCCATGGATTTGGGCACCCGATTGCCGTCCTTGCGCCAGCCCTCCAGGTTGTCTTCGGTTTTGGTCTCGACAAAGCCCCGGGTGATCTTGTCCAGATCGCGGACCTCACGTTTGACCCGGCGCTCGAAGGCGGAGAAGTTCTTTGCAATCTCCTTGGCATGGGCGGCCAAGATGGGCGCGGCCCGTTGCCGGGTGATGCTCCGGGCCTTGTCGAGAAATCCGGGCACATCGAAGGTGGGCATTGGCGGCGGAGCGGGTTTGACAACCGGGGTGGGGTTCACCTTGACGACTTCCGCCTCCGGCACGGGCTTGGCTTTGAAGACCTCTGGCTCCGGCTCCGGCTTGGGTCTCTGAACCGATTCGATGGTTGGCGGTGGCAGTGGTTTTGGCGCGGGTGGCGGAGTGACGAGCGGGGTGGCATTGGCAGCATCCGTGGGCGGCGGCGCGGGATTTCGCAGCACAATGAGCAGGGCAATGACAATCGCGGCGGCCACGGCCACAAATGCCAAAATGCCGGCAGCATTGCCCGGACCGGACGAGGCAACCGGCATGGTCCGGACTGGCAGCGGGCGACCACCGGTGGCAGGTGTTGCCGCACGCAGCCGGGCGGCATGGGTGGCGGCGGCGGCGGCAACCACGCCGATTTCCTTGGCCATGTCGGCGGCACTGGAATACCGAAGTTCCGGTGAGGGATGGGTGGCCCGGCGGATGATCGCGTCGAAGCGGGGGTCACACCCGGCAATCAGCGAAGGTGGGCGGGGGTCGGCGGCGGGCAGGCGACCGGTCAACAGCTCGTGAAAGACCACGCCCACCGAGAAAATATCGGCGCGGGCATCCACCGAGTCGGGGTATTTGAGCACCTCCGGCGCGGTATAATGGGGCGTGCCGAAGATCGTTTCGCCATCCTTGAGCACGGTGCCGACTGGGCGGGCGAGGCCGAAATCGCCGATTTTTGGTCGGGCCTGCTCATCGAGCAGGATGTTGCTCGGTTTGATATCGCGATGCAGGATGCCGTGTTCGTGGGCGTGGGCGAGGGCCTGACAGACTCCGATCACGATGCGGGCCGCTTCATCCGCAGCGATCGCAATGCCATGGGCCGAGTGAAACAAGGTCTTGCCCGGCACAAACTCCATGATGATGAACAGCATCCCATCCGCCTCGCCGAAATCGTAAACCCCGACCAAATTCGGGTGATTGAGCCGGGCCATGGTCTTGGCCTCTGTCACAAAGTTGGTGCGGTACTCCTGATCCTGCCCAAACTCCCGGGGCAGGATTTTGATCGCAACGGGTCGATCCAGTGAGTTTTGGACGGCCTTGAAAACCGCACCCATGCCCCCCGTGGCAATCAAACACTCGACCAAGTAGCCGGGGAACAAGGGCGCGAGCGCGGCGGCGTCCGGCGCTTCAAAGGGGGTTGCGTGGTTTGATTCAGACATCGAACGAAGACTGTTCAGTTGAGCAACAATATCCTGCATGCACCAGCACTAGCACCTCCCCGACGCATGAACCGAACACTGCCGTCCGTGCTGCCGGGCCGTTGAGGCCAGAGTTTGGGCGCGTCGCGCTGCCGCGAACGCCGCTGGCCCCGAGGCTCGGGCGTTCAGCGCGGGCGCTCTTGAAGAAACGCTTCCATGGCGGCCTTGCGTTCCTCCGGGCTGAGCTTGCCGTCGCCGTCGGTGTCATATTGGGCCCTCATTGCCTTGAGGCGGGCTTGGAACTGCTCTTTGGCAACGGCTATTTCGGCATCGCTGATTTGGCCGTCACCATCGGTGTCGAGCAAGGCGAGCATGGCGTTGTGGAGTTTCGGGAACTGCGCTGCGGCCGCAGCCTTTTCCACGTCGCTGAGTTTGCCGTCGCCATCGGTGTCGAAGCGTTGGAGCATGCGTGCATGGAGTGCGGCACCCGGGCGGCCCCGGTGTTTGGGACCTTGATTTTGGTCTTGAGCGACCCCGGCACCGGTGATGGCGAGACCAAGAGCAGCGGCGAGGATGAATTTGTTTGATTTCATGGGGTGATGGGGGAGTTGTGGAATTGCAGGAAGTGCGGACGACTGCCGCCACAAGAGTCAAAACACCTCATTTGCGAAACGGTTGCGGACTTCATGCTGTTTTTTCACAGCTCGGCGAGGGTGTATTAGGTGACTCCGGATTCTCAACCCGCATTTCAGCGTTCCGGGGTTGGTGGGGGTGAAATCCCATCATCGAATCACGCGGTCACCCGCTGCCGTTTGGCTATTTCCCAGCCTTTTTCCCCTGGGTCTGCTCAAACATCCACTCATGGAGCTTTTCGTCTTGGTAAACCTGGCCGATGATGCCGTGGCTGCCGCCCGGGATTTCCGTGTAATCGACCTGGCCTCCCGCCTGCTTAAGGGCATCGACCATTTGCCGGCTTTGCCCGACGTTGACCACGGTGTCGGCGTCGCCGTGAAAGACCCAGAAGGGCACTCGCTTCATGCTGCTGGCCGTGGCGGGATTGCCCCCGCCGGCAACCGGCACTGCGGCGGCAAAGAGTTTGGGTTCCTTGGCCACGATGTCGAAAGTGCCGTAACCGCCCATGGAATAGCCAGTGATATAGATGCGCTTCCCATCGACCGGGAGTTTTTTGACCAGGGTTTCAATGACCTTGATGACATTGCCGCTGTTGTTGCCGCTCCAGAAGCCATCGGTTGGGCACTGGGGAGCGATGATGAAGCAGGGCCGCTTGTGGTAGTTCGCAGCCTTGGCAAAATCGCTCGCCTGACCCGGCACTTCCGGGGTCATGACATCGCCGCCCCTGCCATGCAGATAAATCACCAGAGGATAGAGCTTCGACCCTTTGAGTTTGCGCTCGCCGTAGAGCCGGTACTTGAGTTCGGCGTCTTCCAGTCGCTCCCACTTGCCGGTGAGCTGCTTGGTGTACTCGTTTGATTTTTCCGCACCCGTCTTGGCGGTGTTTTCCGGCGTGCCCGGGGCCGGCTTGGAAGCCAGCATTTCCTGGACCCATGCCTGGTCCTCAGCCGAGAGCTTATCGAGAGCGAAGGTGATGCGTTTGCCGTCGGGCTTCTGAAAGGTGACCCTGCCATCGCTGGCACTGATGAACTGAGCCTCAGTCCGATTGGTGCCATCGGCGGAGGTCCAGATCCGAGCCTGCAGCGGGGTGACCAAGAGACAGGTGACCGAGACAAGGAAACAGGGAAGAATTTTCATGGTGACGAACTCAGATGAAACGTCCCCTGCAAGCGGTGTCAAGGCGAATCGGAGGCGAATCGGAAGCGTTGAACATGTCGTGATCTGGGCGACGAACGGCGCCGGGGCAATCGGCCAATCCGCCGCCAGCGCGGTGGCCAGGCCGGTGGCGACCGGGCTGAAGCTCAGGCGGAGCCGCCAAGTTATTAGAGCCAGCCGCCATGGCGGGCGCGGCGGCGGGTGGAAAGTGTCCATCGTCTGAAGGAAGCTGCGAGTTGGTTGCTGGAAATCCGGCTTTGGGCAGGCGGTTGACGCGCGGTCACGGTTAGCGCTATAGGGACAGGTGCAATCGCGAAGCTATTTCTTGCGCTTTTCCGTGATTGACTCGTGCGACACGCATGTCCGCCCTTCCGTTCCCGCCGTCCACAGCAACGGCCCCTCGACCAGGTTCACCGGAGGCTTGACCATGGGGGGACAGCACGATTTTGCGCTATCCGATGGCTCTGCCTTGGCGAGACAATCAGCGACGGTCATAGACCGCCGCCACAATCAATCATTCGCGCGAGTCTCCGCACGAGTCACCGCCCCCGCGGCCGGCTTGCCAGGGCTCCATTCCGACGGATTCCCGGCGGCTTGACCAGCCCGCGTGCCGTGGCACGCAGATAGGCAGCCAGGTCCTCTCCTCAATGATTTTACCGTCCCCTAATATGGTACTTTTTCGGTGCCCTTGGGTTGGGTTTTCCGGGCCAAGGGCCTATCCTATAGCAGCCATTATGTTCGAGGGCTGAAGGCACGGCCTACTCGGCAGCAGGTCGGAAACCAATAGCAGGGCACTGGGGAGGATGCTTCGTTGCATATTCACTTAGACTTCCTTGCTCCGGTCCCCCTAACCGCCGGCGGCTAGGGATGCAGTTTTGTCATAATGGCTTGGAGTCGTTCGCACGCCGCCATGGCCTCAGGAGTCTCGCTGCCTGGCTCCATCAATGTCTCTGCATAAGGCGCATGGCTCACATCATAGAGCTGGCCATTCTGGTGCAGTGTCCATTTGTTATCTCGAACAAAAGGCAGGGGATCAAGTCGATGCTTTTCTTCCAGACCAGACCCTTGATGCGGATGGCACCGACAACTTCCCCGGTGCCTTTGAACACATACCCAAAATACATACATGGTTGCCAGCAGTGACCTTGGTTTCGGGGTGCATCCATCAACAAATCACCGGCGGATATTTCGCCAACGACACCGTGCGGCGTGCGGTGGACGGCTGCCTCGCGTGCATCCTCGGCCGCGAAGCCGCCGCCCGCCACAGCACGCTCACCATGGAAGCATTGCTCAAGGCAAACCGCCGCCTGGAAGTGGCCCTGAAGGGGCTGAAAGCCCAGGATGTTCTAACATGCAGCCGGGAAATCATGAATACCCCAGACCTGACCCTATCTAACAATCCGCTCAGCCGGCGGGACATGCTGCGCCGGTCCGCGCAGGCGTTGGCCTTTGTTGCGACCGCAACAGTTACGGCCCTCTGTTTCGTTCCGGCTGCGGCAATGTCGGCCAACGCGCCTGCCTATCGTTGGAAGACGGAGAAGGACTCCCTGAGCCTCCTCGCCGGCGATCAGGTTGTGTACACCTGCCACTTTGCCGCAGAGCATGGATACCCGTACATCCATCCTGTTAGCCTGCCCGGCGGGCCGGTCATGTCCGCCTTGGCCCCGGTTGATCATCCGTGGCACCGGGGCCTGTGGTTCTCCTGGAAGTTCCTCAACGGCGCGGACTACTGGGAGTGCCTTTGCACGGCGGATTTTTGCAAATTGCTAAAGCACTGGAAATCAGTCTTTAGAAACAAATTTCTGAACATTTGCCTCCCCTGCGGGCAAACCGGGGCATGGCCAATTCCCGCTTCCGCCCGCCCGCCCCGTCCGAACAGCACATCCTCGACGGGGTCCAACTGCGCCTGCTCGACCCCGAGCACGGCCCGGAGCGGGAACGCTTCCGCAGTCTCATGGAAAAACACCACTACCTCATGAGCGACATCATGGTCGGCGAGCAGTTACGCTATGTGGCGGAGGTCGATGGCCAATGGGTGGCGCTGCTGGGCTGGAGCGCCGCGGCCAACCACCTCAAGGACCGTGAGCAATGGGTCGGCTGGGACGCCTCGCAACGCCGCCGCCGCCTCGCGCTGGTGGCCAACAACGCCATGAACCGGTTCAACCACAGCCTCGCCTTCGCCACCATCACCTCCCGCCGCCGCCGCCCATGACTCCGTGCAAAAATCCGCCGTGCCCGAATTGCACGCGCAACTGTGGCCCCAAGCCAACCTCCTCACCTGGGTTTTCCCCGGCAACGATCTAACGGCCGAGGGCAAGGAGCTGACCGTGGAATGGTTTGATGGCGTGGATCCGGACTTTTCCGGTGAGGCAAATTCCCTGCTGCGCCGAGCCTATCGGGCCGGCTGGAAGATCGCCGGCCTGGATGAGTGGCAAATCCTGCGGGAGATGCCCGCAAGGGAGGTGTCGGCCAATTGCCACGACTGAGAGCCGGATGCGGGAGATCCGCCCGTTCGGTTCGGAGGGAGGGGTGGGCAATGCCCCATCCCTACCTCCACAGTTCCCGATCCCGGCGGAAAATGAGTTGGCACTTGTTGGCGTTTCAGACGAATTCGTGAATCATCAGCGCATGGGTTTCGGGTGGCAGCAGTGCCGATGCGGTGTCATGTCTTGCTCTGATTTGATCATCGAATGTTGAATGTTGAAATCTTCGGCGTGAGGAATGGTGGAGCCGCAGCACTCCCGGTCTAGCCAAAGCGGTGTGGCGGGCTGCGCCCTTCCCACCGCACTCCATACCTTGGCTGAACTGTGTGTAAGGGCGCGTGTCCGGGAGGTGGTGTTTGCGGCAGAGGCGGACCTGCGGGCTGAAGTCCGGGCCCCTCTATCATGGAGGCCCCCCTTACTTGCGGAGGGCTTCGTCGCGGGCTTTGGCGGCGGCGATGACTTCCTCGGCGATGTTGCGCGGGCAGGGTGAATAATGCAGGAACTCCATGGAGAACTGGCCGCGCCCGGAGGTCATGGTGCGGAGGTCGCTGATGTACCCGAACATGGAGCTGAGCGGAGCTTCCGCCTTGATGCGCACGCCGTGGTGAACGGTGTCCTGACTCTTGATCATGCCGCGGCGGCGGTTGAGGTCGCCGATGACGTCACCCACCTGCGCTTCCGGGGTGAAGACGTCGATTTTCATGATCGGTTCGAGGATTAGCGGGGCGGCCTTTTGCATGGTCTGGCGATAGGCCGCCTTGGCGGCGATTTCGAAGGCGATGGAGGAGGAGTCCACGGCGTGGTAGCCACCGTCGGTGAGCGTGACCTTGAAATCAAGGCAGGGGTAGCCGGCCAGCGGGCCCTTGAAGATCGAGGTTCTGAAGCCCTTCTCAACGGCGGGGATGTATTCCTTGGGCACATTGCCACCGACGACGGCGGATTCGAACACAAAGCCGGCGCCGGGTTCGAGGGGCTCAATGGTGTATTCGATCTTTGCGAACTGCCCGGAACCACCGGATTGTTTCTTGTGCGTATAATGGTCGGTAACCGCCTTGGTGATGGTTTCGCGATAGGCGACTTGCGGGGCGCCGACAATGACTTCAACCTTGTGGGTGCGCTTGAGGATGTCGATCTTGATGTCGAGGTGGAGTTCGCCCATGCCTTTGAGGATCAACTCGTTGGTCTCATCGTCGGTTTCAACGTGGAAGGACGGGTCTTCCTTGACCATCTTGCTGATGGCGATGCCGAGTTTTTCGGCATTGGCGCGGTCCTTGGGGGCGACGGCGATGGAAATGACGGGTTCGGGAAAGACCATCGGCTCCAGGGTGGCCGGGTGGTCCACATCGCAGAGGGTGTGGCCGGTCTGGACGTGCTTGAGCCCGACGATGGCGATGATGTCGCCGGCTTGGGCGGTATCGATCTCGGTGCGGTCGTTGGCATGCATTTCGACCATGCGGCCGACGCGCTCGGTCTTGCCGGTGAAGGTGTTGAGGACGGTCGTGCCCTTCTTGAGGACGCCGGAATAGATTCGGGTGAAGGTGAGGGCGCCGAACTTATCGTCCATGATCTTGAAGGCCAGGGCGCGAAAGGGTTTGGTGACATCAACGTAGGCATACTCGCCGGTCGGATGCCCTTCAAGGTCCACTTCCGGCTGCGGGCGGACTTCCGTTGGGCAGGGCAGGTAGTCCACCACGGCATCGAGGATGTTTTGGACGCCTTTGTTCTTGAAGGACGAGCCGCAATAGGTCGGAAAAAAGTCCATGGCGATGGTGCCTTCGCGGATGCAGCGCTTGAGGGTGGCGAGGTCAGGTTCGTGACCGTCGAGGTATTTTTCCATGACCCCGTCGTCTTGCTCGATGGCGGTCTCGATGAGTTTGGCGCGGAATTCCTCGACCCTGTCCACCATGTCGGCGGGAACATCGCCCACAGAGAAGTGGTCGGGCAGGCCGGATTCGTCCCAGATGAAGGATTTGCGGGTGAGCAGATCCACGATGCCGACGAAGCTGCTTTCCACTCCGATGGGCAGGACCATCACCAGGGGCTTGGAACCGAGGATGTTCTGGACTTGATCGACGACGCGGTAGAAATCCGCGCCGATGCGGTCCATTTTGTTGACGTAGATGATCCGGGAGACGTGGGAGTCGGTGGCATAGCGCCAGTTGGTTTCGGATTGGGGCTCGACGCCACCGGAGGCGCAGAAGACGCCAACCCCGCCGTCAAGCACCTTGAGGGAACGATACACCTCGATGGTGAAATCGACGTGCCCGGGGGTGTCGATGATATTGAATTGGTAATCCTTCCAGAAGCAAGTGGTGGCGGCGGACTGGATGGTGATGCCACGCTCTTGTTCTTGCTCCATGAAGTCGGTGGTGGCGGCGCCATCGTGGACCTCCCCCATTTTGTGGATCTTGCCGGTGAGTTTGAGAATGCGTTCGGTGGTCGTGGTCTTGCCCGCATCAACATGGGCGAAAATGCCGATGTTGCGGTACTTGGTGAGGTCGTTCATGCAATGGATAGGATACGGATTGGGGGGCCAACGTGACGTGGCGGGGCGCATTCCTAGTCGGCAGGCGCGGTTTGGCAACCCTAGAGTCGCTGTTTTTTGAGGATATTTTGAGGATCAACGGCAATTATCGGGGTGGCACGTTGATTGGGCGCTTGCAGGCTGCCAAAAACCATGAGGTCAGGCACCTTTGGCGAGGGAATGCCGCAGGCAGAGCGTGTCCTTGCGCGAGCAGACCAACACGGCGGAAAGCAGGGTCAGCAGGATGTTTTCGATGAGCTTGCCGCAGACGAGGACTTCGCCGCCACCACAACCACAGTCGAATTTGATCGCACAGAAAGGCATGCCGCCGGCCGCATGGATGGCCACGGCCCGCTGCGCGACGATGGCGGTGAAGGGAACCAGCATCCCGACGAGCAGCAGGGCGGAGCCGCGCACCGCCACGCCCGCCAGCAACAGCAGCCCGCAGAAGACCTCGAACCACGGCAGCGTGGCGGCAAGCAGGTTCAACAGCAGGTGGGACGGCACCAGGTCGTACTGCCTGAGCAGTTTGAGGAACTCGACCGGATGCAGGGCCTTGTTGAGTCCCATGTAGAGGAAGAGCCCACCCAACAGCCAGCGGATCAGCACGAGCGTAAGAGTGGTGGAGGAGCATTTCCACTTGGCTCCGCAGGTCGGGTTCATGGCTTGTTGCGGAGCTTGCCGCTGTTGCGCGGGCCGGTTTCGAGAGGCAGCCCGGCGGTCTGCCATGCGCCGAGGCCACCGGGATAGATGACGAGTTTCTCCTGGGTCACACCGGCATCACGCAGCGTCATGGCGGCGAACTCGCTATCCTCGCAGTTGCCGCCAGTGCAATAGATCACAATTGTTTGGGCGGTCAGGCAGACAGGCAGCAGGTCCGGGAGGTAGTTATCCCGGCGATAGTGGTCGAAGAGATAGGCCCCGGGAACATGGCCTTCCGCGTAGTGCTGCTCGTTGCGGGCGTCCACAAAAACGATCAACTCCTGCTCGCGTCGCGGATCGCTGAAGAGCTGGGCAACCTGCTGCTGGTCCGCCACCTGCAGCCCTCGCGCCTGGAAATAATCGCGGGTGCGCTCGGCGAGATCCGTGACCGGGGGCGCGTTGGTGACGGGACCGGCAGCAGGTATCCGGGCGGGCCCGGGAAAGTAATCCCGGGTGAGGGACAAGCCGCGCGGTGACAGGAAGTTGGCCGCCACGGCCACCAAGCCGCCGCAGGCCAGCACCAGGCCAGCCTCTAGCAGGACGCGTTTGGTGTTACCCCGGCCGCCGGGATCTGAGGAGTAAGTCATGGGTTGGATAGAGCGCTTCGCGGAACCGCCTTGGACTTGAGGAATTCGCCGCGCGTGCGTCAGGGTTGCGGCGGCGGCGGTGGCAGCGGTCGGGGTGCCGTCTGCGGGTGCGGATTTGCCGGCTCATTGACCCCCCCGGAGAGCGGCTGGGGCGGGCTCACCGTGGATGGAGGCTGAGTGGCCCGCAGCGCATGGGAAATGGGCACCCGGACGACGGGGTACTGCGGATTGCTGGTCTTGACGCTCATCTCTGCATGCGCGGTGGGCTTGACTTCAAAGCCGGCCGGGAACTTCAGCATGACGTTGTAGGCGCGGCCGGGCTGGAGTTCTTGCAGCGAAACCGCCACGCCCGGCACATTGACGCTGGGTTCAGAGACGGTCACCTTGCCGCTGCAGCCATTGCGGATGGTCACCCCCATCTCGGTGGCGACTGCCAGCGGGGCCGGCCCCAGCGCGAGTTGCGACGGCATGGCCATGATCGGCAACTGGACCACGACGGTGCTGTTGATAGTGAGCACCGGCTTGCGGGCCGAGGAGGTCCTGAGCGTGACCGGGCATTGGATGGTGCCGGGGCCGAAGGGCGGATTGGCCGAGATGCGCACCTCGAATTCCTTGCCTGCCGTGAGCGTCTTGAGTTCCGCAGTGAAAACCTTGTTGGTACATTCCGGAGCAAACAGCTCCAGCGCCTCCTCCGTGTTGTTCACAATCCGAAACACCCGGGTCTCGACCGCCTGGGAGTCGGCCAGCGGAACGAAATACGCAAAGGCGGGATTGATGTCGATGGCCTTCCAGACGTTGCCTTTGATGCTCAAAACGGTATGGGGCTGGGCCGGCGTGTTGCTGGTGACCAGCACGGTCTTGTAAACCGGGCCGGAAAAGTTTTCGCTGTTGAATTCGATTGGAATGGTTCCGGTCTGGCCCGGTTGAACCGACTTCGACCAGGAACCGGCGGTGGCGCAACCGCAGGAAGACTGCACGCCCGTGACTTCCAAGGTGCCGGTTCCGGTGTTGGTGAACACAAAGTCGATTTTGACAGTGGCACCATTGTCGATTTTGCCGAAGTCATGCACACTCTGGGCAAAGCGGATTTCCGGTCCGCCTTGGTTGGCAGCAACCGGGGCAACCGGGGCAACCGGGGCAACCGGGGCAACCGGGGCGGCGGCGGGTGGCGGAGTCTGGCCGGCGGCTCTCCAAGCGGTGGCGCTGACAAGCCAAGTCGCAGTCAGTATGAAGCTGGCTAAGGATGTTTTCATGTTTTGTAAAGAATCAGGCAGCCCCACCATGGAACCGCCCGCGGCCCCAGAGCGTAACTCCTCCACCCGCCAAAGACGACAGAAATATCCGCCTTTTTTGCGGCACTCGACGGGGCCAGCCGCACCTTGTGGAAGTGGAGGAGAAGTGGGAGAGAACCCTGTCAATTGTTAGGCTGGAGGTAGCTGGCCATGAGGGGGCGCAGGGTGTCGAGAGACTGCCTGTAGCAAGTCCGATTGGTGAGGTGACTGCGGATGCGAGCGGATGAACTGTAGGCTCAGTTCAGTGGGGCGGTAGAGGGCAAGGTAGAGGGTTTGGGGGAAGACGCGACCGGCTTTTACGGCCTTGGCCTCGCGCCGGTCCAGATCCTTGTGACAGGCGTCGATGACCTTGGTGTCCTCAATGGCTTCCTCGGTTTTGAGGGTGGCCTTGAAGAGTTGCAGCAGGTGGGGGGAGGATGGAAAGCGGCACCCCGAGCCGGCCGCGCCATCAGCAACCCCTCCAAAGGAAAGCTCGCGGACAGGGGGCCGGGCGGTAAAATGGGAGCATCCGTGATGCCTGTGGGAGGCCCAGGTGGACCCGAGGGGAGGGAATCATCGGAATGAGTTAGAGACAGGGTTCTCCATGGATCCATTATCCGCGATCCGCGATCCGCGATCCGTGATCCGTGATCTTTTTCCTTCCAACATCGAGGTGCCCGCTGCACATTTCTCCCGCCCTCTGCGATGAACACCCCCACCCTTGGCCCGCCGCGCTTCGCCTCCCCGCTCAACCACGCCGTTAGCGATGACATCCGCATTCCGCAGCGGATCGAGGTGGGTGCCGCTCCGGGAATCCTGTTCGAGTTGGCCGGGCCGCGAGCGAAGTTGTTTTTCGAGCCCGCGCAAACGCGGGCCGGCATTGTCACCTGTGGCGGCCTGTGTCCCGGCTTGAACAACGTCATCCGCTCGCTCTTCCTCGAACTTCACCACGGCTACGGGGTCAAGGAAGTGTTGGGGTTCCGCGGCGGCTATCAAGGGCTGGATCCGGTGCGTGGCGCGGGGCCGGTGGTGATGACACGCGAATTCGTGGACGACATCCACCAGGAAGGCGGAACCGTGTTAGGAACCTCGCGTGGTCCGGTGGATATCGGGCTGGCAGTGGACAACCTGATCCGGCGCCAGGTGAGCATCCTCTTCACCATCGGCGGGGATGGCACCCAACTCGGGGGCAATGAGCTGTTTCATGAGGCCCAACGGCGGGGGCACCCGCTGGCCGTAGTGGGCATCCCCAAGACAGTTGACAACGACGTGGCATTCGTCACCCGCACGTTCGGCTATTTCACCGCCGTTGAGGAAGCGGCGAAGGTCCTCAAGTGCGCCCACACCGAGGCGCACAGCGTCCTGAACGGAATCGCGGTGGTCAAGCTGATGGGGCGCAACGCCGGTTTCATCGCCGCCGGGGCCACGGTGGCGAGCCAGGACGTGAATTTCTGTCTGATTCCCGAGGTGCCCTTCGCACTTGACGGCGAGCGCGGTTTGCTGGCCGCCCTGGAGCGGCGCATTGTGCGGCGGGCGCACGCAGTCATTGTCGTGGCCGAGGGGGCCGGCCAGGAATTGTTAGGGCCGGGTACCGAACAACGCGATGCCTCTGGCAACGTCAAGCTCAAGGACATCGGCCTGTTCCTACGCGAGAAGATCGAGGCCCACTTCAAGGCCGCGAAAATCCCGGCGGTGCTGCGCTATTTTGATCCGAATTACCTCATCCGCAGCGTGCCGGCCGATGCGGAAGACTCGATGTTGTGCGATTTGTTCGCCCGCCACGCCGCACACGCCGCCATGGCCGGCAAGACCGGCATGGTGGTGGGCATGCTCCATGACCAGTTCATCCATGTGCCCATCGAGCTGCTAACTCAACAGAAGAAGTGCTTGGACCCCAATGGTTTCGGCTGGCGTGCGGTGCTGGCTGCGACCGGCCAGGCGGAACGCTTCGAGTGAGCCACAGCTTGCGCTTCCATTTAGGGTTCAAGCTTGCCGACCGAGGTCTCCCGCTCGTTTGGCAGGTCGCCGCCTCAACCTGCGCCGGGCAGCTTTCGGATGGAAATTGAAAGCCGGTTTGAGAAAACTTCAACAAATGAAAAAACAGGCTTGCGCTGCCGCAGCGAGTTCTCTACTTTCCCGTTTCAGGCGCGCTTTGGGTGCCGGACGGAGTGCCTTCGTCTGTCATCCGGACATGCTGCCTCCGGCATCCAGCCACCCCATGATTCTTCAGGAACGATCCACATCAAGAACACCCGCAACCGGTCGCTTTGACAGGTTGGGACTCGCTGTCTCCAAGCCATGACCTGGTGTTTGGTTCATCGTTCCGCATCCCTCTTCGCACTGGTATCGTGCGGCGGCTTGGTCCGCTTGCACCCCAATGTGTCGCATCCACCCACCGGAGGACAAAACCATAGCTAAACCACAAAGAGACCAAAACAGGGGTCGTTTCCGCGACATGACGCGGATCAACGACCGAATCCGCGCCCCGAAAGTCCGGGTCATTCTAGCCACCGGCGAACAACTCGGCGTCATGAGTTCACGCGAGGCGCTCGCCAGAGCCATCGCGCTCGGCCTCGACCTCGTCGAAATCGCCGGCCAGGTGGACCCGCCGGTCTGCAAGATCATCGACTACGGGAAATACAAGTACGAGCAGGCGAAGCTCAAGAAACAAAAGTCGAAGAGTTCGACGCGCATGAAGGAAGTGAAATTCCGCGTCGTCACCGGCCAGCACGACTACAACATCAAGCTGGGCCGCGCGGAAGGGTTCCTCGACAGCAACCACAAGGTGCGCTTTGTGCTCCAGTTCAAGGGCCGCGAAAACGCCCACAAGGATCTCGGCTTTGTCGCCCTCAATCGCATCATCGAGGATCTCAAGGCCATGGCGCAAGTCGATCAACCGCCCCGTCTCAACGGTCGCGCGGTGGCCATGATCCTCTCCCCGCTGCCACAGCACCAACGCAAGCGCAAGTTCCACCTCTTCCACGGCGAACTCATGGATGAAGACGACTTCGACGAAGATGAGGTCCACGAGAACGTCGATGACGACGTGCCGGATGAAATGCCGGAGGCAGCCTCGGCTGTGGTGCCGGATGAGATGCCCTATGAAACGTCTCTAGCAGTCGAAGCCATAACTCACTGATTACCTCCATTCCGGAGCCACCCACATGGCCGGACTATGCCAGCAGGCGGGCGGTTGGTTCGTCCAGGATCCCGCGTGCCGTGAGCAGCACGAGCACCCGTCCCCTCCAAAGGACGGGGTTTCACGATTCGCCCGCCGCGCACGGCACGCTCGGCGCGGACCATGTCGTCACGACCCTTGCGGAGGCGCCCGACTGCCTCTGAGGTTAGAATTTCCGCAACACCGTGTCGTGCCGGAAGCGTTCTTCGGTGGCGGGATGGTCCAGCGTGAAGTGGAGGCCGCGGGATTCCTTGCGCCGCACCGCGCAATCCACGATGAGACTGGCGGCGGTAACCAGGTTGCGCAGTTCGAGAATGTCGGCATTCACCCGGTGGCCCCAGTAAAACTCCCTGACTTCCTTGCCCAGGTTCCGCAGGCGGGCGGCGGCCCGGCGCAAGCGGTTGTCGGTGCGGACAATCGAAACATAGTCCCACATCAGGCGGCGGATTTCATCCCAATTGTGATAGATAACCACCAATTCATCGGGTTCCGCAGTGTTTCCCGGCTGCCAGTCTGGGATGGGGGGCGGCAGCGGGGCGGGCTTGCCGGGAGCGCAGTGGCAGAGCATGTCGGCGAGTGCCAGGCGGGCCATGACATTGCCTTCTAACAGTGAGTTTGAAGCCAGCCGGTTCGCACCGTGCAAACCGGTGCAGGCGACTTCGCCCACGGCGTAAAGCCCGGAAATGCCGGTTTGGCCGTTCACCTCGGTGACCACCCCGCCGCATTGATAGTGCGCTGCCGGCACCACCGGAATCGGCCGGGTTGCACAATCGAGCCCGTACTTGAGGAGGGTCTCATGAATATATGGAAAGCGTTCGCGCATGAAGCCCTTTGGCTGGTGGGTCACATCCAGATAGACGCAGTCGGCCCCGGTGCGTTTGAGTTCGCGGTCGATCGCCCGGGCCACGATGTCGCGCGGGGCCAGCGACCCCCGTGGATCGCTGTGCTTGGTGAAATCCTCCCCCTTGTCATTGATCAGCACGCCGCCCTCGCCGCGCACCGCCTCGCTTACCAGGAAGGACCGCGCCTCGGGACCGGTCGCGCCGGGGTTGTAGAAACAGGTCGGATGAAACTGGATGAATTCCATGTTGGCGATGGAGGCACCGGCCCGCCAGGCGAGCGCCACCCCGTCCCCGGTTGCCGAATCCGGGTTGGTGGTGTAGAGATAGACTTTGCCGCA
The DNA here is from genome assembly GCA_026397725.1 of Verrucomicrobiota bacterium. Classification (GTDB taxonomy): domain Bacteria; phylum Verrucomicrobiota; class Verrucomicrobiia; order Verrucomicrobiales; family Akkermansiaceae; genus Luteolibacter. Next base: position 8,095 of record JAPLUI010000298.1, on the reverse strand, counting down.
GCCGCCCGCCGCGAGCACCACGCGGTCCGAGCGAAAAACGCTCACCTCATTGGTCAGCGCATTCAACACATAGGCCCCGAGCACCCGGTCGTCGGCAACCGCACCCAACTTGGTGGTGGTGATCAGATCGATTGCGACGTGGTGTTCCAACAATGTTAGGTTCGGGGTTTGGCGTGCGGTTTCGATGAGCGCCCTGGCGATTGCGAGGCCGGTGGTGTCGCGGGTATGCAAGATCCGCCGATAGCTGTGCCCGCCTTCCTTGCCGAGTTGGAAACGCTCGCCCACCTTGTCGAAATCCACGCCATATCCCGTCAAGTCCTCGATGGTCGCCGCGCCCTCGGCAATGATCGTGCGCACGGCGGTCTCATTGCACAGCCCGGCACCGGCATCGAGGGTGTCGGCCACGTGGCTCTCGATGGAATCCCCGCTGAAGCATTGGGTTTCCGGCAGCACCGTGGCGATGCCGCCTTGCGCCCAAGCGGTGTTGGACTCGTAAGCCCCGCCCTTCATCAATACCAACACCGAACCGTGGCGAGCGGCTCGCAGGGCAAACGACAGTCCGGCCACTCCGGCACCGATGACGAGGAAATCTACAGTCATGGGCACGCAGCATGGCCGCGATTCACCGATAGCAAAGCAAATTCATGTGCCCCTTGGCCCAAGCCGGCTTCCGGCAGCCGCTCCCAGTTCACCTCAGCCCGCCGGAGCCTCATGCTTTGAGGGCAGGGTGCCAGACTCCAAGTCGGTGGGGACCGAGTTCATCGGTAACAACCTGAGCGGGAACCTCGGGGCCCTTGCTTGGATTCCAGTCAGTCGGGCCATCCCGCTCGGTTGCGGTTTCAGCCCCGGACCTTGGATGTTGCCGGCGGCGGTCGCGCTCAATCTGTTAGTTTTGCGGCCGGGAGTTCCCGCAGGATGCCCGCACAGCCGTCTTCGAGGAGTTCGATGACCTGATCGAAGCCGCGCTGGCCGCCGTAATACGGGTCCGGCACGCGAGGTGCCTGGTGCTCGCGACAGAACTCCACCAAGGGCCGGATCTTGCTGCGGAACCAGCCATCGCGGTCCAGTGCATTGACGGCGGCGAGGTTGTCCTCATCCATGGTGACGATCAGATCGAAATCCTTGAGATCGTCCGTCTTGATCTTGCGGGCGCGGCCGGTGACGGGGTAGCCGTTGCGGGCCAGGCATGCGCCCATGCGGGAATCGGGCGGGTCGCCTTGGTGATAGCCGTGGCTACCGGCAGAATCGATTTCAAATTCCGCGCTGCGCCCGGCGTCGGCCACCAGCTTGCGGAAGATGATTTCGGCGGCAGGGGAGCGGCAGATGTTTCCCATGCAGACAAACAGGACACGGAATGGCTTGAGGGTGGCGGCGTTCATGGCTGACGCCAGGGTTCTACCTCCTCGCGCCGCCGATTGCCAGCACGCATTGGGGAATGCGCTTGCGGGTGGCGTGCATCGGTGACTTGATGGGCGCGATGCTTCGAACGATCCGACTGCTGGCAATGGCAATTCCCGCAATGACCTCCTTGCGGGCGGCGGCGGAACGTCCGAATGTGGTGCTCATTCTAACGGATGACCAAGGGTACGGCGATCTGTCGTCGAGTGGCAACCCATACCTGCGGACGCCAAACCTCGACCGCTTGCGGGCGGAAAGCACGGATTTTTCCCGTTGCATAGCGGCTCCCGGCGGGGCAGCGACGCGGGCGGAGCTGCTGAGCGGCAAGCACGAATTCCGCTGCGGGATCAGCCACAGCACGGCCGGGCGGAATTTGATCCGGCGGGAGGTGCCACTGCTGTCGGACGTGTTGGTGTCGGCAGGCTATCGCACGGCGATCATCGGCACCTGGGATCTGGGTGAGGCCTATCCCTGCCGCCCCGAGGACCGGAGTTTTCAGGACGTGTTTGTGCATGGCGGCGGCGGTATCGGCCAAACTCCGGATCGGTGGGGAAATGCTTATGTCGATCCGTGGATCCGGCGCAAGTCCGGCTGGGAGGCGACGCAGGGCTATTGCACCCAGGTGTTCGTGGCCGAGGCGAAGCGCTGGCTCGCCGCCCGGGCCGAGGACCAGCAACCGTTTTTTCTCTACCTGGCGCTGAATGTTCCCCATGCGCCTTACGAGGCCCCGGCGGGAACGGCAAAACGGTTCCTGCAAGCCGGTCTGAAGGAACCGAGCGCTTCATTCTATGCCATGATCGAGGATCTCGACACGAAGGTGGGGGACTTGCTCGCCGAGTTGGAACGACTGCAACTGGCCGCCGCCACCATCGTGGTCTTTCTCGGCGACAACGGCTCCGCCTGCGGCATTTGGAATGCCGGCATGCGCGGCACCAAAGGCAGCCCGGACGATGGCGGCGTCCGCGTGCCCGCCTGCATCCGCTGGCCGGAAAAAATCGCCCCCAAACGCGTCGTGACCTCGCTCACTTCACCACTCGATTTGTTTCCAACCCTCGTCCGCCTCTGCGGGGTGGCGCTGCCTGCCGACTCGAGCGGCGATGGCCTTGACCTCTCGGCGGCGTTGTTAGGCAAGGCGGAATTTCCGACCGGGCGGATCCTCTTCACCCACGTCGGGCAGTGGCCGGGCGACGATCCGCCGGAGCGGCACCGCTCGCAGGGTTTCGCCGTGCGCGACCAGCGCTGGCTGCTGAGTGGCTTGGAGTTGTTTGACATGGCGGCGGATCCGGGCCAACAGACCAACGTCTTCGAGCAACATACCGCCGACGCGGCACGGCTGCTTGGCGCCTACGGCACCTGGTGGAACAGCATCCGCGCGACGGTTAGGGAACCGGTCCGCTATATCATCGGAGATTTCCACCAACCCGTGGTCCGGCTCACGGCTGCCGATTGGTGGCCAAGTCGTGAAGTGAACGGCGCGGCGTCGGCCGCCAGCCTGTCCACCCAAGCCGCCATTCGGCGCACGCTGACGACCCTGGCCGCCGGCGGGGTCGTTGCGGAAACCTCCGGCCATTGGAAACTCCGCGCCGCCAGCGCCGGCCATTACCGCATCACCCTCGCGCCCCTCCCCGCCGAGGCGAGCGAAGAGGAACGCGCGAAAATCGGCCAACTCAAGGCCGGCACCGTCCACCTCCGCACCGGCAAGCGCGAGGTGCGGATGGACTTGCTCAAAGGCGCGAGTGCCGTGACCCTGCGCCTGGATCTCGCAGTCGGCGAGCTGGATCTGGAAGCATGGTTCACCGGGCAGTTGCCGGCCGGTCGCATCCTCGGCACCTGCTTTGCCGAGATCGAACGCCTCGGCGAGCGCAAGCGCCCGGAAATCGAGTTGGATTTCCGCACAATTCCGAAAAAATAGGGCAACTTTTCCGTGTCGTTGCGGTTTGATCCGCCGACTTGTCTTATTCCTCAACCAACACTTCCATGAAAAATCCCTGGATATTTCCCGCCGCCGCACTGGTGCTCGGAGCCTTTGGTGGCTTCATCGCCGGCAACCAAACCAGCTCAACCGGTACCCCCACTAACGACGGGACCTCCGCGCCACGGACCCGCTCCCAAACTCGTGCGGATGCGAGCACCAGCACCGATGCCAAACGCAGTGGCAGCCGGGCCCGCAGCACCTCTGAAATCTTCCGCTCTCCCGGCCAAAGCGACCGGATCCAGGCGCTCATGAACTATTACGCCGGGCTCACCCCGGCGCAGCTCGAGGCGGAGGCCGCCAAGCTCGAAGACCTGCCGATGGCGGAGCGCATCATGGCCTCATTCCTGCTCTTTGGGAAATGGGCGGAGACCGATCCGACGGCAGCCATGGCCTACACCGAAAAAATGGGCTTCACCGGTAATTTCATCCGCCCCACCGTGCTGCAAAGCTGGGCCAGCGCGGATCCAGCGGGCGCTGCCAAGTATTATTCTGAAAACGCCCGGCAATTCACCATGATGGGCATGATGGGTGGCGGCCGCGGTCCAATGGGGGGTGGCGGAGCATCGGTGATTGCCTCCGAGTGGGCACGCCAGGATCCCACCGCTGCATTCAAGTGGGCCAGCTCCCTGAGTGGCAACGAAAAGGGGTCGGCCATGTCTTCAGTGATTGGCGAGATCGCCAGCAGTGATCCCAAGAAGGCCGCCGGAATGGTCGCCAGCATGGATGCTGCTAGCCAAGGCCGGGCCTATGAAGACATCGCCCGCAAATGGGGCGCCAAGGATTTCACCGAGGCGGAAACTTGGGCACGCACCTTGCCCGCCGATCAGCAGGAAGCCGCCATGGCCTCCGCCATTGCCGGACTTTCAAAGGATAACCCCAAACTCGCTTCCGAGAAAATCGCCGCGCTGCCCGAAGGAGATGCCCTCAATGAAGCCACCAAAACCCTGGCCCAGAATTGGTCACGGGAAAATCCCAAAGAGGCTGCGGCATGGGTCATGAAACAGGGCGACGATTCCGCCAAGAGTGACGCCATGGGCGAGGTCATGCCCAACTGGGTTAGCCAAGACCCCAAATCCGCCCTCGCTTTCGTCAATTCCCAACCAGCGGGACCGGTGCGCGACAGCGCAGCTTCATCCTACATCATGAGCGACCACAAGAGCGCGCCCGCCGAGTTGGTGAAAGTGGCCGAAACCATCACCGATGAGAATAGCCGCAACCGTTCCTTGGGAATGACCACCATGCGCTGGATGCAGGAAGATCCGGACGCGGCAAAGGGTTACGTCCAATCGTCCGACGCATTTTCAGCAGATCAGAAAGAGCGCGTTGCCGCCGGTAAATCACTATGGGGTGGTGGCGGTGGTCGCCGCGGCGGTCCGCCCGCTGCGCCCGCTGTGCCCGCTGCGCCCGCTGCGCCCGCTGTGCCCGCTGTGCCCGCAGCGCCCTAAGCGGGTTACACGCGTTGCCCTTCCGCAATCATAGCCGGAATGTTTGCATCCGGCGTCCCGACCTGGACGTTGTGGCGGGAGAGGCAGATGTACCCGCCCTTGCGGCCCAAGGTGTCGAGGCGGGTGCGGGTCTCCCGCCGCAGGTTCCCGGGAGACTCGATTTTGCGATGGCCGTGGCACCGTGGGGTTGGCTCACAGTTCCTGATCCCGGCGGAAAATGAGTTCGCACTTTTTGACGTTTAAGACGGATTCGCGAATCGTCCGCGCATGGGTTCGGGTGGCAGCAGTGCCGATGCGGTGTCATGTCTTGCTCTGATTTGATCATTGAATGTTGGAAGTTGAATGTTGAATGTTGAAATCTTCGGCGTGCCTCATGGCAACCCCGCGGCTCTCCCGGTTGAGCCAAAGCGGTGTGGCGGACTGCGCCCTTCCCACCGCACTCCATACTTTGGCTCGCGCCTGGGCGGGTGAATGTGTGGAGTGCGGTGGGAAGCGTAGCGCTACACCGCTTTGGCTAAATCCCGGCGCTCGCTGCGGTCGGACCATCGTCCGGTCCGTCATCAATTCACCCAAAAACGGCCGATTTCCGACGTGAGAAATGTGTAAAGCTGAAAAGTCTCCTTTCACATGATTTGGATGGGGGTGGGGGACCCGTGGACTTTGTCGCCACGCTTAATAGATTTACTGTTCACAATCACCGGGGTACGACGGCTGTAAATCCTTAACTGTCACCGCTCATCACATTCAACCTGCTAGATTGCGGTTAGCTCGGGGTTGGGAAGCAATTGGATCAGTAACAGACGCGGCGATGAAACCAACAGTCTGACAAAAACCGGCAGCGCCCGACCTGCCATCCGGAGTTCACCTCACCCGAACCATCAACGAAAGCGAATCTTCGCACGAATTCTTGCATCGAACTGCAAATGTTCTTATGAACATTTGCTGTGCCAACCATCTACCACCCCCGCCGTCCCCGTGCCTCCCCTCTCTGGCAAATCGTCACTGCCGCCTGGGAGGCCTTCGTCGCCGGCTACGAGAAAATCCACCGTGCCACCATGGGCCCGATCCGCCCGAATGTCTTCCCGGTCGTGCGCAATTTCCTTCGCTGTGGCGACCGTGGCTGCGGCGTTCCGCCGCAGGCCGTGGACGGCGCGTCTCGCGCCGCGAATTCGAATGCCGCCGGCCACCACTCCCCCCGCCTGCCACCAGCGCCGCGCCCGCCAGACCGCCGATTGGATCTCCACCTCCGTCTGTCACGAAGTCCCCCACCGCCAGTTCGTCTTCACCATCCCGAAAATCCTCCGCGGCATTTTCCGCAAGCGCCGCGACCTGCTCCATCTCCTGTTCAAAACCGCCACCGACACCTTGCTCGAATCATTCCGCGCCCGCCTCAATCTGCCTGATGGCCGTCTCGCCGCTGTCGCCGCCGTCCACACTTTCTTACGAGAAAATCACCTGGCACGCCGCCACTCAGACCGTCATCTACCGCTCAAAGCGCCACCACACCACCAAGCGGAATTTAGAGATTTTCGAAAAACAATCCTCGACAACGCGGACAGGATCGGCATTTTTGCCTCCGAGGAGATTTACCATGATTCTGACGAAATCCCCCATTTCCCTGCATGATCCCGCCGGCCCAAGGCCTTGGTCGGCTCCGGGGCGGGGGCTTTTGTGCCGTTTCCGCCCCCCCCTTTCTCCCCTTTTCCCCCTTCCCCCCTTCCCCCCTTCCCCCCTTCCCCCTTTTCCCCGCCCTCCGGTCCGGCCACCGGTTCTTTCAACGGCCTTCCCCCCCAAAGCAATTTCTTAGCAGTCAGACTTGCAGGGAGTTGCCATCTGATGCAAAGTGCCCTCATGAGAACACCCGTCACGTTCACCGCCCGCGTGTTGCGCGATGGGAAGTGGTTCGTTGCCTTTTCCCCCGAATTTCCCGAGGGCAAAAGGCCAAGGGCTCACCGAGTGCTTGCTCCCTAATAGGATATGGGGGTGTCGCCTATGGCCGCCCGGCCTCGTGAAACCACCCGACACCGCCGGAAATCAATTGGGAAAGTGAGAATGTCATTGCCTCGGGGGGGGAAGGATTGATAGAAAAACGGTGCAAGCATTGCTATTCACCATGAAACAACGCACCATCGCATCCCTCGGGCTGGCCGTTTTGGCTGGTATTTCGCCCGTCACTCCGGCTTTTGCCGTGGTCAACATCGGCTGGGTTACCGTCGGTGATGTCAACAATCCGAAGGACCCGGCAACGAGTAACCTCTACGGCTCGGTCGATCACCCATACAACATCGCGCAAAACGACACCACCGTCAGCCAGTATTGCGAGTTCCTCAACGCGGCCGCCAAGAGCGATCCCTACACGCTCTATAACCCGTGGATGGCCGACGACACTATCATTGCGGGGATTTCCCGCAGCGGCAGTTCCGGGAGCTACAGCTATGTGGTGGTGGCAGGTAGCGGCAACAAGCCGATCACCTATGTGAGCTGGTTTGACGCGGCCCGCTTCTGCAATTGGATGCACAACGGGCAGGGCAGCGGCAGCACCGAGACCGGCGCCTACACGCTCAACGGGGCGATGGCGGGCATCATCCTCAAGAATTCCAACGCCGCCGTCTGGATTCCCACCGAGAACGAGTGGTATAAGGCGGCGTATTACGACCCCACCAAGGGCGGCACCAACTACTGGGCATGCCCGACACAGAGCGACACGCTGGCCGGCAACAAGATCGGGGTAGCCCACTCGGCGAATTATTATGACAACGGGTTCGTCGGCTATCCGGGCATGGTTCTGACCGACGTGGGCGCCTATGGTGCGAATTCCGCGAGCCACTATGGCACCAACGATCAGGGCGGGAACGTATGGCAATGGAACGACGCCGTCATCGGCTCGTCGCGCGGGCTACGCGGGGGCTCCTGGCACTGCAACCTCTACGACCTGTCCTCCTCTGGCCGCAGCAATTCCGGCCCGTCGGTCGAGGGCAACGGCACCGGCTTCCGCGTCGCCGCCATCCCCGAACCCGGCAGCATGGTTCTCGCGCTGCTCGCCTGCGGGATGTTGGTGACTCGCCGCAAACGCTGATTCTTCCCGTGGATGCTTTGGAATTGATAGAGGTAGGGACGGCGCATTGATTTGCGCCGCCCCCCCCTCCGAACCGGACGGGCGGATCTCCCGCATCCGGCTCTCCAGTCACGGATTAACCAGTTCGGTCCTTTCGGACTTCATTACTGGATGTCGGCACGCCGCTACCCATGCAGCGCCAGGCGCGCCACATGGACGTCG
>JAPLUI010000465.1 GCA_026397725.1 Verrucomicrobiota bacterium | reverse complement strand
TTGGCTCGCGCAGGTGCGGTGAGAGTATGGAGTGCGGTGGGAAGCGCAGCGCCACACCGCTGTGGCTAAGTCCCGGCCCCCGCTGCGGCCGGACCATCGTCCGGTCCGTCGCCGACGTCCCGGTTCTTGGAGGCGTGCCTGCCGGGAGACGGACCGTGCCTCATGGGAACCCCGCGGTTCTAACGGTCTAGCCAAACCGGTGTGGCGGGCTGCGCCCTTCCCACCGCACTCCAGACTTTGGCTCGCGCCTGGGCAGGTGAAGGGATGGAGTGCGGTGGAAAGCGCAGCGCCGCCGCCGCCGCGTCCGAGCGGCACCGCTCCGGCTTGGTCGTCCCCACCGCCCGGTCTTGGGAGACTGCCCCGTCTGGCGCTGGCGTCCTGACGACACACGTCCGCCGCGCCACGCCTTGCGCAACGTCGATTCATTCACGCCCGCCTGGCGGGCCGCTGCCGCCACCGAGCCCCTCCTTCTTCAACTGATCAAAGTGCTGACCGAACGGTATCGGACGGGGACGCCCGTCTGCCCTCACCGCCGGGACGGCGGGGCTCCCTGGGCGGGCTTGAGGGTTGCATTGACGATGGTCCCTCGGCGGCTATGCTCCGGGCGTGGCGGGTGAGTTCTCTCTAACGTTTTTGGGGACCGGAACCTCGGTGGGGGTGCCGGTGATCGGCTGTGGCTGCGCGGTGTGCCGGTCGCAGGATCCGAAGAACCGCCGCTTGCGGGCGTCGGTGCTGGTGCGGGCGGGGGGGGTGAGTTTGTTGGTGGATTCCGGGCCGGACTTGCGGCTGCAGGCGCTGCGCGAGGGCATGACGGCACTCGACGGGGTGCTCTATACCCACGCGCATTTGGATCATGTTGCGGGATTTGACGATCTGCGGGCGTTTTGCTGGCGGCGGAGCGAACCGCTGCCCATGCATGGGACCCGCGAATGCCTGGAGACTTTGAAGCAGATGTTTGGCTGGGCGTTCTCAGCCGGGAATATCCACTCGGGCTATGTGAAGCCGGATGCGCGGGTCGTGACTGGGCCGTTTCATTACGGGGCGCTGCGCGTGACGCCGTTGCCGGTGGAGCACGCGGCGGTCCCGACGATCGGCTATTTGTTTGAGCATCCCGGCGCGTGCCGACTGGCCTATTTGCCGGATGTGAAACGGATTCCGGCGGCGACGATGGCCATGCTCCGCGGGGTGGACGTGCTGGTGCTCGATGCGCTGCGGCCCATTCCCCATCCGACGCATTTCGCGCTTGGGGAGGCCTTGGCGGCGGCGGCGGAAGCCGGGGCAAGGGAGACCTGGCTGACCCATCTGGGTCACGAGAACGAGCACGCGCAACTGGCCAGCACCCTGCCGCCTGGCGTGCGGGTGGCGTGGGATGGCTTGAAGGTGGCTCTGTCAAGTCTGTCGGGTCTTGCATAATCCTGAAACCCAGGCATACTTCCGCGCATGCGAAAATTTGCTCTGCTGTTGATGGCTCTGTCCGGGATCCCATCGCTTGTGGCTGCGCCGCTCGGACCGGACGAAGTGGCCGTCGTCTTCAACAGCGCGGTGCCGGAATCCGAAAAACTCGCAAGCCTCTACCGGGAACTGCGCCACATCCCCGCAGAGAACGTGATCGGACTGAAAATGCCGCTCACTCCGGACATTTCGCGGGCCGAATATACCACCGCCATCCAAAACCCGCTGCGCCTGGAGTTTGAAAAACGCACGTTCTGGAGACGGGGCAAGGACCAGAACGACTTGATCCTGCCGGTGACTAACAAAATCCGCGTGCTGGTCACGCTGCGTGGGGTGCCCCTGCGGATCAAGCCGGAGCCGAAGCCCAAGGATTTCAAGGAGGATCCGAAGAATCCCGTGGCCGGCCGGGATGAGGCGGCGGTGGATTCGGAGTTGGCGATGTTCGGAGTGGAGGGGGTGTCGGTCATGGGCGCGTTGGACAACAAGTATTTCAGGAATGAAAAATCCATCAGTGAGGCCAACCTGCCGTTCATGGTGCTGACGGCACGGATCGATGCGGCGAGCATGGCCACCTGCGAGCGGATGCTGCACGATGCGGTGGAAACGGAACCCACCGGTTTGTGGGGGCTGGCGTATGTGGACCTTGCTAACAAGTATCCGCAGGGCGACAAGTGGCTCGAGGAGATCGTTGCGGAAAACCTCCGGGTGGGGATTCCCACGGTGGTGGACCGCTTCAACGACACCTTGCCAAAGAACTATCCGATGACCGAGGCCGCGCTGTATTACGGGTGGTATGACTGGCATGTGAGCGGGCCGTTTCTGAACCCCGGATTCCGCTTCCGCAAGGGCGCGGTGGCGATGCACCTGCATTCGTTCAGCGCCCCGCAACTGACCAACGCGACGCAGAACTGGAGCGCGCCCTTGTTGGAAAAGGGCGCGGCGGTCACCATCGGCAACGTCTATGAACCGTATCTGCAACTGACCCATTATTTTGACATTCTGCACCAGCGCCTGCTGGCCGGCTACACCTGGGTGGAAGCCGCGTGGATGGCCATGCCGGTGACCTCCTGGCAAGGCGTGGTGCTGGGGGATCCGCTGTATCGTCCGTTCCTGCACTTCGACGGCAACGGGAAACGGCTCAAGACCGACAATGAGTTTCTGGCCGTGCGGCTGGCGGCCATGAAGTGGGGTGACAAGCCCGACGAGATGCGCAAGCAACTGCAAGACGCTTCGGAACGGATGAAAAGCGGCATCCTGTCCGAAGCCGTGGGCCTGCGCCTGCTGGAAAGCTCCAGATCCGCCGAGGCCGTCGTGTGGTTCCGCAATGCCATCAAACACTACGTCAAACCCGCGGACAAGCTGCGCCAGGAGTTTCACCTCATCGCCATCCAGCGGGCGTCACCCACTGGCAAGGCGCAGGCGCTGCAGAGCTTGCGCGAAGCGAAAACCCGCTACGGAAAAATTCCGGAAGCCGAGGCGCTGGCCGGCTGGCTCGACATTCTCGACCCGCCACCGCCGCCACCGGCCGATCCGGGCAAAAGCCCCCCTCCGAAATCACCCCCACCGAAAAGCCCCCCACCGAAAAGCTCTCCTCCGAAAAAGAAATGACCGTTTTGGAACCACGCCCGCATCATGACCTACCGGTTTTTGCTTGAATCCATCTGGCATCCGCTGTTGGCCTTCGAAGAACGGCGTGGCGGGGCCTTGCCTGCGGAATTGGAGTTGCAGGCATTGTGGTTTGCCGGGGCCTTTGGCAGGGATTTTCGCAGCACCGACGGCAGAACGGTGCGGATCGTGCAATTCGGCGAGTGGAACCGGGGCGCAGGTCCGGATTTCTTCCAAGCCGCCGTGGAAATCGACGGGGCGGTTAGAACCGGGGCCTTGGAAATCGATTCTGCGGCCGCAGCCTGGGAAGCCCACGGCCATGCCGCCAATCCCGCGTTCCGCGAGGTGGTGCTGCATGTGTTGTTTCAGGACGACGACACCCGGAAAGTCTTCACACGCACCTGCGAGCACCGCGAAATCCCGCAAGTGGTGATTTCGGAAATCCAGCTTGCCGACGCGCTGAACCGTCCGCCCCGCGAGGTGGCCATCGCCCATCCGGGCCGCTGCGTGTTTCCGCTGAAATTCCTTTCCGCAGGGGCTCTCGGCAGTTTGTTAGATGAGGCGGCGTGCTTCCGGGCGGCGGCCAAGGCGGCCCGCTGGCTGCGCACGGCGGATGCGCACGGCCGCGACGCCGCCTTGTTTCAGGCGACGGCGGAGGCGCTTGGCTACGGCGGCAACTCGCTGGCCTTGCGCCTGCTGGCACAGCGGCTGCCGCTCGCGGCATTGAAGGCCGCCCCGGCGGCGATCGAGGCGATCCTGTTTGGGGCCGCCGGGTTTCTCGGGCCGAACCTTCACGAGCAGGCACCGCCGGATACCCGCGAGTACCTGTGCGGCCTGTGGGAGACCTGGTGGAAGTATCGCGCCAGCTTCGAGGTGACGCCGGAACGGGCGATTCCGTGGAAACTCCACGGGCAACGTCCGGCCAACCATCCGCACCGGCGGATCGGGGCGCTGGCGTCCTTGCTCGCGGCATGGTCGCAATACCGCCGCCTTGCGCTGGCGCGGCCCTTCAAGGTGAAGCCCGTCCTCGATTTCCTGCAAGCCTTGGAACACGGGTTCTGGTCACGAAGACATACCCTCACCTCCACCCGGACGCCGCAGAAGCTGGCCTTGTTCGGCCGCAGTCTGGGCTTGGAATTGGTGGCCAACCATCTCGCTCCATTGGCCATGCACGAGACTGCCATGACCTTCAAGGATTACCACAAACTCCGCAATTCCGCGCCAAACGAAAAGGTGAGACGTTGTGCCATCCGCCTGTTTGGGGCGCTCGCGCTCGCCCAGCCCTGGTTGCGACGGGTGGCTCATCACCAGGCCCTGCTCCAGATCTATCATGATTTTTGCCTCGAGGATTTCTCGGAGTGCCATGAATGCCCGTTCCCGGAACAACTGACCCAATGGAAATGAATCCAAACCCCATGACCATCATTCTCAACGGTACCCCCCATCAACTCGCCGCCCCCGTCACGCTGGCCGCCTTGCTCGACAGCCTCGGCCTGGGCGGCAAACCCGTGGTGGTCGAACTCAACGAAGTGGCGGTCTTCCCGCGCGACTACGCCCTCACCCCGGTAACGGAGGGCGCTCGTTTGGAGGTCGTGTCCCTCGCCGCTGGCGGCTGAGTGCGGGCCTGCTGGCGGGTTTGTGGATTTATTTGCCCATCGCGGAATTTTTCCCTTGCCTCCGCAGGCCTGGGCCGCTCATGCTCCCGCCGCGCGGCGCATGGAGCCGCACATGTCAGAATCCGGTGTAGCTCAGCGGCAGAGCGGGTGACTGTTAATCACTAGGTCGTTGGTTCGATCCCAACCGCCGGAGCCATCTAAACCCCTTGTTTTCAAGGGTTTCCGTCAAAGGAGGGTTGCAGAAGCCTGCAACGGAATGACGGGAAATGCAGGTTCCTGCAACGAAAAGTATCCGTAAAGTATCAACGGTTTTTCGACTCCTGCCGCATCTCCCAATCCGTCTTGCCGCACCTTCTCCGGTCAAATCTCCTTTGAGACCGCCACGCGGCGGCCATTTCGCAGTAATCCGGCGAAATAAATGTCCCGCAGCACCCGGCGGCACCACCCCCACGGGAAACGGTTGACCGACATGGAGGCATACCAGCGCACACCGTGAAGCCCGAGCAGACCGTAATATGCATCGCAGCCTCAAAACCGACCATGCCCCCGGAGACAAAAAGCAGGCATCGAGTTTGTGTTGAATCCGTTATCGCGTCTTCGAGGTGAATTTGCAGCGTACGCCCAGGCAGCCAAAAACTGACAGAAATCCGCAGATCCGGTCAAATCCGGCTTCACATTCGGAACCCTTTAGCGTGGAATGGCCCTGCAATGGATTCTTTATAAGTATTTTGCGACCAACCAACATGATCCGCCTCGAAGACATCACCACGGGCCTTGCCCTCACCGGCCTTGAACCTGCCTCCATCGGCAGCGTGGTGGCCGTCGTGCCCATTGGTGAAGGCGCGGTCCAGATCATTTACAAAATACCGGACGGCACCCTTAAAGACCGCCTGCTGAACCGCGCTGACGAGCAATACATCAGCATCGCCACCACCGAGCGCCCATGGTCCTTCGATGGCGACGGCGACGCCTTCAAGCTGGCGGTCGAGGCCAAGCGCATCGACCTCGCCTTCCTCTTCGACCCGATGATGGCCGTCCACACATCCAACGTGGAACCGCTGCCCCATCAGATCACCGCCGTTTACGAGTCCATGCTGCCGCGCCAGCCGCTGCGCTTCGTTCTGGCCGACGACCCCGGTGCCGGCAAGACCATCATGGCGGGGCTCTACATCCGCGAACTCATCATGCGCGCCGATTCCCGCCGCATCCTCGTGGTGGCTCCCGGCAGCTTGGTCGAACAGTGGCGCGACGAGTTGTTCGAGAAATTCGGACTCCAGTTCAATGTGTTCTCCTCAGCGCTGGAGGCCGCCACCCCAACCGGCAATCCATTCGAGGACCTCGACCACCTCATCGTTCGGCTCGATCAGATGGCCCGCAACGAGGAGCTACAGGAAAAACTCCTCGCCACATCATGGGATTTGGTGATTTTCGACGAGGCTCACAAGCTCGCCGCCCATTTCTTCGGCTCCAAGCTCGAAAAGACCGGACGCTTCATCCTCGCGGAAAAACTCGGTGCCCGCACCCGGCATCTCCTGCTGATGTCTGCCACCCCGCACAATGGCAAGGAAGCGGACTTCCAGCTTTTCCTCTCACTTCTGGATTCCGACCGCTTCTACGGCAAATTCCGTGACGGTGTTCACAAGGTTGATTGCTCGGATCTCATGCGCCGGATGGTGAAGGAGGAAATGCTGCGGTTCGACGGCACGCCCCTGTTCCCCGAGCGCCGCGCCTACACCGCCAATTACAAGCTAACCGACATTGAGTCCGCGCTCTACGAGGCGGTCACATCCTACGTGAAGACCGAAATGGGCAAGGCTGATGCCCTCCACGGACCGCGCAAGGGTTCTGTCGGCTTCGCTCTCACCGCCCTACAACGCCGCCTCGCCTCCAGCCCCGAGGCCATTTTCCAATCCCTCAAGCGCCGCCGCGAACGGTTGGAAAACCGTCTGCGCGAGGAAAAGCTATTGTCCCGTGGCCTTCAATTCAGCGCCCAGAAGCTGGAAACCCCGCCGGAAGACGACGACGACCTCAGCGCCGAAGAACAGGAAGAGTTGGAAGAAAAGCTCACTGACACCGCCACCGCCGCCGAAACCATCGTGGAGTTGGAAGCCGAAATCATCATTCTTGGCGGCCTCGTGGAACAAGCGCGTGGCGTGGTGGATTCCGGGCAAGACCGCAAATGGGACGAGCTATCCAAGATTCTCCAGAACGATCCCAACATGCGCGATGCCGACGGTCGCCAGCGCAAGATGATCGTCTTCACCGAACACCGCGACACCCTGAATTATCTGGAGCGGAGAATCAGCGGCGTGCTGGGCACCCCCGATGCCATCACGACCATTCATGGTGGCACGCACCGTGACGAACGCCGCAAACGCCAGGAATTATTCCGATCCGACCCCGAAGTCCGCATTCTCCTCGCCACCGACGCCGCCGGTGAAGGCGTGAACCTCCAGAATGCCAACCTCATGGTCAATTACGACCTGCCATGGAATCCCAACCGCCTCGAACAACGGTTCGGGCGCATCCATCGCATCGGGCAGCAGGAGGTCTGCCATTTGTGGAATCTTGTGGCCAAAGAAACCCGTGAGGGCGAAGTCTATCACCGCCTCCTGACCAAGCTCGAAACCATCAACGAGACTTTCAAAGGTCGGGTCTTCGATATTCTCGGCGAGGTGTTCGAGGAAAAGAGCCTCAAGGATTTGTTGTTGGATGCCATCCGCTACAACGACCAACCGGAGGTGCGCGCCCGCCTCACCCACAGCATCGACGCCGCTTTCGATTGCAGCCACATCATGGAACTCCTCGAACGCAACGCGCTCGCCCAGGAAACCATGAGCACCGACCGGCTCTTCGCGGTCAAGGAGCAGATGGAAATGGCCGAGGCCCGCCGCCTCCAGCCTTTCTTTGTCCGCTCATTTTTCACCAAAGCCTTTGAGGGTCTCGGTGGTGCCATGTATCCTCGCGAGTCGGGACGTTTTGAAATCACCCACGTCCCCGCTCTCATCCGCGAGCGCGACCGCCTGATCAGCGGGCGCAACCGCCGCGAACTCGCCCCGGTTCTGAAACGCTACGAGCGTGTCTGCTTCACCAAGGAAGCTGTCCGCCCACTCGACAGGCCCGGCATTCCATTTGCCCAGATGATCCACCCCGGCCACCCGCTCATGCTTGCCGTGAGCGATGTCGTGTTGGAACAGCACAGCAATCTGATGCGTCAGGGCGCGATCCTCTTGGACCCCGCCGACGAGGGCCAAGAAGCATCGCTCCTGTTTCTCATCACCCACGAAATCAAATCCGGTGACAGCACCGTGCTTTCCAAGCGGCTCCAGTTCGTCCACGTCACGCCTGCGGGCACGGCCACCTTTGCCGGTTGGGCACCCCACCTCGATTACGAACCGCTGGCAGCCGCCGACCGCGCCTTGCTGGCCGACCTGCTCCAGTCCGACTGGATTCGCGCCGATCAGGAACAAAAAGCCCTCGCTCTGGCCGCCACCACGCTGGTCCCGGAGCATTATGGCGAAGTTGCCGGACGCCGCATCGCCCATGTGGACAAAACCCTTGCCGCCGTCCATGAGCGTCTAACCAAAGAAATCGCCTTCTGGTCCGACCGCTGGATGAAGCTCAAGGACGATCAGGCATGCGGCAAAGATGTTAGGCTGAATCTCGACAACATCCAGCGCACCATCAACGACCTCAATGGCCGCCTGGAAAACCGCAAAAAAGAACTCCTGTCGATGCGTCACGTTACCAATGGAACTCCTGTGGTTCTCGGTGGCGCGCTCGTCGTTCCCGCTGGCCTCCTGCGGAAACTGCGGGGAGAACCCGCGCCCGATGCCGCCACCGCGACATTCTCAGCGGATCCGGAAGCTCGCTCGCGCATCGAACAATTTGCCATGAACGCCGTCCGCCTTGCTGAAGAAGCACGCGGCTGCCGTGTGGTCGATGTTTCCGCCCAAAAATGCGGCTGGGACATCACCTCCTACGCTCCCGCCATCAATGGCAAAATACCCGAGTCGCGCCACATCGAAGTCAAAGGCCGCATCCAGGGCGCGACCACTGTCACCGTCACCCGCAATGAAATCTTTGAGAGTTGGAATCAAGGGCCAAAATATCACCTCGCCATCGTCCTAGTGGGAGAAGATGACGGAATCGACGGTCCCCACTACATCACCCATCCGTTCAAGGAGGAGCCAAGCTGGGGCGTGGCTTCCGTCAATTACGATCTCCAGGCACTGTTGAACCGAGCTTTACCTCTCTAACCTACAATCATGCACCTCAGGAAAGTCACACTCAAAAACTTCCGCTGCTTTGGCGAACTGGAACTTTTGCTGCACCCTCGGTTGACCGTTCTGGTGGCGGAGAACGGCGGCGGCAAGACCACCGTGCTGGATGGCATCGCCATCGGACTTGGACCACTGTTGCACTCGTTCTCCTCAGCCAACCAGAGGCTCGATACCCAAGAATCGGGACTGCTGCCTCAAATTGAGGACACGGATTTTACCCAGGTGCCATCCACGCGGGCCAAAGCGGGTGATCAATGGGTTGCCAGCGATTACACCCAAATTTCCTTGGAATCGACGGATGGTTTGAAATGGGATGTACATAAGCGTTCTGCCGCTGACTCTGACTCACCGAGCCACAATCATCCCGCGTCAGACCTTGTCAAATATGCGAGCAATGTCATGGACAGCATCAAGACCGGTTCGCCGCATTTGATGCCAATTGTTGCCTACTACGGGGCCACCAGAGGATTCATCGAAATCCCAGAGCGAATCAGAGATTCAAAAATAAATTACAGCTATCCCTCGTCAGCTCTCGTTGGCGCACTGAACCCGAAGACTGACTTCAAGGAGATGTTGAAGTGGTTTGATCTGGCGGATGCCTCAGAACTGCGGGCCTTACGCGAAATTAAGAATGCTCCCGACTTCACGGGTTCTCCCGATCTAACAATCGTTCGCGAAGCGCTCAGTGCCCTGCTCGGCGGTGCCTATAAAGACCCGCAGTTCAATGAGAAACACAAATTCGTGGTGAAGGCAAAGTCCGGTCCAGGTGTGCTGCAAGTCGCACAACTCAGCCAAGGCTATCAAAGCATGCTGGCTCTCGGGATGGATTTCGCCAGACGTCTGGCACTCGCCAATCCAGACCTGGAGCACTTTATTAAAGTCGCGAATTGGAGAACCCAAGTGATTGATTACATCTCTGAGTGGAATCCCGACACCACCGAGGTTGCGCCCGCTGGCCCTATTTGGGCACCCGCCATTATGCTTGTCGATGAGATCGATCTTCACCTGCACCCATCATGGCAGCAGCGTGTTCTGCATGACCTGATGAAGGCATTTCCCAGCACTCAGTTCATCGTCACCTCTCACAGTCCGCAAGTCCTCTCTACCGTGCCGACCGACAGCATTCGTATCATCGAAGACGGCAAAGTCTGCTCGGCTCCGCCTGGCACTGATGGCGCGGAAGTGCAGAGGATCTTGGAAGGTGTTTTTGGGGTGGCCCGACGTCCCCATACCAAAATGGCGCTATTGTTGGATGAGTATCTGCGCCTCGTCGATGAGCGCCAGTGGGATTCTGAGCGTGCAGTTGAACTTCGTGCAAAGTTGGACACATGGAGTATGGGTCAGGAGCCTTGTTTACTGGAGGCCGATCTTCAAATCGAAAATCTTAGATGGGAGGCTGGTCTGTGAAGCTCTGTCTGAAGCTGCCAGAGCCGCCAACGCTCACTCTCTATCGAGCCGCCAACCCGGAAGCCACTTGGGATGAAATGCGCGATGACCCATTTCATGGCGGCCAGAAGGCGGCTCGTGATGTGAAACGAACACTGATTCGCGGCCAGCGCTGTCTATGCGCTTTTTGTGAATGCCGTCTAGCCGAGGATTGCTCAGATGCCGCCATCGACACAAGAAGCTCTCATCAAAGAGTCGAGCATTTCCACCCAAAAGCTGATACGAACCGTCCTCCAAACTGGAATTTGCATTGGCCAAATCTCTGGGCCGTTTGCCTAGGCGGAACCACTAGCCCAAATAATCCGAAGCGCAACCTGCACTGTGATGCCCACAAAGACCGTCAGATCACCTGTGGCGCACTTCCGTCTTCTCCTGAGGGCTGGATACTCTCGCCTGACCAGGTTCCGGCTTTTCCGTCGTTGTTTGGATTTGCTCCAGACGGCACACCAGAGCCTCACTCTGCCAACTGCGCCGCGTTCACAGTCACGAACAATCATTATTCCACGACTGCCAAGTTGGTGGAAGAGACCATCGTGCATCTAAACCTCGGGAACTTTGATTTGAACGAAAGGCGGCGCATCGCCAAAGCCCGACTACAAAAGCGAATCGAATCCGATCGTAAACTCTCTCCTGGCGCACCTGCGGCCAGCGTCATGCTCACTCTCGCCCGCCGACTCTTTGCCAGCGATCCGGCATCACCCTGGAATGAGTTCTTCACCTTAATCCGCTTCCAAATGGGAGATGTCGCCGAACAGCATTTGCTAGCAATTCAATTCAAAGGCTGATCCCTATCTTCATTCGTCATTCTGATTTCGTCATTCTCCCATGTCCGACTACCCCATCAAATCACCCCGCAAGCTCATCGAAGTCGCGCTGCCGCTCGATGCGATCAATGCTGCTTGTGCGCGGGAAAAGTCCATCCGGCATGGACATCCTTCCACTTTGCACCTGTGGTGGGCGCGGCGACCGCTGGCGGCGGCTCGCGCTGTTATATTTGCGCAGTTGGTCAATGACCCCGGCTATCAACAGGGAGGGGGGTTCAAATACGGAAAAAACAAGAAGGAAGCCGCCATCGAGCGGAAGCGGCTGTTCAAAATCATCGAAGACCTCGTACTGTGGGAGAACACCACCAACGAGGAAGTTCTGGAACGTGCCCGCGCCGAGATCCGCCGCTCGTGGCGCGAGGTGTGCGACCTGAACAAGGACCACCCGCAGGCCGCCGAGCTGTTCAATCCCGGCAAACTGCCCGCCCTGCACGACCCCTTTGCCGGTGGCGGAGCCATTCCATTGGAGGCACAGCGTCTCGGGCTTGAGGCTTACGCCAGTGACCTCAACCCCGTGGCAGTGCTCATCAACAAGGCCATGATCGAGATCCCGCCCAAATTTGCGGGCCGACCGCCGGTCAGCCTCCTTCATAGCCGCAAAGACTCAAAGAAAAAGGAACTGGATTTGGACCGGGAATGGCCCGGTGCAACCGGTCTCGCGGAAGACGTGCGCTACTACGGTGCCTGGATGCGCGAGGAAGCACAGAAGCGCATCGGCCATCTCTATCCGCCGGTGGAAATCACAGCGGAGATGGCGAAAGAACGGACCGACCTTAAACCGCTCGTCGGCCAGAAACTCACCGTCATTGCTTGGCTCTGGGCGCGGACGGTCAAGAGTCCCAACCCGGCGTTCTCGCATGTGGATGTGCCGTTGGCTTCCAGCTTCATTCTTTCAAGCAGAGAAGGCAAAGATGCATATGTGGAACCAGTGGTCGAAGGCGAAACCTACCGCTTCACCGTTAAACTCGGTGTGCCACCTCCGTTAGCAGAGAAGGGCACAAAGCTAGCCAGAGGGGCAAATTTCGGCTGCCTATTCTCTTCCGCGCCGATTGAGACAAAGTATATTCGCTCTGAAGCGTGCGGAGGACGAATGGGGGTAAGGTTGATGGCCATAGTCGCCGAAGGCACAAGAGGCCGCATCTACCTATCTCCAAATGAGGGGATGGAAGAAATTGCCCGGTCGGCGAAACCTGCTTGGAAGCCAGATTTGAAAGTGACCACGCCATGCCATGACATCGACCGGCTTCCCATGTATGGGATGTTCACTTGGGGTGATGCCTTCACGGCACGTCAGCTTGCTGCGTTGACCTCACTTAGCGAATTGGTAGGCGAAGCTGGAGAACGTATCCACAAGGAAGCGCTCGACGCAGGAATCGCCGATGATGGAAGAGGGCTCGAGTCTGGAGGCCAAGGAGCGAAAGCCTACTCTGAGGCGGTGAGCGTCTATCTGGCTTTAGGCGTAGATAAAACTTCGGACTATAACAGTTCAATTGTTTTGTGGAGTCCGAGCCGGGATCAAGCAAAGACCACATTTGCCCGACAAGCTTTGCCAATGGTATGGGATTTCGCTGAAGTGAATGTCTTTGCTGGAGCGGCAGGTGATATTGGAGTTTCGCTCGAAGGGATTTGTCGATCCATTCGAGCACCTGAGGGCCAATCCTTGGGGTATGCAGTTCAAGCAGATGCTCAAAGGCAAACGATTAGTTTGGGGAAACACATATCCACGGACCCTCCATACTACGACAATATTGGCTATGCAGACCTTTCTGATTTTTTCTATGTTTGGCTGCGCCCTGCATTGAAGGAATTCATGCCATCTTTGTTCTCCACGATGGCCGTGCCAAAGGCGGAAGAGTTGGTCGCAACCCCTTATCGACACGGAAGTCGGGAGAAGGCAGAGGCTTTCTTTTTAAAGGGGATGACAAGTGCAATGACGAGCCTGAGCCAACAGGCCCATCCCGAAGGGCCACTGACGATTTACTACGCGTTCAAACAGTCGGAGACAGAAACAGAGGCCGGAACCTCCTCAACTGGTTGGGAGACATTTCTTGATGCGGTTCATCGCTCTGGGCTGCAGCTTTCCGGCACTTGGCCGATGAGGACCGAACGCGGATCGCGTTCGATAGGCCTCGGAACCAATTCGCTCGCCTCCAGCATTGTTCTGGTCTGCCGCAAGCGCCCAGCCGACGCCCCCTCCATTTCCCGCCGCGAGTTCATCCGCGAGTTGAACGGCGTGCTGCCCGAGGCGCTTGACGAGATGACCAAAGGTTCCGGCGATGATCGTTCGCCCGTGGCACCAGTGGACTTATCCCAGGCCATCATCGGGCCCGGCATGGCGGTCTTCTCCAAATACTCTTCTGTGCTGGAAGCCGATGGTTCGCCCATGAGCGTGCGCACCGCCCTTCAGCTCATCAACCGCTTCCTCGCCGAGGACGATTTTGAACCCGACACCCAGTTCTGTCTCCACTGGTTCGAGCAAAACGGTTGGAACGAAGGCGTTTTTGGGTCAGCCGATGTGTTGGCCCGCTCCAAATCCACCAGCGTCGACGCAATGGATGCTGCCGGCGTCCTGCAAAGCGGTGGTGGAAAAGTCCGTCTGTTGAAGTGGGCCGAGTATGCCACGGATTGGGACCCGCGCACCGACACACGCCTGCCTGTCTGGGAGGCGCTTCATCAACTCATCCGCGCCCTGAAGCAAGACGGCGAATCCGCCTCCGGCGCGCTCCTCGCCGCCATCGGCGGCAAGGCGGAAGCCGTGCGCCAACTCGCCTACCGCCTCTACACCCTTTGCGAGCGACTCGGCCAAGCCGAAGACGCCCGCGCCTACAACGAACTCATCACCAGTTGGACCGGCATCGAAACAGCCGCCGCCAGCGCGCCGAAGCCTGCACAAGGAGAACTCTTCAACTAAGAACCACCATGCTCAAATCCCTTCACATCGAAAACCTCACAGTCTTTCCCAAGGCGGATTTCAAGTTCGGGAAGAACCTAAACATCATCATTGGGGAAAATGGCTCGGGAAAATCGCATATCCTGAAGGCCGCCTACTGCGCCATTGCTGTTAGTGCCAAGGGAGCCAAGGATTCTGCATCCGAGGTTCCCACAAAAGCCTTCTTGGAGACGGCCATGGCAGACAAACTGCGGAACGTGTTCAAGCCTGACGAACTGGGCAGGTTGGCCCGCCGCCGTCCTCGTGGCACGCACACTTGCACGATCGGTTACAAATTCACACCTGAGAAACTTGGTTTTGACTTTCAGTTTTCCACGTCATCCAAGAATCAGGTAAAGGTGAATAACCAACCAGGAGCCTGGGCGGAAAAACTCCCTGTGTTCCTGCCGACCCGCGAACTTCTGACGATCATGCCGGAGTTCGTTTCGCTCTACGAAACGACCCACTTGCCATTTGAGGAAACTTGGCGAGATACCTGTATCTTGCTTGCCGCGCCACTTGCGCGTGGCCCGCGTGAATCCAGGATCAAGGAATTTCTACTTCCTTTGGAGGAAGCCATGGGTGGCAGCGTTGAAGTTGGCAAATCCGGGCGCTTCTATCTGAATGTGGCAACAGGCAACATGGAGATGCATCTCGTCGCCGAAGGCTTGCGCAAACTCGCCACCATCGCACGACTGATCGCAACAGGTTCGTTGCTGGACAAGGGCTATCTATTCTGGGACGAACCCGAGTCCAACCTCAATCCACGGATCATCAAGACCGTGGCCAAGACAATCCTTCAGGTGGCGGCAAGCGGAATACAGGTCTTTATCGCGACTCACAGCCTGTTCCTTCTGCGCGAACTACATATTCTTCAAAAACGGGAAGGTAACAAGCTCGATACCCGCTGTTTTGGACTGCATATTCAGGACGATGGGGCGGTCACGGTGCAGCAAGGAAAGACAATGGACGATGTTGGCAGCATCACCGCGCTCGACGAAGACTTACAGCAGTCAGAGCGCTATATCGACACCGAAATGGGTGTTCCGGTTAACGACATCAATCACGATAATCCCACCGCCTGACCCCGATGGCCACCCTCCAAGTTGATACACTGAAGTTTGACTTCGAATCCACCGTCTCAGCACAGATCTACGATCAGTGGCAGCACTATTCTTCCGTGTGGAATGCACCTCCAGGCGGACAAAAAGCGGTGGATGTGATCGCTGTAAATGTGGTGACCGTGGAAGACGCTCCAACTGAGAGCACCGCGTGGTTAATAGAAGCCAAGGATTTTAGGGTTATTACGAACCCACCCAAAGCATCCAACATTTCAGGCTTGGCCCAATTTGTGACAGAGAAAGTCCAACACACTCTTGCTGGCCTGGCCGATGCAAGCGCTAAGGCCGCATTACCAGACGAAAAGCAACTCGCGACGGATGCCCTAGCATGCCCAACCAAACGTGTCGTGCTCCATTTGGAACCACACACTGGGGTTCATACAGCGCTCTTTCCGATAGGATTTGCCGCCAGCGTACTTCAGCGGTTGCGCCAACTGGTAACAGCCATCGACTCTAATCCGCTTGTTCTCAATATCGCCAACACTCCAGCATCTGGTGTTCCTTGGACGGCC
Organism: Verrucomicrobiota bacterium; assembly: GCA_026397725.1. GTDB lineage: Bacteria > Verrucomicrobiota > Verrucomicrobiia > Verrucomicrobiales > Akkermansiaceae > Luteolibacter. The sequence goes on along the minus strand of JAPLUI010000465.1, from coordinate 12,681 downwards.
AGCTAACCATTCCATATTTATGAGCTTGAAACCTTGGAGAGAAACTATTGTGCCCCATTCGGACGTGCTGGAAGGCACGTTCCAACAATCCGAGTTCGCCGCCGACATTACGGCGGTCCGAACGGGCAAGGCCGGACGCGAGTATGGCGACGCAGAGGCGTTCTTCCAGCGTACCTTCATCACCGAAGGGATGCGGCTGTTACTCACTCAAGTTGCCCAGCGCCTGAATGGCAATGGTGGTGAACCGGTTATCCAGCTACAAACCGCCTTCGGCGGGGGCAAGACCCATACGTTGTTGGCGGTCTATCACCTTGCGTCGCGCACCTGCTCGATCCAGGACCTGCTAGGCATGCCTGACCTGCTCGATAAGGCGAATATCATGGACGTGCCCAGAGCGCGTATCGCCGTGCTGGATGGCACGGACCTAGCGCCCGGACAGCCTCATAAATATCGCAAGCAGACGGTGAACACGCTGTGGGGTGAACTCGCATGGCAGCTCGGCGGGGAGGATGGATTCGCCCTGGTCAAAGACGCCGACGCAAACGGCACCTCACCCGGCAAAGAAACACTCAGGACTTTGCTGGAAAGCCATGCGCCCTGCGTGATCCTGCTAGACGAGCTGGTTGCCTACATGCGCCAATTCACAGACTCACAGCAACTGAGCGGTGGCACCTACGACACCAATCTGTCGTTCATTCAAGCGCTCACCGAGGCCGCCAAGTTGGTTCCCACCGCAGTCGTGCTGGCGTCGTTACCCGAATCCGACAATCAAGCTGGCGGCCCGCGTGGCGTTACCGCCTTGCACGCATTGGAAGAAGTTTTCAACCGGGTGCAGGCCATCTGGAAAACCGTGGCCAAAGAGGAATCGTTTGAAATTGTTCGCCGACGGCTGTTTGAGCCGTTGCGGGACATGGCCGCCAGGAATCAGGCGTGCCGGGCGTTTGCCGACGCCTACATCCAGGAGGGCTCAAAATTGCCCGGCGAAACCCAGGAATCCCGATACTATGACCGCTTGGTAAATGCTTACCCGATCCACCCAGAAGTCTTTGACCGGCTTTATGAGGACTGGAGCACCATACCGGGATTCCAGCGCACGCGTGGAATCCTCAAGCTGATGGCCAAAGTGATCTATCGGCTGTGGCAGGATAATAACGCTGACCTCCTCATTCTGCCGGGAAGTCTGCCTCTCTATGACGGCGGCGGGTGCAGGGCGGAGCTCATTTATCATCTTGGGCCAGGATGGGACGCCGTGGTGGATTGCGACATTGATGGCAACGATGCCGAAACCACAGAACTGGAGGCCAAGGAACCCCGCTTCGGTGCCTTGCAGGCAGCGCGACGTGTGGCACGCACCCTCTTCCTCGGCACCGCGCCATCGTCCATGGCGACCAAGCCGGGCGTCCGCGGCCTAGACCGGTCACGCGTGCTGCTGGGCTGTCTCCAACCCGGTCAAACATCATCCCTCTACTCTGATGCGTTGAACCGTCTGGCAGACCAACTGCACTACCTAAACTCATCCGGTGACAAGACCCAGAGCGCGACCCGCTATTGGTTCGATACACGTGCAAATCTCCGCCGGGAAATGGAGGAGCGCAAGAAGCGTTTCGAGGATAAGAATGAAGTGCTTGAACGCATGGCTGACATCGTTAAGAAGCTCGCCGCCGGGACGACATTCTTTGACGGCACCCACATCTTCACGCCTCACAGCGATGTGCCCGACGATACCTCGCTTCGTCTTGTCATGTTGGCACCGGATCAATTCTATTCCCGTGAGGAAACGCGCCCTGCTTTTGATAGCGTGCTGACCTATGCCAGAAACAACGGCACCAAACCAAGATATCGTGGCAACCGCCTGCTTTTCATCGCCCCCGACCATGGGGCACTTGTGCGCTTGCGCGACTGCATCCGCGTGGCGCTGGCATGGAAATCCATCGTCGATGATGTCGCGGGGATGCGTCTGGTGTTGGACAACCTCCAAGCACAACAAGCCAAGAAGGAACTGGAAGGAGCCGAAAGCGTATTGCCGCGTGTCGCCCGCGAGTGTTACAAATGGCTGCTCTGCCCATCCCAGGACAACCCCACCGCCAAGCCCAACGTGGAGGCATTTCACCTCAACACCAGCGGTGCGGCCTTGGGACCTGAAATCGAACGCGTTTGTATCGACAACGAACTGGTCATCGCAACGTGGTCGCCAATCCATCTGCGCACCAAGCTCAAGGAGCTATATTGGAAGGCCGACAAGACCGCAGTCAAAGCCGCAGACTTCTGGGAAGACACCCAACGATACCTATACCTGCCGCGCCTGAAAGATCGCAGCGTCTTGGCCCAGGCCATCGTCAAGGGCGCGGCAACCCGCGACTTCTTTGGCACCGCCTACGGCCAAACCGATGGCAAATACGAGGGATTCAAGTTCGGGGATTCCAACGTGCAGTTTGACGATACCCTGCTCTTGATCGAACCGGAGGCGGCAAAAGCGTATGAAGTCGCTCATCCTCCCGTCATTCCCCCAGGTCCCACACCACCCGGCCCGGGCCCGTCAGGACAGACACCACCACCGCCGCCGCCGGGACCAACACCCCCAGGGCCGCCCCCACCGGGACCATCTCCGACCCAGAAAGCCAAGTCGGTTCACATCTCCGCCGAAGTTCCGCCCGCCGCCGCAAAAATGCGCCTCGTGCAAATCGCCGAGGAAATCATCGCCCTGCTCGTCGCCGACCCCAACGCCGAGGTGACCGTCCGTGTCGAGATCCAGGCAAACTTCCCCAACGGCGTACAGGACCAGACAAAACGAGCGGTCTCAGAAAATTCCAAGACCCTTGGAATCAACAACGCAGAGTGGGAGTGAAGGGGAAGCATGCCATTACTCTCTACATTGCACGCATTCATCCCAAAATCGGATCCATTCGATAAATCCTTAATAAAAACACATTGCAATGGACTTTCTTCTTAATCCTGGTCGATTGCTTAGCCTAACTGGGCTACACTATAATCTCGCACCGAAACTAGCAGATCTGAGCGATCTATTCCGAATAGGTGAAACCCCAAAAGTAATATGGGATTTGCGCTCGGCCGTCCCGGGGAGACAAAGCCTCTCCGCCCTAACATCTCTTGCCGCAATATGCAAGACAGTGGGGGACTATATTGGTTTGCCAAGCATAGTTTTACACAGCCTCGATCCTGAAATTCTGAAGTTTTGGTGTGATGTAGGATTTATTCGCATAACAAGAGAAAATAGATCTCTCGATTGGAATCCTAATCATATACTTGAATATTCTTCCACAGCGCCTTCTACAAATACTGGAATTATTCAAATCTCTTCAGACCCCCAACCGCCCGAGTCGTCTAAAACACAGCACTATGAGTGGAAGGATCTCAAGCGACTAAGATACTCATCTCTTTTTGTAGTCCGAACATCAATGATGCTACAGCAAGCAGGGGTCCCTGCAACAGCAAGCCAGGAAATTGCGGTATTCGCATCGGAGTTAGTGCTCAATTCTGTAACTCATGGAAAATCGACGGCATTCATCGCTTTTCAGGATTCTCGTCGTGCTGTTTCAGTGAGTGTCTGTGATGCAGGAATAGGCTTTAGAAACTCCATTCGCAGAAAATCCTTCTCCATCCCCATAGATGATTCATTCGATGACCTCGATGCAATATTTACTGGATGTTTCGTTAATCGCCAAGGAGTCGGCTTGCGCGGCGCAATCGACTTCGTAGTTGGGCAAATGGGAACTGTATTACTATCATCAGAAAAAGGTGAACTTCTGTGGACAGAAAAAAACTGGCTACCACTTCGGAATGCTAACTCTAAGCAGCGCGATAATGCACACTATATACCACTAAGAATTCGAGAGCACCTTGGCGACCCACACCAAGGATCAGTAAGTCCCGCTGAATCTGTGCGCGGATAGATTCGACACTCTATGCGCCTGGTGACACGCCTGGCAAACTTGACAACATAGAAATCGACGAGTTGTTCCGTGAATTTATAACTGAAGTCCCTCTAGATGACGTTTTGATTATCGGCAGCCATTATCCAGCAAGTATCTTCCCTGGAGATCTTGGCGGCATCGCTCCAATTGAAGAAAATTATTTCGAACGACACTTTTGGACAAAAGCAGCTATGTTTCGTGAACGGCTCTCAAGATACCGACACGGTGGTCCTACTGTGTGGCTCGCCGGAGATGTCCATAAACCCGATCAAGTTTGTCTAGGCAATCTGGTACACGTGATCACAGGGCGCTTTGGCACTGACACTGCAGTTCGTTCGAGCCTCCTCTCGCGCCAAGCAAAAATAATTATCGTTTCTGATGATCGTCAAACGCTTGTCAGTACCCTGGAATACAGGGTTACGACACACCATGATCAAGCACATGTCGGAGACTGGCAACTTCTTACGTCAAAAAAGGTTCCTCGGCTTATGGGGGATGAAGAAATTTCAGCGTCAGGTCGTAGTGATATAATCGAGGCAGTGTCTGGAATAGGTGCTGAGACAGATAATATTGCTAGAAGCGGAAACGTTCAAACACTGGATGATGACCTAGAGCGTGAGTTATTGTTAATTATTGAGAAGAAGAAATTGTATCGCCTAGGTAGGTTTATGACCTCAAGCTCTTTAGTGTCGTTGGGTTGGGTCTCCATAGGTCCTCTAATGAATTACCAGGGCATAACCGAATTGATCGTGACAAAAATGGTTAATTGGATCTGCAGCAAAGTCACGGATTTGGGCGCTATGGACAAAGAATCAGTTGTTGTTTTTGGAGTTGACTGTTGGGGTGCAGTTCTTGCGGCACAGATAAGTGTAAAATTAGGATGTCGAAACTACTGCGTGGCGGCACGAGCGAAAGGAAAGTATCACAGTCATAGGGAAAAAGTGAGCAAGACCTTAGTTGATGCATTTGCGAAATCCAAGGCGGCGTTTTTTGTCGCTGATGTTGTAGCAACTGGCGGAACAATTAATCATTTACACAAGGAATTAGTAAATCTATCAGAGAAACCTACAGATCCAGGTCCACCAGAACCTCAATGTTATTTGCTTTCCATTTTTGCTGATAGCACTAATCTGAAACAGCGTAACATGAGCTTTTCTGATGACTGCATTGCGACCTGCTGTTCACTCCGCATTCCTATTCTTGCGCCCGGAGCCTTGCCTAATGAACGTGTATTGCCTGCTGTAATCTCGTTTTCTTAACATAGAGGTTAGTCACCTTATTCTTAGACAAATGAAATTTGATGGTATTAGAGTTCCTCAGAAAGATCTTTTTTCAGAACTTTGATCTCACAGAATAGCATCTGGTGGAATGCCTGCTTCGAATAGACGTCATTTGCCTCAACGCAAACCAGGTCCATCACAAAGTTTACTTTTTTTCGATTGTTCTTTTAGATCTTTGTCATAGGACGTGATCAAATTGCATAGTTTGTCTAATGGGGCCCTTCCCCGTGCCCAGCCGCACCAGCTTGATTCGATGTGCCTGTCACAAGTTTCACAAATTTGAAGTTGCGGGAACGGAAGACTCACGCCGTCGTATCGCCCGCAGGAACATGCCTCCTCCCAACGCCTTTCATCCCCGTGATCACTTCGCGCAACGAGCCGCTGAACGGGGCTTCACGTTGGAGCAGGCAAAAGACTGTGTTTGCTTCCCTGACAAGAAGCGTAGGCAAGGGTGAAGAGGGGGGCTTCAGAGAGGTTTTTCAGAAGACGATCGAGGCTCGGACGCTTTTCATCGTGGCCGAAGTCAAAAGAGCCGATTGCTGGCTCATCACCGGATACTGGCAATGAAAACCGGACAGTACATCATCACCCTGAAAAGCAAGACCCCGCCCGTCGTGGAGTTGGATAGCGCGGAAATGGCCGCCTACGTCCGGTTCTCGCGCCGCAAGGTGTTGCGGACCGAAGTGCTTGATTCGCGAAAATCCACGGTGACAGTGGACTTCGACTCGACCGGGGATGTGATTGGCATTGAACTGGTCGGGGTGAAGGAATTCACCCTCTCGCGCCTGTTGGAAGACTCCGGCATCGCACTCAAACCCCACCGCCCGGACACCCTGCGGCGGGCTCGCTACATCAGGACCGGGTCGGCGCTGAGGGTTTGACAAAAAGCACGGGGTGAAGCCACGGACGAAAGGCCCGGCCAGGCGCAATCACCCTGCACCGACTTGCTAGCGAAGACTTGATGCATCGCATCACGGCAGCGAGCGGGCGGAAACGTCCATGGCAGGGAACGCATGAAGGCGGCCAAGCGTCGGCCATGAACCCGGCAGGCACGACGGCGGCGACGGGACGGCAGAACCGACTCGCGGCTGAAATCAGCCCCGCCCGTCAATTGCTCCCGGCGGATTGTCAGCGAGCCACCCCGCGCCACCTCTGCCACGAGGTCACGGCACAACGGCCCGGCAGCGGGACTTACGGCAGGGCAGGGGACGCGTCCGGACTTCCCCGGCGAGTGTGTTGTTCCTCCGCGCTCGCGGACCAGCACAGCCACCACCAGCGAGCCGCAACCCGCCAGCAGAACCACCACCGGGCCGCGAAAGATCGGACTAGGGGGACTACGGTAGGGGTGGCACCGGCACCGGGGCCGGCCACGCCCGGAAGCGCACTATACGCGGGTTCGTCAAGGCTCCCGTCTTGGTTTGTGAGAGTTGCAAGAGTCGTGACAAGCACGGCAGCGCAGACGAAAACGACTGCCCTCAGCCCTTGCGGCTCCAGGGGTTTCAGAATTCGCGCCGCTGTGACGACGGCTGCCACGCCCCCGGCGTTGGGGTTGCTGGCGTCGGCTTGGCGCGACTCACGCGTGACACCAAGTGAGGTGTTGCCGCCGAAACCACCTGGCCGGAGGGGCGGATACAGTTCATGCCGCTGGTGCGGTTGGCGCAGTATCAGCACTGCCTGTTGCGCAGGAACGGGGTGCGGACGCCCTGGAGCGGTGCGGGGACGGGGCAAACCAGCCTCCGGGACCTGTTGGAGGCGCTGAGGGTGCAGTGGGATGGCCGGACCGAGCCATGAGCGGGGAAATACTGCCCCACCCACTTTCCCCTTGCCTCCCGGCCAGCAATCGGTGATATTGAGCGCGAAGAAAAGGTCGCCGCTCACAAGATTTCGCTGGTCAGGCCGGAATCGGCGGGGTAAAACACCTCGTGTGAACGGTCGCTCCTGAGAAGTATCGATCCGGGTCGCTGATCTACCAGAACAGCAACCGGTTCGATTAACAATTGTTATTGCGACGTGTTCGTGAACAAGACTGTTGTGCGCGAATGCTGCGGCAAGAGTCATTTCCAGTTCCAGGTAACTATGAACTCCAACTACCAAGCAACTCTGAACACCTTTCTGAGGCAGAACGGCATCACTGATCCGACGAAGGTGGGAGAGATCGCCAGTGGATTTGACCTCTCGCGACCGGTCTACACGCATCTCATCCACCCAGGTGACCGTCTCTTTCAGTTCTTGCGAAACGAAGAGATGAACCGGCCATTTCCGCAAACTGGAAACTGGTTTTGCCTCCCAGGTGCGAACATGGATTCGTTAGCTATTTTCGGTGGAGGCGCAGGACGACGGCTTCAGGAGTTTACAGTCAGCCGGCCGGTTATGGCACTGGAGGGCACGGCCGGACCAGTGCGTCGCAACTGGGGATGGGCTGGCGGGGGACGCGGCGGCGCCACTCAGATATTCTTGCCGCACTCTGCATTGCTCGCCCTGGTTGGCATAGGAACGCATTTGACGCAACAATCCCAGTAGTAGCAACAAACCGTGGACACAATCACCTAGGATCCTGGACATGGAGCCCAACAAGCCAGTGGTGGCAACGGCGGACAACGCCGCTGGTTCGCTTCGCTCTGGACGCCTTTCTCCCGCCGTGCCACACTTTTGACGTTGGGCAGACAATGACCCATATGAGTGACCTGACGCTCCATATTGAGACCCCACTGGTTGAGTCTTTGCCGCTTTCCCGAAAGGTTCAGGGACGAGTCTGGCTCAAGATGGAGTCACTGCAGCCCTCCGGCTCATTCAAACTGCGCGGGATTGGCAATGCTTGCCGGACGCATGCGGCGAGCGGAGCGAAAGGATTCCTCTGCTCATCCGGAGGAAACGCTGGTCTTGCTGTTGCCTATTCCGGGAGAAGACTCGAGATACCGGTTACCGTCGTTGTTCCCGAGACAACGTCGGGCAGAGCCATCGAACTGATCGAGCAGGAAGCTGCCCGAGTCGTGGTGAGAGGGGCATCATGGCAGGAGGCCCACGAGTATGCCACTGATGCCCTGGAAGCCGGATGGGCGTATATTCATCCGTTCGACGATCCCCTCCTATGGACGGGCCATGCCACGGTTATCGACGAGGCCGTACGGCAGGGAGTCAGTCCGGATGCCGTGGTCGTATCGGTTGGCGGGGGAGGTCTGCTGTGTGGCGTCATCGAGGGATTGCGCAGAAATGCCCTTCCATCAGTGCCTGTCATAGCCGTCGAGACAAAGGGTGCGGCGTCGCTATCGGAGTCTCTCAGGCAGCACAGGAACTCGGCACTTGAGCGGATCACCAGTATAGCCACCTCTCTGGGTGCGAAGAAGGTCGCGGATGCTGCCTATGCCTGTGCCGTGGAACACGGCGTGCACAGCCACGTAGTCAGCGACAATCAAGCCCTGAGCGCATGCCTCCGATTCTCCCGCGATCATCGGGTCCTCGTCGAACCGGCATGCGGAGCCAGTCTCGCCGCCGTGTATGCGCCTGTCGAGAGTCTGAAAGGCAGACGGAACATCCTGGTCATTGTCTGCGGAGGAGCGGGGGTGACCATCGAGCAGCTAGAGCGCTGGCGCAAGGAACTGCGCAACAAGACGGCTGGAGGCGACGCTTGACAGCACGCCTCAGCCGCGTCGTTGTGCGCCGAGCCAAGCAAGGCGCTTCTTGTCAGATGAAAGATCTGAACATCGTCGCGCCGGGATCCGAGCGGATCCCAAACCCTGTCTCGTGGTTCCTGGCGGGCGCGGCAGTCATGTGGCCCATGAATCTCAGGTAGCCTCCCGGCACGGGAGGCTACCTGAGCAGTAACACCCAATGAAATACCATGCCTTGCAAAGGCTGGTTTTCTGCCATTTCGGTTCAATAACAGGCATTTCGATTACTCGTGGACCATGCTGAAGGGGAAGCCAAATTCTCAATGATTTTGTCAAAAATGGTTCTGTCATGAAATTCCGGGAGGTGCCTGAGTAGTTACTTCGTTCGTTTGTTCTTGTCACGTGGGTTTCCGAGATCGAGCGTGAAGGCGCCGCCATCACCGGCTTAAGGTGCCGTTGTCTCTTCCACCCGCAGGTAGCGCCTGGGCACGTTGAGGGTGGAGTAGAACCACCTCAATTCCGCCGCATCCGGAAATACCGCTGCGGCTGGTTCTCGGTGGAGTAGAAGCGGGTGACGACCGCACTTTCGCCGATGATGACGGGTTCGATGGTGGTCCATGCGCTTAGGTCGGTGGAGGCTTCGATCCGGTAGCTCACGCCGCTGGCGGCGTTGAAGCGGAACTCGACGGCGGTGCGGATGGTGGAAAGCGCGTCCGGCGTGCTGCTGGCCAGCGCGGGGTCGAAGCCGGTGTTGACCTCGAACAAATCGTCGAAGCCGTCGCCGTCCGTGTCCTTGAGGGTGGGATTGCTGTGATAGACCTCGACCTCCTCCCGGTCGTTGAGGCCGTCGGCGTCGGTGTCCACCAGGAGCGGGCTGGAGTTATAGATATTGACTTCCGCGCCATCCAACAGGCCGTCGCCATCGGTGTCGTCCAGCAGCGGGCTGGTGTGGGTGGTGGTCACTTCCTGGCCGTCGGTGAGGCCATCGGCATCGGTGTCCGGATCCAGCGGATCGAGACCGACCCGCTCGAAGAGGTAGCCGGCGGCAACATGGTTTTCCGCTGCATCCGCCCACTGGGTGGAGTTCTCCATGATGACGACATGATTCTCGGCTGCTCCTCCGCTGGGTTCTCCTGCCAGCCAACGGGAGTAGGTTGCGGCGCTGCCGTTGCTCCACAGCCCAAGTGCCCTCGGTGGCAGCATCGGACAAGCCGATCCACAGGTAGCCCGGGGTCGTCTGGCGGGCCTTGGCGGCCAGGCGCGAGTAATCGGCAGCGTTCGGGAAACCGGCAACCCGGCCACGCTTGGCAGCGACATCGGCCACGGCCTGCGGATAGGTGAACGAGCCTGGCACGAGTTGGTAGAAACTACCCGCATGGTTGATCTCCGCACCATCCTTGATCCCGTCGGCATCGCTGTCGTCAACCAACGGATCAGTGCCGTGTTGGGTGACTTCGGTTAGGTTGGTCAGGCTGTCGCCATCGGAATCCTCCTGGGCGTCGCTGGTGCCGTTGCCGTTGCTGTCGGCGAGTTTGGGATTCGTGTGGGTGAGGTTGACTTCCTGGGCGTCGGTCAGGCCATCGCCATCGGTGTCGGGCAGGAACGGGTTCGAGCCTGCGGCTTGCTCCGCGCCGTCGTTGAGGCCATCGCCGTCGGCGTCCGCCACCAGCGGATCGGTGGCGTAACCGGTTTCCAGGATGTAGCCGTCGCGGAGGGTGGTGGGGCTGCGATCATACCACTTGCCGATTTCCGCGCCGCCCCCGCCGCTCACCTCGACATGGTCCAGGGTGTTGCCGGGCGTGGTGCTCGGTCGGCTGGTGGCCCATTGTTGGAACGCAAAAGTCTCGCCGTTCACCCAGGTCCAGGCACCTTCAGTGGCCGCATCGCTCGCGCCGATCCACAGGCCGGTGTAAGGGTCGAGCGCGTTGGCACCGAGCGATTCCATGGCACGGTTCCAGCGGTCGGCGGTGGGGAAGCACGCCAGTTCGCCGCCGCGCGTGTGAGCATCGGCGCGGGCTTGCGCCCAGGTGAAGGATCCGGCGATGATCGAGAAGCGGCCAAGCCCGACTTCCCAGCCGTCGGTTAGACCGTCGCCATCGGTGTCCGGGAGCGCGGGGTTGGTGCCGTAAACGACCGCTTCCAGATAGGTGCTCAGGCCGTCGGTATCGCCGTCGGTGGTGTCGGGGACGAAGTTGGCGGTGATGGTCTTGTTGGTATCCATAAACACGGAAAGTGGGTTGACTGTTCCCGTGATGTCACCGGTCCATCCAGTGAAGACGTAGCCGGGATTTTGCCTTGCGGTAAGCGTCGCGGTGGCGTGGAGAGGGTAGGTGCCGCCACCTGTGACGGTACCATTGGCACCTCCGGTTGAGAGAACCTGGTATTCGTTGGTATCAATGGAGAAACCCTGCGTAGCGGCGGGAAAGGGACCGCTGGTGGCGGTGATGGTGCCGGTGAATGTGCTCCTCACGATCGGGGTACCGGAAATCACTCCGTCGCTGGTCATGATAAGGCCGGTCGGTAATGCTCCGGATGTCACGGAGAAAATGGGAGGCGGTACACCTGTCGCGGTGCAGGTATGGTTGTAGGCAACTCCGACCCTACCAGTGGAGGGAGGAGCGGCACTGGTGAACTGGGGCGACTCCCCGGAGAATGCAGGATAATCCAGCCAGGTTGGCGTCGTAAAGCCCGTCATACCGTCCAGATAATACACCGCGAAGCCGCTGGCGGTGAAACCAAAAACAACCGTACCCATCTGAGAAGGAGCATTACCCAGGAAAACCGCACTCTTAAGGCTGCTGCAATGATGGAATGCAGCGTCCCCGATAATAGTGACGCTTGAGGGGATCGTGACGCTCGTTAAGCCGCTGCAAAGATAAAATGCAGCATACCCGATGCTGGTGACGCCAGTGGGGATCGACACGCTCGCCAAGCCGCCACAAAGATAGAATGCTATATCCCCGATGCTGGTGACGCCAGTGGGAATCGACACGCTCGTCAAGCCGCCACAAAGATAGAACGCAGCATACCCGATGCTGGTGACGCTAGTGGGGATCGACACGCTCGTCAGCCAACTGCAACAGTTGAATGCATAATCCCCGATGATTGTCACCGGCTTGCCGGTGATGCTTGCCGGAATTTCAACAGCGCCAACCGCGTTGTCTGGATAGTCGGTGATAGTGATCGATGTCCCGTTGTCGGTGTAGGTGAAAAGTCCGAACGTGTCCGCTGACACGGCATTCACCATGCAGCACAGGATTGTCAGTTGCTTGAGCCAGCGGGAGTTGCCGGGGACTGGCATTTTCAAATCCGCGCCGGATGTGGCTGGAATCACGGCGGGAAGCGGGCGGACGATGAGTTGTTGGCGATGGTTGGTGGTCATGGCTGCAGTATTGGAATTGGCTGTCACAATCCCCTCCCGACTGCCCGCCATCAAGACAATTCCACCAAGTCCCTTTGCTGGCAGACTTCCCGGCCAGTCCGGCAATTTCGGAAATCCCAATCATTCTACGGATGGCGCTCCCGCTGCCACATTCACCTTCAACGTCGAACATCGAACGTTACTACTCAGGCTCACGAGTGTCCGGTCATAAGTAATTGAAAGTCAATTGATTAGGATTGTCGTCATGCATAATTCTGTGGTCGGTTTCTGTAAGTAGTTGATTTAGAGGGACTTTCTCAAAAGGATGAACGCTCAAAAGCTGCAAAGTTCTGTGGAGGGTGCCGGGCAGCTTGAGTTGCTTGTGAATGATGGCAATCATCAGATAAGTTGCCACGGCAATCCATATCTGCGTCTTCACCGCGTTGGGACTTGTTCCATAGTAGTGTTTGATCCGCAGGTGACCTTTGATCCAACGAAAG
>JAPLUI010000571.1 GCA_026397725.1 Verrucomicrobiota bacterium | reverse complement strand
GCGATCCTTGAAAAAATTCTGTTTTGCCTTCTGCATCTCCACCACGAAACGCTCGCCGGAAGCCGCCTCGCAGGCCAGATCAAACACCGCCTGCCGGGATTCGAGGATCTCGCCCAGGCGGTAGGACGGCTTGAGGGCAAGAGTGACAATTTGATGGTGCGGCGGCAGCAACTGGTTGAGAAAATCGCACAACAAATCCTTGGAAGCTTCTTCCCCGAAAAGCTTCTTGAACCCAAAATCGGTGTAAGGATTGACGAATAACATGAGCCGGCCCGCACTAGCGCAGCCGCACCCTGCCACTGCCTGGCGAAATGTCAAAGCCGAAAATCCGACAGGTTCAACCGCACGCACGAACGCAGCGGCGGGTTGTGGGAGGATGCGTTCAAGAGCGTGCTGGCGGAAAATACCGGTGTGAAAATACCGGTTGACTCGCAATTCGCTGACGCTAGAATGAGTGCGAGCAAGCCACCGCGATGATCGACGATGCCATCGGAGGTTGGCGGTTCGCCGCTGCATCGGAAGCGGAGGTTTCAGCCGACCGAATTCTTGCCTTATGAGTATCCCACCGCTAAGCCAGTCCGCCGCAAGTTTGATGAGCTTGCTCGCCATGTCCTTGCTCGTGCCTGCTGCCGAAGTGCTCGAAAAACCATCCGGAGCCGATGTCACAGCCACCCCCATCACCAAGGATTCCGCGGAGGTGGTGCCGGCGGATTGGAAGGAGTGGGCGCAATGGGCTGAGAAGTTGCATCCAGTCACGGATCAGCAGGGCCACGGGCCGGACATTGGAACTGATGAATGGTCGAGGGCTTTGGACAGACAACTCAAGGTCAGCGATGCCGCCGGCCAGGGACCCGATCTTGGGTCGCAGGAGTGGCGGCAAGCCGTGGAGAAGAAGCTGCGCCCCCGGGCGGTTCAGGTTCCCGCGAAGGATCGGCAGTTGCTCTCCGCGCATGAGACGGTGGCCCGTTTCGTGGGTTTGACGGATCACCAGTGTTTGGGACGCACCGCCCTCTGTCCTGATCGCTGCGGCGAATCCGGCAAGCTCGCCACCTTCGCCATCGTCAAGTACCTCCGCTACGAGAAACCCGGGCAATTCGGCGACCCGAAACAAGCACAGTTCCTGGTCCTCGTCGAGGATAACATGAAGAACCCCAAGGTTCCCGCCGCGATCCGGGATGCCATCCTCGCGCTCAAGCCCGGTGCCCTTGTGCATCTGCAATGGAACCACGATTACATCACCCAGGACGGTTCCAAATTCCCGGAACGTCCGCTCTGCAAGCTGGCCCCCCTCACCAAAGAACAGGCAGCGCAAGCAAGCCCGGAGGCACCCGCGAAGGCACCCGGCGGCGAATGAGTACCGGAGCCCGCTTTGAACCATCATGACAAGACGTAATCCAACATGAGTCGGCATGCGTACTCCATCATCGAAAACACAGCCATGAAAAACACAACCATGAAAACAGAACTATCAAGACGCGGATTCATCAAGCAAGCGGCCTGGGCCGGGACGGCCATGGGTTTCCCTACCCTCATCCCGTCGAGCGCCCTGGCCAGGAGCGGCAAGGCCTCACCCAACAGCAAGGTGAACGTCGCACTGATCGGGTGCGGCGATCGTTCGGGCTATGCGATGAATTACCGGAACTACGACAAGTCGGTGGTGGTCGCCGTCTGCGACCCGATCAAGAGCCGGAGGCTCCAGAGGAAGCAGGAGTTCGGGAATTGCGACGACTACAGTGATTTCCGCGAGGTGCTTGCCCGCAAAGACGTGGATGCGGTTCATATCGCCACCCCGGACCACTGGCATGTGCCGATTTCCCTGCTGGCGGCGCAGGCGGGCAAGGACATGTACACCGAGAAGCCGCTTGGCATCAGCATCGAGCAGGACAAGCAGGCACGCGACATCGTGGATAAGTATGACCGGGTATTCCAATACGGCGCGCAGCAGCGGTCGATAGAGCATGTGCGCTTGGGCCTCGAACTGGTGCTCAACGGGCATATCGGCGAAGTCAGGCAGACCTATGTGTGGGCGTCCTGTGGTGAGTCGGGCGGCACCCTCGCGGAGACGCCCGTGCCGGATGGTTTCGATTACGAGATGTGGCTGGGTCCCGCGCCCAAGGTGCCCTTCTGTGCCGACCGCTGCCTTACCCAGGGCCCAAGGAACGGGATTTTCCATATCTACGATTACGCCATCGGCTTCGTCGGCGGCTGGGGCGCGCATCCGGCCGACATGCTGCAGTGGTGGCTGGACCACTCGGGACTGCCCAACATGCCGGTTGCGTGCGAGGCAAAAGGAGTCATTCCGACCTCGGGTCTCTTCAACACGCTGACCCACTGGGACGGGCAGTTCATCTATCCGAATGGACTGAAGCTGCGCTTCATGGATCATGAGACGGCCAACCGGGAGAAGCCACATCCGGGCGTGGCGGCGGACCATGGCACCCTCTTTGTCGGTGCCGATGGCTGGGTGATGGTGAACCGTTCGGGGTGGCAGACCTCGGATAATGCACTGCGCGAAAAGGCCCGGGATCCCGGCTCCAAGCGCCTGCCGGTAAGCCGCGACCAGATCCGAAACTTCGTCGATTGCGTCCTGAGCAGGGAGCAACCGGTTGACAACCTGCATTCGGCGGTACGCTCGGACATCCTGAGCCATCTTATCGACATTAGCGCAAGGACCGGCCGGAAGCTCGGCTGGGACCCTGTCAAAGAGACGATCACCGGCGACCCCCAGGCGGAAGCGATGATGCATCGTGAGATGCGCAAGCCGTGGACGCTTTGAAACCGCAAAACCCGTGCTCATGACGGACCGGCCCATGTTTCAGGCCGCAGCGGCCGCCGGGACTTAGCCACAGCGGTGTGGCTCAACCGTTAGTGCTGCCGGGGTTCCATGGAGCACGGTCCGTCTCGCGGGTGGTCATACCTCTGAGAGCGGGGACAGCGGATCCCGGTGACGGCCCGGATCTGATTTGTTGCTGATTTGTTGCTTGACCTGAGGGTGTTCGCCGCACTAGTCTGCAACCAGCCACCAGCCACCAGCCACTGCACCCCCCATGAAACCCAAGGTTTTTCCAGATCTCTCTGCACCCGGATTCCCCCAGATCAAGCTTCCTGTCAAACTGCTGTTGCTGGTGGTTCCGGTGCTTCTGTTGCTGCTGCTCGGGGTCTTTTCCGCCTACTTCACGGTGAACCCGGAGTGCGTCGCCGTCATCCAGCGCTTTGGCAAATTCCAATCCATCGCCGAACCGGGACTCCACTTCAAACTGCCCCTCGGCATCGATACCGCCACCGTCATTCCCGTCCGCCGCCAGCTCAAACTCGAATTCGGCTTTGGCACCCCCAACGCGACCAATCCCGACCAGGCCAGCAATGAGCCGGCGCTGGAACGCGACATGGTCACCGGCGATCTCAACGCCGCCCAGGTGGAATGGATTCTCCAGTACAGCATCTCGTCGCCTCAGGAATATCTTTTCCACGTCCGCAACCCCGGCCCCACCCTCCGCGACCTAACCGAAAGCGTGATGTGCGAAATCATCGGGGACCGCACCGTCGATGAGGTGCTGACCATCGGGCGTGCCGAGATTGAAGCGGATTGCATGGGGCAGCTCAAGGCCCTGCTCACCCGTTTCAACATGGGGATCTCCGCCGAGCAGCTCAAACTCAACAACGTGCATCCGCCCGTGCCCGTGCAGCGCTCGTTCGATGACGTCACCCGCGCCCAACAGGAACGGGAAACCATGATCAACGAAGCCAACAGCGAATACAACCGGATCATCCCGAAAGCCAAGGGGCTTGCCGCACAGCGGATCTCCGGCGCGGAAGGCTTCGCCGTCCAGCGCATCAATGAAGCCGAGGGCGATGTCGCCCGCTTCAAGGAACTGCTGGTCCAATACGACAAGGCCCCAGCCATCACCAAACAACGCCTCTATCTGGAAACCATGAACGAGGTGCTGCCGAAAGTCGGTGCCAAGATCATCCTGGATGAAGATGCCAAGCAGTTCCTCCCCCTCATGAATCTGCCACCCACCGGCCCCGCCACCGCCACCCCGCCACCCACCCGCTAAGTTCCTCCCGCCATGAAATTCACCCGCGTCATCATCGGCCTCGTCGCCCTGCTCATTCTGCTCTCCAGCAGCGCCTTCACCGTCAGCGAGATCGAACAGGTCTTCATCACGCAATTCGGCAAGCCGGGCCGGGCCATCAACGCCAACCCCGCCAAGAACGAAGCCGGCCTGCACTTCAAGGTGCCCTTCATCCAACGCGTCAACCGCATCGAAAAGCGCATCCTCGAATGGAATGGCCCCGCCGAGGAAATGCCAACCCGCGACAAACTCTATATCTCGGTCGATAGCTTCGCCCGTTGGCGCATCGCCAACCCGGTAACCTACTATGAGAAACTCCGCGACGAACCCAGCGCCCTGTCCCGCCTCAATGACAACATCGGCAGCGCAACCCGCAGCGTCATCGCCGCCCACAACCTCATCGAGGTCGTCCGCAGCCAGATCGACCGCAAGGCCGTACGCGACGAGACCCTCGTCGAAACCGAGTCCAATGTCGGCGTGCTCCCGGCCATCCAGTATGGCCGCAGCGTGCTCGAGGCACAAATCCTCAAGGCCGCACAAAAAAACGTGGACTTGTGGGGCATCGAACTGCTCGATGTCCGCTTCAAACGCATCAACTACAAGTCCGGCGTGATCGACAAGATTTATGCCCGGATGATCTCGGAGCGCCAGCAGATTGCCGAGCGCTTCCGTTCCGAGGGTGCCGGCGAGGCCGTGAAAATCATCGGGAAAAAAGATCGCGAACTGCTTTCCATCCAGTCGGAGGCCTACCGCCAAGAGCAGGAAATCAAGGGCCAGGCCGATGGCCAGGCCACCGGCATCTATGCCCAGGCCTACAACTCGAGCCCGTCGGCCGCGGATTTCTATCAATTCGTCAAGACCCTGGAGACCTATCAGAAGACCCTGGCCAAGGACACCACCCTCATTTTCACTTCTGACAGCGATCTGTTCCGTCTGTTCAAACGCATTGACCCACTGCGGCCGCCGGTGCCAACCCGTTAGTTGTTCATTTGCTTCATGACGCTTCAGGACCTCCTCTCCGGTTTGCCCGTAATCGCCAGCCTCGTCATCATCGAAGGCCTGCTATCGGTGGACAATGTGCTTGGCATCGCCGCGCTGGCCAAGGAACTGCCGGAGCATCAGCAAAAGAAGGCGATCCGGCTGGGCTTGGTCGGGGCCTATGGGTTCCGGGTGCTGGCCCTGCTGGTCGCCGCCTGGCTCATTGCCAACACCTGGGTGCGCTGGCTGGGTGCCGGTTATCTCATCTGGCTGATGTGTTCCCATCTCACCCGCCATGGGAGCGCCCAGGCAGGGGGGAAAACCAAGGCCGTCGCGGCCTCCCTCATGGGTGCCCTGTTTCAGATCGGCCTGATGGACCTCAGCCTGAGCATGGACAACGTCATCGCCGCCGTGGGGCTGGCCCCCAAGGATCCGCTCACCCGGCTTCCCGTCATGTGGCCGATCTATACCGGGGTGCTGATTGCCATTCTGGCGCTTCAGGCGATCGCCCCCCATGCCCTGAAGCTGCTGCGGAAATACCCGGTGCTGGAGCCCACGGCCTTCATTCTCATTGGTTTCGTCGGCGGCATCCTGGTTTACGAGGAGGCCTATCATGTCATCACCGCCGGGGTCCTGCACATCCCGCCGTTGTTCAAATTCGCGGGCATTCTGCTGATTGTGTTTGTCGCGCTGCTCTACTCTGCGGATGCGAGCGTGCGCCGTCTGCTCAATCCGCTCATCGGTTTGGTCACGCCCGTGATGCGGGGCTTTGCCGCGCTGGTGAGGCTGGTTTTCATGCCGATCACGTTGCTCGCGGGAGCGGTTAGATGGAAGGCGTGATGGGCTGCGGGTCAGGCTTTGATCTTGACGTTGCGGAACCAGACGGTGGCATCGCCGTGTTTCCCTTGCAGGCCGATGCGGCCTTTGGTGGGCAGTTCGGCGAATGGCGTGCTGAGCCAGCTCGGGATTTCGGAGCCATCGGGGTTGCGCTTGGCGGAGGTCCAGCGGGCCATGTCCATCTCCGCCGTGAGTTCGCCGTTGAGCCAGACCTTGAGCTGCTTGCCCTTGGCCTCGATGGTCAGGTGGTTCCACTCGCCGGGCTTCTTGGTCACCTGCTTGGCCGGGGCCAGATGGCCGAAAATGCCGCCGCCGTGCCAGGTCGGCGCCGCCTTGGCCCACTTGTCGGCGAAGGGATCGGCGATCTGGACTTCCACGGATTTGGGAATCCAGTTCTTGGTGTCGGTGCAATAGATGATGACGCCGCTGTTGGTGCCCTCGGCGGTCTTGAACTCCAGATCGAGGGTGAAATTCTCATAGTCCGTCTTGGTCCAGAGGCATTGGTCGGCATTGGCGGTGAGCACGCCCTCGGCGACCGACCAGACGCCTGCGGGCTGGTCCGAGTTGGCGAGGTCGGCGGCAAACAAGGGCGCCCATCCCGGCCCGGACGCCTCGGGTTGCGGTTCGGCGGCGGCAGGGGCGAAGCACGCCACAAGGGCGGACAACAGGGCAAAACAGGGCGTTTTCATGGTGATTCCTGATAGATCGGGTGATGATAGATAGGGTGATGACCCCATATCTACGCCACCCGCCATGCCAATCTTGCAACCACACAGTTCCTGATCCCGGCGGAAAATGAGTTGACACTGGTTGGCGTTTGAGACGAATTCGTGAATCATCCGCGCATGGGTTTTCGGGTGGCAGCAGTGCCGATGCGGGGTCATGCACGGCGGATTTTTGCACGGTAACCCGCCACGCGGTTCGATTCTTCCGGAGGCGGGGCTCCTTGATTGATGAGTGCCGATTGTTGAGTTTTGATTCTTGATGTGACTGAATGCAGACTTCCTGACCTCAGCTTTGAATTGACGCGGAATTGACCGACAATGCCGGAAAATGACATGGCACTCTTCCTTCCGACAAGCGTTGGGGTATGACGGCCCAAAACCACCACGGATTACGGGATTACGCAGATT
>JAPLUI010000180.1 GCA_026397725.1 Verrucomicrobiota bacterium | reverse complement strand
GCCCCCTGCCCCCTGCCCCCTGCCCCCTGCCCCCTGACCTCTGACCTCTGACCTCTGCCCCCTGACCTCTGACCTCTGACCTCTGACCTTTTTACCCCCATGAACGACCGCGCCATTGGACTCATTGAACTCACCAGCATCGCCGCCGGCTTTCTCGTCGCCGACACCATGCTCAAGTCGTCGAACGTGAAGCTGCTGCTGTCGCGCTCGATTTGTTCCGGCAAATACATGGTCCTGATCGGCGGTGAGGTCGCGGCCGTCGGTTCTGCGGTGCATGCCGGCTGCACCGCCGCCAAAGGCTGCCTGATCGACCAATTCGTCATTCCGAAAGTTCATCCCGACGTGTTCGCCGCGCTCGGCCGCTCGGGCCCGGTCGAGCCGACCGGAGCCCTGGGCATTCTCGAATCGTTCAACGTCGCCAACCTGATCGAGGCGGCCGACACGGCGGTCAAGGCGGCGCATGTCACGTTGCTGGAGATCCGCCTTGCCATGGCGCTCGGCGGCAAGGCCTTCGCCACCCTCACCGGCGACGTGTCCTCGGTGCAAGCCGCGATCGACGCCGGCCGTGCGGTGATCGCGAAAGCGGGTTTGCTGGTCAATGCGGTGGTCATCGCCCGACCTCATCCGGACGTCTATCGCGAACTGATCTGAGGTCGGTGCCCAAGCTGGAGGGTGTGTCAACGGATTGGGTTGGCGGATTGGAGCGGGCTGGTGGAATCAAGGCTGGAAGGGGGTGGGAGAATGGTGCAGGGTTGGCGTATGAGTGCTGCTGCTTGTGGATATGCAATGCCCCCGGAATGGTCGCCGCAGGCGGCGGTGTGGCTTTCGTGGCCGGTGGCTGACCCGCGGCACTGGGGTGGTGCCAAGCAGGCCTTGATGGAGGCGAAATTCGGGGAGATTGCCGCTGCGATTTCGCGGTTTGAGCCGGTGCGGATCAATGCCCCGGAGTCGGCTCACCGGGTGATCGCGGAGGTGTGCAACCGGGCACTGGCGGTGCCGGAACGGGTCGCATTGTTTGATCATCCGCACAACGATGTGTGGTGTCGGGATCACGGGCCGATATTTGTGAAACACGCTGGCAGTGGTGAGGTGGCAGTCACGGATTGGGGGTTCAACGCATGGGGTGGAAAATTCCCGCCCTGGGATCTGGACGACTCCATCCCGGGACAAATTGCGGCGGCCATGGGCCTGCGCTGCTTCAAAGGCGGCATGATCCTGGAAGGGGGTGCGATCGAAATCAATGGTGCTGGCCAAGTCCTGACCACTGAAGCGGTGATGCTCAATCCAAACCGCAATCCGCACCTCAACCGGTTAGACATCGAGCGCCTGCTGCGGGACGGTCTCGGGGTGACGGAAATCCTCTGGTTGCGGCAGGGCATTGCGGGCGACGACACGGATGGTCACATTGACGATCTGGCACGGTTTGTGGATTCACAGACGCTGTTGGCCTGCACGGAGCGGGACCGCAAGTCCCCGAACCAACGGGTGCTGGCCGAAAACCTGGCACGCTTGAAATCATTTCTCGGGCCGCATGGCCGGGCGTTTGAGGTGTTGGAAATCCCGCTGCCAGAGGCGTGCGAGGTGGCGGGTTGGCGGCTGCCGGTATTGCCGGCGTCTTACGTCAATTTCCTGATCGTCAATGGCGGCGTGTTGGTGCCGACCTTCCGCCAGCGGCAAAACGATGATCGTGCCCTCGGCATGATTCGCGAATTGTTCAGTGGCCGCGAGGTGCTCGGAATCGATTGTCTGGATCTCGTCGAGGAAGGCGGTTCCTTGCACTGCATCTCCCAACAACAACCCGCGTGAGCGGTGCGGACCGGTTGGTCCATGCAGCCCCACGCCAAGTTCCATGGGTGTTAGGTGTCGCTGGTCTGTTCCGCAGGAGCGGCGGCAAGATTTCCGTGAATTTGTTCGCACGCGAGGATGGGAGCGGCTACCTCCGGCGGGAGCATGCCAGAAACGGGAGACAGTGTCGGAACCAAGCCAGCGCCCGCAGCCGTGGGTTTGGGCGGGCGCTTGGGCGGGCGCTTGGGCGGGCTTTCGTTGTCGCGGCAGGTGTTGGTGTTGGCAGCCTGGCCCTTGCTGGAGCAGGTGCTGACGTTTTTCGTGGGGCTCACGGACCTGGTGATTTCCGGGCGGATGGCGGTGGGGTCGGAACGGGTGGCGATCCTGGATGCGATGGGCCTGGGCGGCTACGTCGGGTGGTTTTTCAACATTCTCCAGGGTGCGGTGGCGACCGGGGTGATGGCACTGGTGTCGCGGGCCACGGGTGGGCGCGAGCATGGGCTGGCCAATCGCGGGCTTGGACAAGGCTTGTGGCTAGGGGTGGCGGCGGGCTTCGGGTCCTTGTTGTTATTGCAACTGGGCATTCCGATGTTGATTAGCTGGATTGGCTTGAGTGCCGCAGCGGGGGTGCAGGCGGAGAGTTATCTGCGGGTACTGTCAATTTCCGGACCATTCAGTGGGGCGATGTTTGCGGTGAACGCCGCACTGCGGGGGGCGGGCGACACGCGGACGCCATTTCTGGCGATGGTGGTGGTGAATCTGGTGAACATGGTGCTGAGCTGGACCTTGGTGTTCGCCCCGGCGCCCTGGGGTGGTCACGGCGTGGCCGGCATCGCCAGCGGCACCGTGGGTGGCTGGATCGCCGGCTTTCTGACCACGGTCTTTTTGTTAGGAAGAGGGAAAGATGCCGGCTTGCATTGGGCGCGGGCCAGCCTCAAGCCGCATTGGGACACGATGGTGCGGATTCTGCGCATCGGTGCGCCCCAAGCGCTGGAAATCGCCGGGATGTGGTTGATTCATGCGTTCGGGATTCGGGTGATCGCCGGCTTGCGGGATGAAGGGGCGCTCGGCGCGCACATTCTGGCAATCCGCGTGGAATCCATGAGTTTTCTGCCAGGCTTCGCCATCGCCACGGCAGCCGCGACGCTGGCCGGACAGTATCTGGGCGCGGGCTCCAAACCGATGGCGGTGCGGGCGGTGCGCGTGTGCTGGGCGCTGGCCGTGGGCCTGATGAGCCTGATGGGCGGGTTTTTTGTGTTAGGGCGCTTTCAACTGATCGGCTGGATGGCACCGGCCAGCGGCTTGCATCTCCGGCTTGCGGCGCCGCTATTGATCGTGTGTGCGATGGCGCAGCCGTTCTTTGCCACCTGCATCATTCTGAAAACCTCGATGCGCGGGGCGGGTGCCACCGGCATTGTGATGCGCTGGTCGTATGGCAGCATGTTGTTCTATCGTGTCGGGGTGTTGTGGGCGCTCTCCAAGTACGGCACCCTCTCACTCACCGGCGTATGGATCGTGCTCTCGGTGGATCTGGTGACCCAGGCGCTGATTTTCACCCGCCTGCACCTGCGCGGCCAGTGGCTGGAGGCGCGGGTGTGAGGGGGAATAGGGGATAGGGGATAGGGGATAGGGGATAGGGGATAGAAGATAGAAGATAGAAGATAGGGGATAGAAGATAGAGGATCGTGGATGCAGAGGCGCTGGCGCAGAGCTTTGCATCTGGGAGCTGATGGATGACGGGGCGGGCTGCAATCAGCGTTGCGGCTGGAGCATCAGGTTGTGGATGGCATGCTGGTTGTCGATGGTGGCTTGGTATTGGGCGAGTTGGGCGGGCGTGAGGATGTCCTTGAGGAGCCTGAGGCGTGCATCGAGCGTGCGGCGCTGGTTATCGACGAGTTTGGCATGCAGGGCTGCGGGATTGTCGGGGGTCTGGCTATCCGCAAGCTGGCGGAGGGTTTGGATGGATTGTTCGGATGGGGCCAGGGAGCCAAGCGGGAGCACGGAAGAATCAAGGATGAGGGCCAGGGGCGCAGGCATGGCGCCGAGTTCGGCCGCAGTGCTTTGGCGCAGTTGTGCGAGGACCTGGTCGCGTTGTTCAGGCGAGAGATCCGTGACCTCGGTGAGCGAGCCGAGATCGCGTTGGGCCCTGGTTTCGATGCGGTTATCGAGCTGGCGTTTGCGGAGTTGCGCAAACGCGGTGCATTGTTCGGGCGTGAGCAGGGTGCCCAGGGATTTTTCGATGGCGGTGGCGCTGGAGGCGAACTGGTCGAGCATTGCGTTGGCACGCGGAGGTTGCGCGGGATTGCCTGCGTTGAAGGCTTTAAGGCTCTCGGCAATGATATGTTTCAGGTCGGCCTGTTGTTCATCCGAAAGGCCAAGGGCCTCGGCGAGTCGCAGCATTTTGGCGGCGTTTCCGGGCTCGGTGGAGCGTGCTGAATCGTCCTGAACCTCGGCTGCGGGGCCGCCCGCGTTGGGTCTTACATCGGGGCGGGGCGGGGACGGGGGCGGAGGTGGGGAGGTCGGCGGAACCACGGCGGGGGATTCCCGGTCCGTGGCTTGATGGAGACACGTGGCGGCACTCGTTGGGCCGGGTGCGGGATTGGCCGAGGGTTTGGCCATCCAGCCAAGGCCGAATCCGATGAGGGTCGTGAGAACCGGGATCGTGAGCGAAGGTTTCATGGGAGGTAAAGCGCTGCGGTGGCAGGTCTTGGCGCGAGAATCATTTCACGCGTTGCGGAGTTGAGTGATGGCCAAGGCCATGTCTTTGGCGCAGAAGGTAGTGGAGCCGGCCACCATCACATTCGCCCCGGCGGCGGCACAACGGGCGGCAGTGACGGCATCAATCCCGCCATCGACTTCGATATGGTAGGCCAGGCCGCGTGCGGCACGGGCCGCTGCGGCGGCCTCGATTTTGTCCAACACATCAGGCATGAAGGCTTGTCCGCCGAAGCCGGGAACCACGGTCATGCAAAGGAGCAAATCGAGTTGGTCGAGGAACGGCAGCGCGGCATTGAATGGGGTGGCGGGGTTGAGGGCCAGGCCGGCCTGGCAGCCCGCTTCGCGGGTGCGTCGCAGGGTTTCCGCAACATCGTGGCGGGCCTCGACATGAACGGTGATCAGATCGGCCCCTGCGGCAACGAAGCGCGGCAGATAGTGGTCCGGGCGGGAAATCATCAGGTGAACATCCAGGAACAGGGTGGTGGCTTGACGGATACTCCGGACGAGTGGCGGACCGAAGGAAATATTGTCCACGAAGTGGCCATCCATCACGTCCAGATGCATCCAATCCGCACCGGCGCGGCTGGCACGCGTGACTTCCTCCCGAAGGCGGGAAAAATCAGCGGCAAACAGGGAGGGGGCGATGATTCGGTCGCGGCAGGTCATGGGCATCACGCCGCTGATTCGAGCCACGAATCGACCCGCTGGCGATGAAAAAACCAATTTTCGCAACCGCAGCCGTGGCGTCCGTCGAGAACCCGGTCGCGGCAAGTCAGGCAGTGGCAGGTAGCGCCTCCATTTCGCTGCGCCGTTGAATGATCGGGCGCAGGGAGCGATGGAGGCCGGCCAGATGCGGATCTTCGGCGAGCACGGAGTCGGCAAGGGTGCGGGCTTCGCGCAGCAACGTGGTGTCGGCCAGGAAATCCGTGAAGCGGAGGTCGGCCAGCCCACTCTGGGCGGTGCCTAACACATCACCCGGCCCGCGCAAGCGCAGGTCCGCCTCGGCGATTTCAAAGCCATCCGAGCTGTGCTCGAGGATGGTGAGCTTCTCAAGGCTGTCCGGGTTCTTCCCATCGGTTAGAATAACACACCAGCCCTGGTGACCGCCGCGGCCGATGCGGCCACGGAGTTGATGGATTTGGGCCAGGCCGAAGCGTTCGGCATGATGGAGCACCATGACGCTGGCATTGGGCACATCCACTCCCACTTCGATCACGGTGGTGGCGACCAGCGCGGCGATCCCGCCATCCCGAAAGCGGCGCATGACGTCCTCCTTTTCGTCGGGCTTGAGCTTGCCGTGGAGCAGGCCGACCACACTGCCGGCGAGCCGCTTTTGCCACTTTTCGTAGGCCTCGACGGCGGACTCCACCTTGAGGTTTTCGCTTTCCTCGACGAGTGGATAGACGAGATAGGCCTGGCGGCCTTCGGCGATTTTCCGTTTGACGAAGCTGGTGACATCCGTCTGTTTCGGGGCGATGCGCACGGCGGTGATGGTTTTCCCGCGTCCGGGGGGCTGCTCATCTAACAACGACACGTCGAGGTCGCCGTAGATCGTCATGGTCAAGGTGCGCGGGATGGGGGTGGCGGTCATGACCAGCACGTCCGGCACCAGGCCCTGGCCAATGAGTGCGGCGCGCTGGGCGACGCCGAACTTGTGCTGTTCGTCGATGACCACCAACCCGAGGTCGCGGAAGGCGACCGAGTCATAGAGCAAGGCGTGGGTGCCGATGATGATCTGCGCTGCGCCAGCCAGCGGCAGATGGCTGGTTTCATTGCGGTTGGCGGTGTGCAGGGCGAGGCGCAGGTCCAAGGGTTCGAGCCAGCGGCGGAAGGTGAGGTAGTGTTGTTCCGCAAGGATCTGGGTGGGTGCCATGAGGGCGGCCTGACAGCCGGAATCGATGGCCAGCAGCATGGCCGCCATGGCGACGAAGGTCTTGCCGGAACCGACATCGCCATGCAGCAAGCGGTTCATCGGGCGGGGCTCGCGCATATCCGCCACGATCTCCTTGATGGAGCGCTTCTGGGCGTTGGTCAGATCAAAGGGCAGACTCTCGTAAAAACGCTTGAGGAGGGTGGTCCGGGTCCCCAGCACGCGGCCCGGGCGTTCGTGATAGCGGGCGCGACGCCAGACGACATTGAGTTGCAGAGCGAAGAATTCCTCCAGTGCGAAACGGCGGCGGGCGGCCTGGGCTTGTTCAAGGGATTGCGGAAAAT
Source organism: Verrucomicrobiota bacterium (assembly GCA_026397725.1). Classification (GTDB taxonomy): domain Bacteria; phylum Verrucomicrobiota; class Verrucomicrobiia; order Verrucomicrobiales; family Akkermansiaceae; genus Luteolibacter. The sequence goes on along the minus strand of JAPLUI010000180.1, from coordinate 50,795 downwards.
GCGCCTCGCAAAGCGCCTGCTGCCGGGGCGTGGCGGGATTCAGATCGCAATGGGATGCCAGCGTGGCGGGCTCCGTTTGATGCAGCAGCAGGTGGATGATTTCGCGCAGGCGCCGCTGGGCGAGTCCCGGGAGGTTCTTATAGATGGGAACGATGCGCTCGAGGTGGATCGACGTTGGGGCCTCTTCTTCGCGGAGGATTTCAAATTCCGGATGGTCGATGACGAGCCGTCCGTTGGAGTCCTTGACCTTGCCGTAGAGGATGACTTCGTGCCCGGTGGCCAGCAGCTTGTGCAAGAAGGGCATGTTATACCATCGGCAGGTGACTTTTCCGCTGCCGAAGACGCCGCCCGATCCGTCCATCACGATGGCTTCATAGAACCTCCGACCCGGCCCGAAACCCCGCAGCGCGGCATCAATCACGGTTCCGCGCAAACACACGGGAATCGCGGTGGACTGATTGGGAAAGGCATCGAACCGGCGACGGTCTTCATACCGCCGCGGCAGATGATCGAGCACCGCGGCAGGCGTGGCCAGCCCGGCGGCGACCAGCGCGGCGACGTCCTTGGGCGGCAGGAGCGAAACGGAAGCCAGGGCGTCGTGGGCGGAGAACACTCGCAGAGCGTGCCGCCTGCCACGGATCTTATCAAGCCAGCAGCAGCAAATCGTCACATCTCCCGCAATCCGGCGAGACGGAATAGATAGGAATAACTGAAAATGCCAGACCCATGACCGTCCGCCCAATGCAACTGCAAGGCATAGCCACCGACAACCTCGAATTTCACCAGCTCAAACGCCTTGGGGCCATGCTCGACCCGGGGGCGGACGACCCGGCCGAGGGCATCCGGCTCGCCCTGACAGACGGCACAGGGGCAGGCGCGGCGCAGCCACGGCAATTCAAGGTAAAGCTCGGCTCCATCCGAGAAGGCGAGTGCGAGTTCGTTGCCAATGACGGCAGCTTGCGTGAGGGATAGGGGCATGGGTCATGGAGCGCAGTGGCTCAAAACACCGGAAGAACCAGGACCATATCTCCCGCTGAATCCGAGATGCAATTCCAATGCCAATGCGAATGAAAATAACAGGAAATAAGGAATGACAAATAAGGGCGCGTGCCCGGCGGCCACGCCCTGCCGGCCTCCGGCCTCCGTCTTGGTCCTATCCGAGTTCGCCGTCCACCCGAGACTGCCGTTCGCCGAAAATCGCCGAGCCGACGCGGACGTGGGTGGCGCCTTCCTCGATGGCCACTTCATAATCCCCACTCATGCCCATGCTCAGGGCCGGCAGGGAAACCTCAAACTCCTGCTCGAGGGCATCGCGCAAGCCACGGAGTCTGACAAACCACCGGCGGGCTGACTCCGCATCCGGGCCGGCGGGAGGAATCGTCATGAGCCCGAGGATTTCAAGCCGTTCCAAGCGCAGGAGCGCCGCCATCTCAGCGCGAAGGAGCGCCGGTTCAAAGCCACCTTTGGAGACTTCACCCGCCACGTTGACCTGCAGCAAGAGCTGTGGGAAAAGCCCGAGTTCTGCGGCAAGTTCTGCCGCATAAGCGGCGAGACGGAGGGAATCGATGGCGTGAATGACGTCAAACGACGGCAGCAACTTGCGGATTTTGTTGCGTTGGACGCGACCGATGAAATGCCAGCGCAGGGTGCCGGGAAGCGCCTCGATTTTCGGCGCAGCCTCCTGCTGGCGACTTTCACCAAACAAGGTCTGGCCGGCCTCGAACGCCTCGCGGATGGCCTCGACCGAAAAGGTTTTTGAGACTGCGATCAACTCGACGGAATCCGGCGTGCGGCCCGTGCGGCAACAGGCCGCGTGAATCCGCTCGCGGACTGCCAAGAGGTTTGCCGCGACTCCCGCCATCAGTGTTCCTCAGGGGCTTTCTTGGGCAGTCCCGCCAGGCCGGCCACCTCTGCCAGATTGGCAAGATCCCTGAGCACCATGATGGACTCGCGTTTCACGGGATCCAGGCCGGAAGGCCATTTGGGCGAGTCATCAAGGTCTGCGGTTTCGTCCTTGGCGCGGCGCATGAAATCGACATTTTCGGCTGCCGGATCGTATTCGTGAAGGTCTGAGCCCTTTTCGAGATCATCCAGGGTGAGCTTGTAGAAGCGGAAGGACTTCTTGTCCTCGGCCGCCATCCTGGAAAAGCGTTCGCGGCGCTCGGTGTTGCGTTCGCGTCTGAGGGTTTCCGCCTCTGCGAGTTCGCGTTCGCGGGTCGCTTTGTTGAGGAAGACCTTGTTTTCCTTGATGCGCTCCTTGTTCTTCATCACATCCTCAATGATATACGCGAAATCCTTGAATCCATTGACCCGCTCCTGATTCAGCTCCTTGAGGCGTGGCAGGAACAGCGCCTTCTCGTCCAGCGGTTTGAAGCCCGCCGCAGGGGGGATGCGGTCATGAGGCATCGCATTGTCCAGAAAAGACTCGCCGATTTCCAAGCCATCCAGCAAACTCGGCAGCACCAACTGAGGAACCACTCCATCCATTTGCGTCGAGGACCCCGACGGCCGATAGAATTTCTGGATCGTGAGCTTCAGATAGCCGGCCCGCTCCCGGGCCGCAAAAAACGGCATCATGTCAGCAATGGACATCGGCTGTTGGACGGTGCCCTTGCCAAAGGTGGAGGACTCACCGACCACGACCACGCGATTGAAGTCCTGAAGCGCGCCGGCTAGAATCTCGCTGGCGGAGGCGCTGCTCTTGTCCGTCATGACGACCATTGGACCTTCATAGATGGGCTTGCGGTGCTCGGATTCCTTGACTTGGGCCGGGCCATTGCGGCCTTTGACTTGAACCACCGGACCGCGCTCAATAAAGAACCCGGTCATGCGCCGAACCTCGTCCAGCGAACCGCCACCATTGTTGCGAAGATCCAGCATCAAGCCGTCGATTCTTTCTTCAATCAGGCGGCGGAGAATGCGCTCGACATCCACCGAGCAACGGACTTTTCCTTCGTCAAAATCCGCGTAAAACGAAGGCAAGGTGATTACGCCGAGCCGTCGGGTCGGCCCCTTCTCCGATTTCATTTCGATGACTTGTCCGTTCGCCTGCTCGTCCTTGAGTTCCACCTTGTCACGCTCGATCACATAGATCTTGGTTTCTCCGGGTGGGGCGCCAGCAGGCTCCACCTTGAGGGCGACGGAGGAGCCGACTTTGCCACGGATGAGATCGACGACCTTGTCAATTTTCATGAACATGATGTCGATCATGTCTTCGGGCTTTTCGGTGTTGAGAGAATCCACCGCGACGATGCGGTCGTTGAGCTTGAGGTTGCCCTTGCGATCCGCCGGCCCCCCAACGACAATACCCATGATCTTGGTGGCCCCGTCTTCCTCTGCCTGCAACAGGGCCCCGATGCCGACGAGTTCGTTCTTCATCCCGTCCTTGAAACGATTCATTTCGCGAAAACTCATGTAATCCGTATGCGGATCATAAGTGGTGGCAACCGCGCTGAGAAAGTAATTGGCGATGTCCTCTGCATCGACATCCTTGATGCTGTTGAGGAAACGCCTGTAGCGAAGGGCGATCTTTTCCTTAGGGTCGCGGTCGCCCATCTTCGGATCGGGTTTGCCTTGTTCCTTGGCGAGCTTGGAAAGCAGTTCGCGGCGCAGCATTTCACTCAAAACCGCCTCCTTGACCTGCAAGCGCCAGAGTTCGGCAGCTTGTTTTTCATCCTTGGGCCATGCGGCTTCCTTGCGCGTGCGGGCGACGGACTCATCGGCGGTGAAGTCAAAATCCGCCTCCTTCAGCAGCTTTTCGGTGAGCGCCACGCGGGCCTCAACCCGTTTCAAGAAGGTGCTGTAAATTTCGTTGGCTGGCACCATGCACTTTTTTTCCAGCAACAGGGTGTGCAGGGTGTCACCGTATTTCGCCCGGAATCCATTCACATCAAGCTGGGTGAAATATAGGCGCTGGTTGTCAAGATCACTGAGAAAGCCATCGAGAAACCGCTCGCTGAGATCCTTGTCAAACGGCACGCGGGAAAAATGATTGTTTTGCAGCGTGATGGCCATCTGCTTGCCGACCTCATTGAAGTCGGCCTGCTGAGCACAGGCGGAACAGGTCACTGCGGCCAAGGCGACGACAGTGGCCACTCTACGGAAGCGGGGATTGATCATGGAGGGGGCGGGGAGAAGTTCTTGACGACAGGGGAAACTCGCACAAATTTCCGGATTGTCGATGCCTAAAACCGCAGGATGACGACTTAGTCCCGAGATTTCCGCTCGGCGAGCCAACGGCGGAAATACTCTTCCTTGGCGGCGCGTTCGGCGGCAGCGGCGGCCTCAGGACTGATTTGCATTCCCGGCCCAAACTGCAATTGCTGGAGATCTGCGGCAGCCGGGCGGCGTGCCAGCACCAGCGGCACATCCACGATGTTGCCATTCCTGAACAACTTGATCGACACCTGAGTGCCGGCCTTGAAGGATTTGATCTTCTTGCTGACGACCTCAGACGTATCGTCTTGCTGCCAAACCGCAGCGTCCACACCCAGCATCAAATCCCCCATGAGCAGGCCTGACTTTTGCGCGGGAGAATCCGGCACCACCTGGAGAATCCTGATTGCAAACCGTGGTTTGGCGGCCCCGGCAATATTCACGAGTTCAGTCATTGGATTCATCAGAATCCCCATGTAACCGACTCCATCGCGGAGGTATTCATCAGTCAAGAGATCCCGCAGGACTGACAAACATCGCTCGCGCACCTCGGGCTCCCCTGCCGTCCTGGATTGTTGGTAGAGTTCCTCCATCGCCGCTTCCGGGCGCTGCCGCGTCCACGCCAACAACTCCGCCTCCGCCGCCGCCCGCTCCGCAAATTGCTCCGACTTCAAGCCCTCCATGAAGGCGGTTGGCAACTCAATCGCCCTCGCGCCAACAGCACCAACGCCCGTTGCAATGACGGCAACCAGCATGCGGTAGGGTGACCAGTTCGGGCTCATGCCATCCGGATAATTTCCACCCTGGCAGGAGTGCCGGAATGGAGGGGAATCTCCAAGCAACTCACCAGTCAAAGACCCCCTTTTGGGGCACCTCAATGGTGTCATTCGGTTCAAGCGGAACCGACATGAACTGCTCCTTGCTGAGGTCATACTGCCGCTGCTTGCCATTGCGGAAAAGTTTGACCCGTTTCATGTACCCGAACTCAGTCGGGCCACCTGCTGCCTGAATCGCCTGATAGAGCGTCAGCCCTTTGATGAATTTGGTCGGCCCCGTGCGTCGCACCTGGCCGCCAATGTGAACGAGTTGCTCATCCAGGGTATCCATGCTTGAACTCAACACCTGAATGATCGGATTGGTATAAATCTGCCGGCTCTTATAGGTGGATTGAAGAACCTTCGAAAGTTCATCCGCCCGCAACCCGGCAGCCCTGACCTCCCCAATGTGAGCAATATTGATATTCCCGCTTTCCGAGACCGGGTAGGTGCCATCGATCCGGGTCTTTTCCTCCGCAGGCACTCCTGAGATGGTAATGGTAATTGCCCGCCCCGGCATGATCTTGGTCTGGGCAAACCCCGTGATGGCGAGCAACAGCGAAGCCATGCTTCCAAAGATAATCGCGTTAAAATTCATGTTGGCAATGGGTCAGAGGTGGTGCGTTGCTCAATACAGCTCCGCGTCATTTCCGCGCGGAGCGGTTGGCGTGTTGGTGGCAGCCAGACCCTTCGATGGAGAAGTGGAAATCGGGGCTCCAATCTGGGACTCCGCCGGAGCGTAGTAGCTGTAATAACTGGTGTAATACTGATATTGGCTGTCGCTGCGGACATCCACGTTGTTCAGGACGACACCAATCACCGTGCCGCCGACGTTTTCAACCGCTTGCTTCACCCGCAGCAGCATGTTTCTGGGCAGTTTGCGATGTTGCACCACGATCATCGTGAGATCCACTTCACTGGCCAGCACGGAAGCGTCGCTCACCCCGAGGATCGGCGGGCTGTCAACCAGCACCAGATCGAAGCGCTGTTTGACATCCTGAATCAGTTCGGCCATCCGGCGGGAGTTCAAGATGCCGGCGGCGTCCGCAGGCAGAATGCCGGAAGGCATGAAGTAGAGGTTGTCCACCGGCGTCTGGAGGATCACATCCTCAAGCATCAGTTCCGTCGTCAGGTAGTTGGTGAGCCCGACGGAATTGTTGATGTCAAAGAAGGTATGGAGGCGCGGGCGGCGCAAGTCAGCATCGACCATCAGCGTCGTGTATCCGCCCTGCGCGCAAACGTATGCAAGATTGATCAGAGTCGTGGATTTTCCTTCGCCGGCACCACCGGACACGACCGTAATCGAATTGTCCTCAGGGTTCTTGCGGTTGAACTCGATGTTGGTGCGGAGAATCCGGTAGGCCTCGGCATCAGGGCTCATGCCACTTTGTTTGTATAGAATCCCGATGTCCTTGGGAATCACTGCCAGCACCGGGACCTGCAAATAGCGCTCGACGTCTTCCAGTGACTTCACGGAGGTGTCGATATACTCAAGGAAGAATGCGATACCCAAGCCGAAAATCAGGCCCACGACCGCGCCGAGGATGAGATTGAGGGTCACGTTGGGACTTACCGGACTCTGGGAGATCACCGGATCATCATGGACGACGATTGACTCATCCGGCATCTTCTCGGAAATTTCCTCGCCAATCACTTTGAGCTTCATTTTTTGCAGCATCTCCTGCTCGGCCTCGAAATCCCGCTTGGCATCGACATAGTCCTGCGCATCCAGGCCGCGCTTGATGGCATCGGTGCGTTTCTCGTTCTTGCTGGCCAGCGCGCGCTTGTAGCGTGCCTCCGCGAGTTCAAGCTTGGCCTGGAGGGTGTCACGCAGCGCGATAACCCCTTCATCAAGTTGCTTCTTCATGGCCTCGAGAACCTGCGCATTTGCCAACATCGTGGGGTGTTGCAGTCCCAGCCCCTGCCTTTTCAAGCCCTCAAACTGCGCCTGCTGGTCGCGATACTTGGGATAAAGCAATTGGATTCCATTGTCGGGGAGTTGCAAGCCGGAAGCGTACACCAAGAGTTGTTCGCTACTGTATTTCAGCAGGCTTTGGATCATGCTCTCCAACTGCATTTTCTCCGTTTCCAACTGATTGAAGGTGTCAAGGGCATTGCGGGCTCCGTTATCATCTTCCATTCCCGAGTGGTTATAGTATGAGTCAGGTCCGTAATAAATGATGCCCTTGGCCCGCACAATGGTGGCCAGCACCTTGCGGCATTCCTCAACCGTGTCTTCCTGGGCCCGCACCGCTTTCTTGAGTTCCAGCAGTGCCCGGTCACCCTCCTTGCTTTCACTCTCGCTGCGATAGTCCTTGTAGGCGCGTGCCACCTCGGCGGCAATATCCCTGGCCTCCTTGTTATCCGCATGCCGAACACTGATGGTGATCAAATCCGTGCCGCGAATATTGTCGGTCCTGACGATGCCACTGAGGATCCGGAAGACATCTTCGCGGTCCATGCGCCAGATGTTTGCCAGGTCCAGACTGTCGCTCACTTTCATGAGTGAGTTGCGACTCTTGATCTTCTCAAACTCCGTGTTGAAGAAATTCGGGGTCGTGCGGCTGAAACCGCTGATGTCGGTCATGTCGCGAAAGACAGTCATGAGAGGAACCCTCGGCTTAACCTCGATCTTGGCATGACTTTCGTATTTTTTCGGCATCACGTAGGTGATGACGGAAGCCGTCATGAAAACGAGCAACAGGGTGAGCAGAATCACACCGTAGCGGTTCTTGATGACCTGCCAGTAATCGACTGCGCGGAGGGCCGCTTCGCTTTGTTGAGGAGAGTTTGGGTGCATGGAGGGGTGGGACAGGGGTTAGTGTAGCATTGGATTGGTGAAAATCAAAAGAAAACTCCCACAATGAATGACATTGCGGGAGTTTTTGCTCAATCAGATAATCTCTTTGGGATGTTTTGTTTCCAGGGCCGGGTTCCTGGCGGATCAGAATTCGTAGCGCACGCCGATGCTGATGCGGTTACGATTGTATTCGTGAGAGACAATGTCTGAAGTGGAATCCGTATAATTGTAGGAGACCGTGCCATAAAGATTGTCGATGAACTTCACTGACAAGCCGATGTAGGCATTGATCATGTCCTCGCTCAAGCCGCCGGCAGTCGCAGGACCAATCCCGGCAACCCTGCGCCCATCTTCGAAACTCGCAGGGATGTAGTCAAGCCCGCTGAAGACGGAGAACATTGGGGAAATGGCATACTCCCCGGAAACCCCGACGCGCAGCGTTTGGCGTTGGTCGAAATCGTAAAGGGCACCGTCAATCTGCTGGACCGTATCATAGGCCTCAACACTGTACCGCACAAAGCTCCGCAACGAAAATTGCTCGGTGATGCGGGAATTCAGCGCCATTTCCACATAGGGATTGGTGGTGTCACTGCCAGCGTCTGCGGAATGCAACTGGACACCCCCACGGGCAATCAGAATCGTGGTTGGACTGAAGCGATGCTCGATACCCGCCACAAAGTAATTGTCGGTGGAATCCGAGGCCAGGCCGTCGGCCGCAGTTTCACTGTAGCGGTAATCAAAGGTCAGCACGGTTTGCTGTGGCGTGAGCTGATAACGGAACTGATTGTAGAGCATCCAGGTGAAGCGATCCTGATTGTCCACATCGGCATAGGACAAGCCCGAGAGGGTGAAGCCCGTGTAGGTTGCAAACCGCTCGGACCAGCGATAGCCCAGAGCATTGTCGGTCTGCCAATACAAATACGCGCCAACCTGGCGATTCGTGGCAAAGCCATAGGAATAATCCGGCTCCAACTCATAGGAAATGAAGTTGCGGCTGGACAGGCGGAGGCGCTCGTTGAAGCGGTGGGTGAGATTCACGCCGGAGCGGGCTTGGGGATAGAGGTCGTCCATCTGGGCTGTCGGCGCGTCAAAGTAGTAGATGGCACCCAAGCGTGCATAGACGTCCCAAGTGGTCTGGGGCGTCATGTTGACAAACGAGAGGCCGACATACGGGTTGACGGAGGTTGAACCTTCCTTGGATCCGATCCCGGGGTTGACATTGTCGTCATAGGTGAGGTTCATGCCGACGCTCCATCTGAGCGGCATGGTTTCCTGGGCCTCGCTGCCGACGTTGTAAAGCCCCTCCGCAGCCGAGGCGAGGCCGGCTGCGAACACGGATGCGGAAATAAGGAAGAATTTGCGTTTCATTTGATAATTATGTGAGGTGGGTGAGGGTGGAGGATTGAGTTGATAAACCAGCCAGGATCAGGGGTTGGTGGCCTCCGGAGGAGAGATGACCGGGGGGACAAAAATCGGCGGACCAAAGGGCAGCATTGGCAATCCGCCCGGACCCCCAGGATTGCCACCGACGACCGAGGAGCCGCCCGGCGCCCCGCCGGCATTGCTACCGTTATGGCCGGTGAGAGAATCGACCCCGGAACCGGGGAAGTCGAGCGGGTTGCTATCGACGGGAGGCGTCACCGCACCCACCGCCCCGCCTTTGGCGCTCTTGGCATCTTTGGCACTGCGACCGGGCTTGCCGCTGTTGGGATCGAGCTTGGCGAGTACCGCCTGGACCCTGGAGAGCGCGTCAGGAGCGACCGCAACGGCGCATTGGGAAATGAGGCGCATGTGCTCAGGCGCTACCGCCGAGGCGGTTTCGACGATGGCGGCGACCAAAGTGACCTCGGCTTTGGAACCTTCGATGGCGGCTTTCACAATCTCACAGGCGCAACGCGGGTTTGCCGCGATTTCCTTCTCGACGATTTGCAGGGTCGCGGATGGGTCTGCGGCAATGGCATGCTTGACAGACGAAACGAGATTGATGCAATCAACCTCGGCAAATGCGGCGGAAGAGGACATCAGTCCCAGAGCGGCACTGATGATGGCGAAGCGAACGGTCTTTTTCATTGGGATAGTTTGGTGTTGGAGATTCTTGATTTGAGCGGCACATTTCAATGATGGAGCGGGCAGCGGGAATCGAACCCGCATGTCTAGCTTGGAAGGCTAGGGCTTTACCACTAAGCTATGCCCGCGTCTTCTGCAGGGATAAAAGACCAAATCCCCCACCCCGGCAAGATTTTTTTTCATTTTTTTTCATTTTTTCCGGTGCGTGGCGGAAAACCCGGATTTTCACCGGAAATGATCAAGTTGAAAGTTTAGGATTGCCATGGCCCGAATCCCGGTATTTCCTTGGGCGTCAGCGGCAAGGCGGGTGTAGTTCAATGGTAGAACGTGAGCTTCCCAAGCTTGAGGCGTGGGTTCGATTCCCATCACCCGTACTTTTCGCCTGGCCGTGTTTCGGTGCCATGGGCGGCCCTTGAGGATATTTCGGGCTTCCTAAGCGAAATGCTGAAATTTCCACCCTGAAGACCCGTCACTTGCCGGGGTCGGGGCCGCTGAATCCGGTTGCTTCCCCCTGCGCCGTGCCTGGCATGCGAACTTCGGGCGGCAGGGGCTTGCCGCAGTCGGCACCGGCAGCGGCGGCGTCACTTCGCGTGATGCAAGGCATCGCTAACGGCGGGGAAGAGCTGTTTTTTGCGACTGACCACCCCGGGCGCATCGAACAGGGCCGCATCCATCCGCTCAAAGGGCATTTTGCCGAGAATCGCTTCCTGGCCAATGGCAAGAATCATGCTGTGATGGCCGACAATATCGGTCACGGCGAGCACGGCGAGGTCATAGTGTTGCGTGGCAACCAGCGTGCGCAACGCGGCTTCGAGTTCCTGCCGTCGCGCCGCGAAGCCGTGCAAGCCGCGTTCCTCAACTTGGGAGATGCTCACCTTGAAGCCATCCTCGGTGAACTCCTTGCGGTCCGCATTGAGGATTTCCTCCGGCGCGGCCGTCACAATCAAGGAACCGACCCCAAAGAATTCCTCGGCGAAGGTCCTGGGGTCAATTCCGGCCGGCCCCGCCAGCCAGGACAGCATTTCGCGGTCCAGCGGGGTGGTGGTCGGGGACGTCAGGCACAGCGTGTCTGAGACAATCCCGGCGCACAGACACAAGGCCACCCCCGGTTCGGGATCGATCTGGCGATAGCGGAACTTGCGTGCCACGAGGGTGGCAGTGGAGCCGACCGGTTCATTGAGGAAGCGGATGGGCTCGCGCGAAACGAGGTCGCCGGCGAGGCGGTGGTGATCGACCACTTCGGTGATTTCCGCCTCCTCGATTCCGTTGACGGCTTGGGCATATTCGTTGTGATCGACCAAGGCGAGCCGCACCCGGGGGGGATCGACCAGGTCGGATTTCGAGATGACACCGATCATTTTGCCGCTGGCAGGGTCCACCACCGGTAACAAATCCTGATCGGTGGCAGCCAGCCGTTTGCGCAAGCGGGAAACCGGCTCGGACGGGCCGACGATCTCGAATTTCTCCTTCATCACATGGCGCACCGTGCGGGAGCAACGGATCAAGGTGGACGCGCTGGCGGTATCTTGGTGGCAACGGAGGAGCACGACGCCGTGGCGGGCGGCGCGGGCGAGGATCTCCCCGGCCACCGGATTCTCCCCGGTGACGAGCAGGGCGCGGGCACCACGGTCGATGGCATGCCGCTGGATGATCGGGCGGTCCCCGCAAATCACGAGGAATTTCCCGACGTTTTGTTCCTGGACGGCGAGCATGAGACGTTTTTCGACGGTGGTTTGGGACGAGGCCCCGACCAGCAGGATGAGATCTTCCTCGAACTCCGGTGGGGGTAAGGCGGCTCCGAGGCTCTGAGCATGAAGGGTGTCTGCGAGTTTCGCCAGGGACACATGCACGGTCCTCACATTGAGCCCCTCGGTATCTTCTGGCAGCAGGAGTTTGAGCAAATCGAAATACCGCAGGATGCCGCATAGATTCCCCTGCTCGTCCTCCACTGGCACGCAGCGGATTTGGGCGGCAAGCATGCGCCGGTAAGCGGTGAGGAAGGTGTCGGACCCGGTGACCTTGATGACATTCGGATGACAGATCATGCCGGCGGTGGTGCGCACGTCGGTAATCAATTGCGGCTCGGTCATGCCGGCACGCTCCAGCACCCATGCCGTGCGCTGGGAGATCTCACCGCAGCGTGCGGCAATTGCGTTGGGCTGCTCGCCGGTAGCCCGCAGCAGGGCGGCATGCCCGATGGCCGCACAAATCGCATCCGTATCGGGGTTCTTATGACCAATGACGTAGAATGGGGACATGGGGGAGAGACTGTCGTCACATTCGGTCCGGGACCCTGATGCCCATGAGGTGGAGGCCTTGCTGGAGCGTGCGCGAGGTGAGGTCGCACAATGCCAGGCGGCTGAAGCGGATGGGCTCGGCAGCCTTGAGCACGGGGCAGGCCTCGAAGAACGAGTGGAAGGCGCGGGCCAGTTCCAGCAGGTAATTGGCCAGCAGGTTCGGGCGGAAATCCTCCAGGATGGTTGGCACCACCTCACCGAAACGGACCAGCAAGCGGGCGAGCTGAATCTCCTCATTCTCACCCAGCACGATCTCACCAGCCGTCGCATCGAACGGGCCCTCGAGCTTGCGGAATATCGAGCGGATGCGGACATGGGAGTATTGGAGATACGGCGCGGTATCGCCCTGCAGGGAGAGCATGCGGTCCCATGAGAAGACATAGTCGGTCAGGCGGTTTTGCGAGAGTTCCGCAAACTTCACCGCGCCAAGGCCCACTGTTTCGGCGATGCTGATTGCCTCGTCAGCCGGCAGTTCCGGGTTTTTCTCGGCAATGACGGCGGCGGCACGCTCGACCGCTTCCGCAAGCACCTCCGCAAGCTGCACGTTGTCGCCGCTGCGGGTTTTCATCAACTTGCGGTCGTCGCCAAGAATCGACCCAAAGGCAATGTGCCGGAAAGCGCCGGTTTTCCCCCAGCGGGCCGCCGCCTCGAAGAGCTGGCGGAAATGCAACTGCTGCGGCACGCCCACGACATACCACACCTCGTCCGCCTGCCATTCATCGATGCGGAACCGGAGGGTCGCCAGATCGGTTGTGGCGTAGAGAAACCCGCCGTCGGCCTTGCGGATGATGGCCGGATTGTCGGTCCAGCCGTCCTCCTTGTGGACCATGAACGGATCCTCTGCCGGGGGCATGGTACCGTCCGAAAATATGCAGACCGCACCGTTGCTGACGCGGGCGATGCCCTGCTCGAGAAACTCATCGACCAGGCCGGCGAGGTGCTCGTTGTAATAGCTTTCCCCGAGCCAGTGATCGAAGGTCACCTCGAGCCGCGCATAGATTTTCTGCAACCCGCGTTTGGATAGATCGAGGCACTGCTGCCAGATGGCGAGGTTTTCACCGTCGCCGGCCTGGAGCTTGACCAGTTCGGCCTTGCAGGATTCGAGCGTGTCCGGATCCGCCTTGGCGGCGGCATTGGCCTCGCGGTAAATGCGGACGAGTTCGGCGATGGGATCCGCTTCGAGCGCGGTGACATTCAAGCTGGTTTTCCAGCCATGCAGAATCATCCCGAACTGCGTGCCCCAATCGCCAAGGTGATTGTCCGCAATCACCTGGTACCCGAGAAACCGGGCGATCCGCGCCAGGGAGTCGCCGATGATCGTGGAGCGGATGTGCCCCACATGCATGGGCTTGGCGACGTTGGGCGCGGAAAAATCCACCACCACGGTGCGGCCGGCACCGGTGGCGGGCACCCCGAGCCGCGCGTCGCGAAGCAAGGCCGCCGCCCGTGCCGCATAGGCCGTCGGCAAAATGCGGAAATTGAGAAACCCTGGACCGGCAACTTCGGCGGTTGCCAACCCTGTCAGGTCCAGGTGGCCGATGATTTCCTGAGCCAGGGCTCGCGGGTTTGCCTTGCGCAGCTTGGCGAGCACCATCGCCGCATTGGATTGGTAATCGCCGAAGCGCAAGTCTGCCGCCGGGGTGACTGCCGCCGGGGTCGGCTCGCCAAGCACGGCGGTGAGCGCGGCGGCAAGGCGGGATTCGAGTTCCTGAAGTAAGGTCATGAGTGAAAGGATCGCGTTGGCTCAAGGACCGGCCGTTGCCGAGCGGGGCTGCTTGGCCTGGAAAATGGCCAGAATGTCCGAGGGGGTTTCCGCTGCGGCAAGCCGTCGGCGAACATCGCTGCTGGTGAACATCTTGGCAATCGCCGACAAGGTATGCAGATGCATCGGGTAATTTTCCTGCGGCACAATGAACAGAATGATGAAATTCACCGAAGTCTGATCGAGCGCCTCGAAATCGATTCCAGTCTTGGAACGCCCGAACACCGCCGCCACCTGACTGATCTGCCCCGAAAACGCATGCGGAATGGCCACCCCGGAACCGATCCCGGTGCTCACCAGCTCCTCGCGGGTTCTCAAGGCCTCAAGCACCTCGTCACGCAGCGGGCCGGGCAATTTTCCGCTGGCGACAAGGCACTCCACGAGTTCCACAATCACCGCCCAACGCTCCACGGCCTGCAGGTCGAGGAGAATCTGGCAAGGACTGAGCAACTCGGCCAACTTCATAACGGATGTTGAATAAAGACTAAACCTGAATCTGCAAATGCGCAAACGGTTCGCGGAATTACCCCCCCGCCCCGGCCTTGGCAAGCGGATTCAAGGACCACCCCCAAATCCCCCGCCACGTTCGCCACCGATTCCCGAAAATTGCGGCCAAGGGTTGACGTCAGCCCATCCGTGGCTACACCTGTCCGCCATGCACGCCGCCGCCGACCCCACCACGCCCCCTGAGATTCCCGCAGACGCCACCGCCATCGACCTCGCCGCCGGACCTAACACCGGCACCGCCGCAGACCTCGACCCATGGGACGAACTGGAACAGGAAGCCGCCAAGTGGAAGGAAATCTCCCTGCGCACCGCCGCGGAGATGGACAACCTCCGGAAACGCACCGCCCGCGACCGCGAGGATGCCATCCGCTACGCCAACCAGCGCCTGCTCGAAGAACTCCTCCCCGTCATCGACAACTTCGACATGGGCATGCAGGCCGCCGCCCATGACCCACAATCCATGATTTTCATCGGCATGGACATGGTCCGCCGCCAGCTCAACGAGTTCCTCGGTTCCCAAGGCGTCGAGGAAATCCCCACCACCGGACCCTTCGACCCCAAGCTCCACGACGCCGTCGCTGAAGAGGAATGCGCCGCAGGCGACGAAGGCCGCATCCTGCGCGTGACCCGCCGCGGGTTCCGCCTGCGCGATCGCCTGCTGCGCCCGGCCGGCGTCGTCGTCTCCAAACTCCCCGCCCCCGTTGCCGCAACCCTAACCGAAGGAGCGGAACCCTGAGCCAATGGGCAAGAAACGCGACTACTACGAAATCCTCGGCGTCTCCCGCGATGCCAAGGCGGATGAAATCAAGAAAGCCTACCGCAAGCTCGCGGTGCAACACCATCCGGACAAAAACCCGGGCGATCATAGCGCGGAAGACAAGTTCAAGGAACTCGGGGAAGCGTATGAAGCCCTCAGCGACCCCGACAAACGGGCCGCCTATGACCGCTATGGTCACGCCGCCTTCTCCGGCGGCATGGCCAGCGGCGGAGGCGGCGGCTTTCATGACCCGATGGATTTGTTCTCGCAAGTCTTCGGCAGTGCCTTCGGCGGCGGCTTCGAGGAGTTCTTCGGTGGCGGACGCAGCCAACGCTCCGGCAAACAACGCGGCAGCGACCTCAGGTACGACCTCGAAATCACCCTCGAAGAAGCCGCCAGCGGGGTGGAAAAGGAACTCGAAATCGAACGCAACGTCCCCTGCGAAACCTGTGGCTCCAAGGGCTCAAAAGGCTCCGGCGGCGCCAGGACCTGCCAATCCTGCGGCGGTCGCGGCGTCGTCGCCCGCCAAGCCGGCATCTTCATCCAACAGAGCACCTGCCCGGAGTGTCGCGGTGCCGGCGCAACCATCTCCGACCCCTGTCCCACCTGTCGCGGCGATGGCCGGGTGCAGCGCGACAGCCGGATCAAGCTGCGGATTCCCGTCGGCGTCGATACCGGCAACCGCCTGCGTTCCTCCGGCAATGGCGATGCCGGGGTGCGCGGTGGCGAGGCGGGCGATCTTTACGTTTTCCTTCACGTCCGCGATCACGATGTGTTTGAGCGGGACGGGGCGGATCTGTTCTGTGAAGTGCCCCTTCCGTTCACTGTTGCCGCGCTCGGTGGTGAGCTGCAAGTGCCTTCGCTGGATGGCCAATCCTCGATCAAAATCCCCGCCGGCACCCAGGGCGGCACGGTTTTCCGCTTGCGCGAAAAGGGCATGCTGGCCCTCTCCAGCAAACGCCGCGGCGATCTCCACGTCCGCGCTCAAGTGGAAGTACCCACCCGCCTCAACAGCGAACAACAGGAAAAACTCCGCGCCTTCGCCGCCTCCATCGGCGATCACAACTCCCCCATGCAGGAAGGCTTCTTCCAAAAGGCCAAACGCTTCTTCGACCTGTGAGCCCGGCAGGGAAAATGGCAACGGCTGCAGCGGCTTCTCTAACCACTGGTCACTTCGGCAGCAGTTTCAGCATCGCTTTGCCCATGGCATCGCCAACGAGGAAATACGTTTCCGCGTTGCCGAATTCGTGGTGGCCGTGGCCGGGGTGCGGTGAATCCTCGGGCTTGCGGACAAAGTCGCGGGTTGGGACAAAGCCCACCGTGCCTTTGAACTCCGGCTTGGCCGCCACGATTTCCTGTGCCTTCCTGATCGCCACCGCCGCCGCCGGCAAATCCTTGGCGTCCTTCAGCCACGGGCCGGTGAATTCGCCGATCACGACCGGCAGCTTGGGTGATTTCAGTTCCTGGCGCAGATCCTGGATGAGGTTGACCAGATTCTTCTCATAGGCGGCGGTCGCCTTGGCGTCGCAGAAGTCATTCCAGCCATGCCACCAGGCGAAACCCGCCACTTCATAGCCGCCGCCGTCGTAGCCGGGGAAGTCGGTCTTCAGGTTGGCCAGGGCCTCGCGAACCTGCGCGAGCATCTTCGTGTAATACGGCCCAACCGTCCCCCCCGAGCTGGGCGGCCGGAAGTCCACATCCAGGCTCTTGCCGCCCCAGGCCGTCTTGATGAGCAAGACCTGGTTGCTCAGCCCATCTCCCACCACATGGCCGAACTGCAACTCCGGCCCGAAGTGGTGCGGATCGCCATAGACCGAAAACCCGAGCCCGTGCGGTCCGGCGAGCAGCGGCCCGCCCTCGCGCTGATAGCGGTCCCACACGTCGTGGCGCACCGTCCACTTGCCGTCGGCATCCTGGAGATGCTTGAACATCGGCCCCTTGACCGGATCGCTCAGCAAGGTGGCGAGCGTACCGTGGCCATCGTTGTAATCCTTGCCCGTTAGATCCACCACTGCCGCGCCTTCCATGTTCGACTGGCCGGCGAGGATGAACACCTTGACCGGGCTCTGGCCGACCTGCTTGAGGGATGGTTTGGCGGCAGCGCTCGGCGCGGCCAGGACGGAATCGCCGAGCCAAGGCAGGGCTCCGGCACAAAGGGTGGCTAGCAACAGGGGTGTTTTCATAAGGTGAATCGTGCGGTGAAGCGTCGCTGGATACTCGCCCGGGGCGAGCGGTGTTTCATGCCAGCCGCGGATTTCTCAATCCGTGCCGGAAATTCCGTGGGCCGGCTCAGATCCGATGCGCGTCCCCGGGCGCCGGCACGATGACTTCCGTAGCCGGCAGGCGCCGCGTGAGTTCCTGGCGAAACCACGCGATGGCCGGCTCATCCCCATGCACGAGGAAGGCTTGCTTCGGACGGACTTTCTCGATGTAATCAGCGATGGCCTCGCGCGTGGAGTGACCGCTGAAATCGAAAATCCGCATTTCGCAGCGCAGCGGAACCGGCGGATAGGCCGGATCGAGCAGGACCTGGTCACCGGGCTTGGCCTCGCGGATGCGGCCGCCCGGGGAGGCGGGATCGGCGTAACCCACGAAGAACAGCCCGTGGCGCCGGTTCTCCAGCACCCCCTGCCGGGCAAAGTTGTTAGATACGGTCTTCTCGGTCATCATGCCGCTGGACAGGGCGTAGATGCAGCCGGCGACAAAGGGGATGGGACCGCGGTTCCGGCGGGTGCCGGTTTCAATCTCCATGTCGGTCAGAAATTCAAAGCCGGGCAGCTTGCGGCGGGAAACAGCGCTGAAGTGATCGAAGATGTGGGTCATCTTGGTGCTCAAGCCGCCAATATAAACCGGGGTTTTCCGCGGAATGAGGTGTTGCCTTTTGAAGCGATGGATCATTGCGAGGATTTCCTGCGTCTTGCCGATGGCGAAGACCGGGATGAGCACCGAACCCTTGCGGGCGAGCACGCCGTCGATCGCCTCGGCGAAGGCATCTTCCTCGCTCACCCGGGTGTAATCCGGCCGCCTGGCATGGTTGCCACGGGTGGTCTCGACGATGATGGCATCCACCGGAACCTCGGGAAACACCGCGCCTTTTTGCAGCGTGGCGTCCTCAAAATTCACATCCCCGGTGTAGAGGATGCGTTTGCCCTCGGCTTCGAGGGTGACGCCCACGGAGCCCAGAATGTGTCCGGCATCATGAAAGGTGGCGCGGATGCTGCCGCCCGCATCGACGTCAAACGGGCGTTCGATGCCGCGCCGCTCGAAGGATTTCCTCAGTTCATCCAAGTCCCGGTGCTCAAAGAGCGGATACTCGGCGAGGCCCAGCTCGATGCGCTTGGATTGCATGACGTTCACCGAGTTATGGAGCAAGGCCAAGGCGAGGTCCGCAGTCTCCTGAGACAGAAAGACCTTGGCCTGCGGCTGCAATTCCAGCAAAATCGGCAGGGTTCCCACATGGTCGAGGTGGGAATGGGTGATGATTGCCGAATCAATGCTGCCGTCCTCCACCATTTCGTAATGCGGGATGGCCTCGGCACCCTCGTGCTTCGGGTGCATGCCCGCATCCAACACGATCCGGGCAGTGGCGGTTTCGAGCAAATAGGAATTCGCGCCGATTTCGGCGTGGCGACAGAGACTCTTGAAGATCATGAATAGGTGGACAAAGCTGGCCGACCATGGGGCGATGGGCGGCGGCTGTCAACCCGGCCGTTGAAGCGGAATTCGGGCATGCTCCCCCGGGCACTCCTTGCCTCAATATCAAACCTCTCACTTGGTTGGCAAAGTCGCCGTTCTATCAAAAAACGGACTCTTGGACGAACAACTTATTGGAATTCCATAGATGTTATTGCAGCCGGGAAGCATGTCCAATTCAAGCGCCACGCGTCCTACCGAGAACATCACGCGACTATCCACCCGATGATCGGCCGCAACGGCACAAGCCGAGCCAATCGCAATGCCCACATCCACAGCATTCAAAGAACATGGCACCTCGGGAAATTGAGCCTTTGCGTCGCAGGAATCAAATCCGCAATAACCACAATTCAAGCCGTGAGGCTGTGGTTTGGTTCCAATCAGCACAATGGCTTCGGCATGAAGGATGTCCAGCGCATCACGGGTAATGAACCTCAACCCGGTTTTCGCGCCATATTCCAACATCGATTCAGACAATAATCCGATCGTTCCGCCGGTAGCCAATGCCACCTCAATAATGTCGATGCCTTTGCCCTTCGGGGCCGTCCGTGCAGCCGTCATCATTTCGTTGGCGACCAGCAGCAGGCGCTCGGTGCGGGTGGCTCGTTCGTTGGTTAGCATGTGATTCGGCCGTTGATGGGTGACTGCAAAGAAATTGCTTCCTGAGTTTGGCGTGCATGGGGAAGCGAAAGCGGGGCTCGCAGCGCGGGCAACCGGGGGCGTGAGCGGGCAAAAGCTGACAAGCTGAAAAAAGAGGAACAACGCGACCCCAGGGCCGACCGGGGCGGTGGCCTAGCGGGATCATGCCGAAAAACGGGGGTGGTCTTCAGATTCATGAAACATCCTCTCAAGCGCGAAAATAGCCTTCCGAACCGCTTTGCCAAGAGTAATCCCCAGCAGAATCCGCCAATCGCATGATTTTTTCCGAGGTGTTTTTCGGATGGGGCAGTGCTCGGGTGTCGGGAGGTTGTGGATGGGGTGGTCTCATGCCCATTTCCGGCACCATCACGGCGAATGTGCCCCAAGGATCCTGTGGCAGCAGCGAAAGCAGGCGACCATGCGCCGGCCCACCCCGCCGTCCCAAGAATCCGTGTGCGACGGTGGATTTTTGTTGCGTGCCGGGGCACTCATCCGTTTGCTTCCCCCGGCAGCCGCAATTTTCGGTCTTATTCATCGGATCAGGAGTCGCGGTCATGGCTTGCTTGCTGCTGCTTGACGAGGGTTTGGGATGGGCCTGGAGCAAACACCCGACAAGCTGCAACACCAACCACAAGAACCGATTCGAGACGCATGGCGATTGACCCAACACTGGCGGAAGACCTGAAATCTCAGGGAGTGCATGTCACTTCCTTCGAGAGCCTGATCAATTGGGGCCGCGCCAGTTCGCTGTGGCCGCTGCAATTCGGTCTCGCCTGCTGCGCCATCGAAATGATCGCCGCCACCATGGCGAAATACGACATGGCCCGTTTCGGTGCCGAGGTGTTCCGCCCCTCGCCGCGACAGGCAGACCTGATGATCGTGGCCGGCACCGTGACCAAGAAAATGGCCCCGCAGGTCGTCCGCCTCTACAACCAGATGGCCGAGCCGAAATACGTCATCGCCATGGGTGCCTGCGCGATTTCCGGCGGTCCCTTCAAGGACGGCTACAACGTGCTCAAAGGAATCGACCGCTTCATCCCGGTGGACGTCTCGATTCCCGGCTGCCCGCCGCGGCCGGAGGCCCTGCTGCACGGGTTGCTCACGCTGCGGGAGAAAATCGCCAAGGAAAAGCTCATGGGCAGGACCCGCGCCCGGCACGCCGACCCCAAGGGCCCGGGCGACCTGCCAGTGCCGGAATACGGTGCCCACGATCTTGAGCCCACTTTCAACCCGGACGTGTGGAGTCCGCCGCTCATCACCCGTGCAGCCAGCGAATCATGACGCCTGACACCGCCGCCATCCTCAGCCGCCTGCGGGCGAGCCTGCCTGCCGCCACGGTGGCCCACCGCCGCAACCCCGGTCCCGCCGGCCAGGATTCGCTGCTCGTCGCGCCCGCAGACCTCGTCGCAGTCTGCCGCTGCCTCCGTGACACCCCGGACCTCGACTTCGATCTTCTCACCAACGTCACCGGCGTGGACTGGCCGGAGCCCGTCACAGCGGACGCCGTGGCCGTGCCGCTCGAGGCAACGCCCGCCGCCGCGGCCGGTTTTCTCGAAGTGGTCTATCATCTATACTCCACGGCCCGCCGGGTCGGCCCGGTGGTGTTGCGCGTTCGCACCGGTGACCGCCAAGCGCAAGTGTTCGTCCCTTCGGTGGTGGCCGTCTATCGCAGCGCCGAGTTTCAGGAACGGGAGATTTTCGACTTGTTCGGAGTGATTTTCTCGGGGCATCCCGACCTGCGCCGGATTCTGATGTGGGATGATTTCCAGGACCATCCGTTGCGCAAGGATTACGTGGCGCCGGACGATTACCAATACGAACCCACCCCCCACGATGCCGTGCTGGCAAAGGCCCAACAGCATTACCCCGCCAAGCCGTGAATCATATAGTCCGTAACATCCGTGCAAGCCGTGGTTTCCAACTGAGTTCACCCGAATGATTTCCGACCCGTCCATGCCGCTTGCCGCCAACCCTGCCGCTGTGCCGGAGTTGGACGCGGACCAATTGCTGCACGTCTCGTTAGGCCCGCAGCATCCCTCCACCCACGGCGTGTTCCGCATGAACGTGGTGCTCGACGGCGAAACCGTCGTCAGCCTCAAGCCGGTCTTCGGCTACCTGCACCGCAATCACGAGAAAATCGCTGAAGGCCTCACCTATCTCTCATCGATGCCGTTCACCGACCGGCTCGATTACATCTGCCCGCTCACCAACAACTGGGCCTACGCCCAGGCGGTGGAGAAACTCGCCGGCCTTGAGGTGCCGGAGCGTGCCGAGTACATGCGCGTGATCACCGCCGAGCTGACCCGCCTCATCAATCACACCGCGTTTGTCGGATTCTTCCTTGGCGACATGGGGGCCTGGGGGTCCGCACTGATGTATGCCTTCCGCGAGCGCGAGAAGATCCTCGATTTGTTCGAGGACCTGACCGGCGCGCGGATGATGTCGAATTTCATGCGTTTCGGCGGCTGTCGCAACGACCTTCCCGACGGCTGGGCGGCCAAGGCCAGCGACTTGGTCAATGAATTTCCCGCCTTCCTCGATGAATTGGAAGCTCTCATCATTGGCAATGAAGTCCTCATCGCCAGAACGCAGAATGTCGGCGCGCTATCCAAGGAAGCCCTCATCAACGGCGGTGTCACCGGCCCAATGCTGCGGGCGGCAGGCGTGAACTATGACATCCGCAAGGTCGATCCCTATGGCATCTATGATCGCTTCAAGTTCCGTGTGCCGTTAGGTGAAACCGGCGATTGCTATGACCGCCTGATGATCCGCTTCCTGGAAGCGCGCGAGTCGCTCGCGATCCTGCGCCAGGCGCTGGACCAACTGCCGGCAGGCCCCTTCATCCATCCGAAGGCGAAGATCCGCAACTTCAAGCCGCCCATCGGCGAGGCCTATGCCCGCCTCGAGGGGCCCAAGGGCGAACTCGGCTTCCACCTCATCAGCGACGGCTCGACCAATCCGTACCGCTACCGCATCCGCCCGCCGAGTTTCATCAATCTGACCTTGCTCGAAGACATGTGTCTCGGCCTCGATCTCGCGGACGTGGTCATCATCCTCGGCAGCGTCGATATCGTCCTCGGCGAAGTTGATAGATAAGCCATTCATGGACTCTCCCGCACCCACCACCCGCGACTCCAGCCCGCCGCCGCCGACCCGCTGGGCGGTGCCCGGCATCGGCCTGCTCAAGGGCCTGGCAGTGACCGGCCTCAACATGCTGCAAAGTTATTACCGCAAGGAGCGGATGACCACCGTGCAGTATCCCGAGGAACGCGCCCCGATCAGCCCGAACTTCCGCAACTTCCCGTTCCTCGTCTATGATGGGGATGAGGCCATGGCCGGGCTGCGCTGCACGGCATGTTCGATTTGCGAGAAGGAATGTCCGCCGCAGTGCATCTACATCGTGTTGGACCGTGATGAAAACGGCAAGTCGCTCAAACGCCCCAAGGTGTTTGACATCGATGTTTCGGTGTGCATGAACTGCGGGATCTGCGCGGAGGTTTGCCCGTTTGATTCGATCTATATGGATGGCGAGTACGAGTTGGCCACCGACAATCGTTTCGGCGATTTGCTTTTCCATAAGGAGCGCCTCGCCCGCTCGACCGACTACCACGCCAAACTCCGCCCGCTGCAAGCCGCCGAGGTCGCGGCCCGCCGCAAGGCCGAGGAGGACAAGAAACTCGCCGCCCAAGCCGCCAAGGAAGCCAAAGCCAAATTGGAAAAGGAACCCAAGGAATTGAAAGCCAAAGAGGAGCCACAGAAAGGAGCCGGCGCATGAGAGTGCCCGCGTTGATCGCCTTGCTGATGATCGCATTCCCGACGCTGGGGTTGGCGGGAACCACCGAACAGCCGCTGTTAAGGGGTGAATCGCTGCCGCGGCTGCCGCAACGCCTGGTGGAAATGGCACTGGAAGCCCTCAAGGCTCCGGATTGGCTGGTGTCGCTCGGCTCGCTCGTCGCCGCCGCCGCCACCGTGGTCGCGGTTTTCCTAACTGCTTTTGCGTTGCTCTCGCTGATCGAGCGCAAGACGCTGGCCCGCATTCAGAACCGCCTCGGCCCGAACCGCGCGGGTCCGTTCGGCATTCTCCAACCGGTGGCCGACGGGATCAAGATGCTGACCAAGGAAGACATCGTGCCGACGAAGTCCGAGTGGTTCCTGCATCTGGTGGCCCCGGTAATGATTGTGGTTCCATCAATCCTCGCGCTGGGCGTGATTCCATACGGCCGCGAGTGGATCCCGGTGCCCTTGGAACTCGGCATGTTGTTCTTTTTCGCGGTGGGCGCGATGACGGAGCTTGCGGTGTTCATCGCCGGTTGGGCCAGCGGCTCGAAGTTCCCGATGCTCGGCGCGATGCGGGCAATCTCACAGATGGTGAGTTATGAACTGCCGCTGATGATTTCCGCGTTGAGCGTGGTGATGCTGTCCGGCACGCTGTCGCTGTCCGCCATTGTGAATGCGCAGGCGGAGTTTTCCCTTGGCTTCATTCCCAAGTGGAACATCCTAACACCCTGGGGTTTCGTGGCGGGCATGGTGTTCATGATTGCCGCCATCGCGGAAGCCAACCGTTGCCCGTTCGACTTGCCGGAAGGCGAGTCGGAAATCGTGGCGGGGCACATGACCGAGTATTCCGGGTTCAAATACGCGCTGTTCTTCATGGGTGAATATCTCGGGCTGTTTGCCATTTCCGGGCTGGGCATCACGCTTTTCCTCGGCGGGTGGCAGGCCCCCTTGCCCGGT
Source organism: Verrucomicrobiota bacterium (assembly GCA_026397725.1). GTDB lineage: Bacteria > Verrucomicrobiota > Verrucomicrobiia > Verrucomicrobiales > Akkermansiaceae > Luteolibacter. Next base: position 26,569 of record JAPLUI010000180.1, on the reverse strand, counting down.
CTGGATAGTGTGCCGTCGTGGCTCTGGTTTTTCGGCAAACTCGCCGTGGTGATTTTCGTCTTCCTGTGGATTCGCGGCACGTTTCCGCGGGTGCGCATCGACCAATTGATGCGCTTTGCCTGGCTCGGCCTAATTCCCATCTCGCTGCTCACACTGCCGGTGGCCGCCATCTGGCAGTATTCGGGCAAGGGCGTGCTCGGTTGGCTGCTGTGCTCCGCGATCCTGCTGATTCCCTTCATCATCCTCACCGTGCTCTTCAACCGCCGCATGGCGCCGGCCATCCGCCGCTACACCTTCGCCGAATGATTTTTCGCAATCGAAGTTTGATGAACCATACAACCTTTTCTTAACCACGGATTACACGGATTTTACGGATTACACGGAATGAAGAATGAATTTCAAAACATGATTTTTTCTCTCGGTCGGCAAACGATCATGTTGGTTTTTCCAATCCTATCTTAATCCGTGTAGTCCGCGTAATCCGTGGTTTCAAACCGATCTATCAATATATAATGATTCCCTTGTTGATCTTATCCCCGTTGATCCTGCTTGCCGCGCTGGGTGCGGTGTGGAAGGCGCGTCCGGTCCACGCGGCCTTGTTGCTGGCGCTGGCGCTGGCGCTGATCGCCGTGCTCTATCTGACCATGGGTGCGGAGTTCATCGGCTTGGTCCAGTTCATGGTCTATGTCGGTGGCGTGGCCATCTTGATTGTCTTCGCGCTGTTGATCACCCGTCCGGGCGATGAAGCGGCGGAAATCGGCCGCCGGCCGCGGGCCGTGGCGTGGGGTCTCGCCTGCGTGGCTCCGGTGTCGGGCATGCTGCTCTATGCGTTTTCCAAAGGGCTGCCGCCTGAGGTTGCGGAGGTTTCCATTCCGGTGCTGCCCGTCAATGCAGTGGGCCAAGAACTGTTTACCAACGCGGTTCCGGCGGTGCTGGCGGTGGGCGTGTTGCTAACCGCCGTGCTGATCGGAGCCGCGTTGTTTGCCCGCGATCCTGGTAACAAACCCGAACCTCCTGCCAGCCGATGACTCCCCTCCCCCTGTTGCTCACGCTTTCCTCGTTGCTGTTCACGCTCGGTCTGTTAGCCGTGCTCACCCGTCGCAATGCCATTCTGATCCTGGTCGGCATCGAACTCATGCTCAACGCGGCTAATCTCAATTTCATCGCCTTCTGGCGTTATGGCCCGCCGGACGCCGCTCTAACCGGTCCGCTGTTCGCGTTGTTTTCCATCGCGATTGCGGCTGCCGAAGCCGCGGTGGGGCTGGCCATCATCCTGATGGTCTTCCGTCACACCCGCACCACCGACCTCAACCGCCTCGATTCCCTCCATGGCTGACGCGCTTATTCCTTATCTTCCGTTCCTGCTCTGGGTGGTGCCGCTGTTGCCGCTGCTGGCGGGTGGCATTACCGCGTTCATGCCGGACCGGATGGGCCGGCAGGCCTCGTGGCTCGCGCTCGGGGCCTTGTTGGTGTCCGGCGTGATCGCACTGGCGGCCTTGGCCTGCACGCTGGCTCCGGCGCATGACCGCGCGTTTCACTTGGACACCGCCAGCACCTGGTTCAGCTTCGGGGATGTGGTGTTGAAAGTGGGTTTGGTGTTAGACCCGCTGAGTGCGGCCATGGGCGCGATGGTCTCGTTTGTGGCGTTCTGGATCTTCCTCTACAGCACCGGATATATGAAGGGTGAGGCCCGCTTCGGGCGCTTCTTCTGTTTTCTCTCGCTGTTCTCCGGCGCGATGCTGTTGGTGGTCTATTCCAACAGTTTGTTGCTGTTGTTCATGGCTTGGGAATTGGTCGGTCTCGCCTCCTATCTGCTCATCGGATACTATTATGAAAAACCCTCCGCCGCGGCGGCCGCGCAGAAGGCATTCATCACCACCCGCGTGGGTGACATGGCGTTTTTCCTCGGCATGATCTGGCTTTACGGCCAGGCCGGCACGCTGCTGTTTTTCGATCACGGCCACGGTCTGTTAGAGACCGGGGTGCTCAAGTCGCTGGCGGGCATCACCACCGTCGGCGGTCTGACGGTGTCGGCGGCGGCGGCGTTGCTGTTGTTGGTCGGAGCGATGGGCAAGTCGGGTCAAGTGCCGTTGCACACCTGGTTGCCGGATGCGATGGAAGGCCCGACGCCGGTCTCCGCGCTGATCCACGCTGCCACCATGGTTGCCGCCGGCGTGTTTCTGGTGGCCCGCACCCATCCGATTTTCATGAACAGCGGCATCACCGGGCTGCCGTTGAGCGCCACCGCCTGGATCGGCGGAATCACCGCGTTGTATGCCGCCTGCGTGGCGCTCGGGCAGAATGACATCAAGCGCATTCTGGCCTACTCGACGGTTTCGCAGCTTGGGTTCATGATGGTGGCGCTGGGTACTGGCGGAGTGGCGGCGGCGATGTTTCATTTGATCGCGCATGCGTTTTTCAAGGCCTTGTTATTCCTCTCCGCCGGTTCGGTGATTCATGGGTGCCATGACGAACAGGACATCCGCCGCATGGGCGGACTCGCCCGCGCGATGCCAAAAACATTCATCACTTATGCCATCGGCATGATGGCGCTGGCCGGCTTCCCGTTTGTGTTCTCCGGGTTTTGGAGCAAGGAAGCCGTGCTCCACAGCGCGGAAATCTGGCCCGGCGGCCACGGGCCGTTCCTGTTAGCGGTGGCGGCGGCCCTGCTGACGGCATTTTACATGACGCGCCAGGCATTGTTAGTGTTTTTCGGCAAGCCGCGTGTCCCCGGAGTTTCCCATCCGCACGAGAGCCCGCCGGTCATCCTGGTGCCGCTGTTCGTGTTGGCCGCAGGCGCGGTGTTGTTGCTTTTCATCGGCACGCCGATGTGGCCATGGTTTGAGGAGTGGTTGAAAGGTGAGACCGCAGGATTCGATGCGGGGGCCTTGGCAAAACCCGAATCCCTCAAACTGATCGGCTTGTCCCTGGTGATTGTCACCGTGGGTGTGACTGCTTCATGGCTGGTCTATCGCAATCCCTCGGGCGACAGCCGCACGCCGGACCCGCTGGAAGGCAAACTGGGTGGCGTATGGAAGTTCCTCGGCGATGGCATGCGTTTCGATGCCACCTATGACAGATACATCATCGCGCCGCTGGCGGTGCTGGGCAGGGTGGTGGACGGGCTCGAGCGCCGATTCTTCGTGCCTCTGATGGCCTTGACCGAAGGCTTCATCAAGATGTTTGGTCGCTGGACCGGCACCGCCGATGAAAAGGGCCTCAACGACGGCTTCAACCAGGTATGTGCCGGCCTGCAGGACAGCGCGGACTCCGCCTCCGAAGCCCAATCCGGACGGCCGCAGGCATATCTCCGCGCGATCGGTCTCGGCGCGTCCGTGCTGCTCATCCTTTACTTCTGGCTCATCGCATAACTCCGCCATGTTGTTACTTTCACTGCTATTGATTCCATTGTTAGGTGCGGCCATCCTCGGCGGCTGGTCGGGATTGTGCAACTCACGCGCCAAGCACCTGGCCATCATCTGGGCGTTGGTGCCATTGGTGCTGGTCGTCTTCATCGGCTCGCACCAGGCATTTCCGGCCACCGGCGTGCTTGCCGAGTGGGAATCCGAGTGGCTGCCGGATGCCGGGATCTCGCTGCGCTTTGCGGTGGATGGCACGTCGTGGTTGTTCTTGTTGCTCACCAGTCTGGTCACCTTGTTTGCATTGGCCGCTTCGGTGCGGCTTGACCAGGGCGGGCGCGGGTACTGCGCGTTGATCCTGGTGTTGGAGGGCATGTTGTTCGGAGTGTTCTCGGCGCGGCATTTTGTCCCGTGGTTCCTGTGTTGGGAAATGACGCTGATTCCTTCCTATCTGCTCATCCGCCTGTGGGGCGGGGCAGGCGCGCCGCGTGCCGCATTGCGGTTTTTCATCATGACGCTGGGCGGCAGCGTGTTCATGTTGTTAGGATTCCTGGCGCTGCAACTCGCGACGGGCACCATGGATTTCTCCAAGCTTTCCGACCTCGCCGCCAACCACCAACTGGTCCCGCTATTGGCCGCTACCTTCGTGGCCACGGGCCACAGCGGGCAATTTTTGTTAGGTTCGGTGGCGGTGTGTGTGTTCCTCGGGCTGGCGGTGAAACTGCCGGTGTTCCCGTTCCACGCGTGGTTGCCCGCGGCCTATGCCGAAGCGCCCACACCGGTGACGATGTTGCTCACCGGCCTGCTCTCGAAGATGGGGGTGTATGGCCTGTTGCGGATTCTGCTGCCGATCTTCCCGGAGGTGTTGCCGGCGTTGGCGCCGAGCCTGATGGTGCTGGCGGTGGCGACTGTTTTGTTAGGAGCGGTCGCGGCGCTGGCCCAGCGCGATTTGAAACGCATCCTCGCCTATTCATCAGTGAATCATCTCGGGTATTGCGCGATGGCCGTGGTGGCCGCCGCCGCAGTGCATACCGACCGCAGTGCCCACGCCGCGGCGATCTCCGGCACGATCCTGCAGGCGTTCAACCACGGGATCATCGCCAGCACGATCTTCTTCTGCATCGGACTGATGGAACAACGCAGCGGCGGTGCCCGCACGCTGGCGGACTTCGGCGGCCTGCGCTCGCGTGCCCCGGTGTTATGCGGCTTGATGGGCATGGCCATCTTCGCCTCGCTCGGGTTGCCGGGCTTGAGCGGATTTGTTGGGGAGTTCCTCATGTTCACCGGCGTGTTTGCCTTGGTGCCGTGGGCGGCGGCGGTCTCGGTCATCGGGTTGTTGCTCACCGCGGTGTTTTTCCTGCGCATGGTGCGCTTGGTGTTCCATGGTCCGCTCAACCCGGCCTGCGCCAAGTGGCCCGATCTAACATCCCGTGAACGCTGGATTCTCGCCCCGGCCATCGCCCTCATCATCATTCCCGGGCTGTGGCCCCCAGTCCTCCTTCATTGTCTCAATGCCGACACCGCACGGCTTCTCGATCTCCTCCGCATTATGCCATGACTCCCGCCTGGACCCTTATTTCCGCGTTTGCCGGGGCCTTGTTAGTGCTCCTGCTGCCCGCCCGCTCCGCCGGGTTGGCACGGGTCATTGCACTGGCCGCATCCATCATCGGGGCGCTGGCCGCAGCCGCCGCCTGTCTGACAAAACTGCAACATCCGGATGCCGTGGCGTGGTCATTTGACCAGCCGTGGATTCCCGAATTGGGGATTCGCTTTCATCTGGCGGCCAACGGCTTGAGTCTGACGCTGTTGTTGCTAACAGGTCTGGTGGCCATTGCGGGGGTGTTGTTCTCATGGAATGTCACGCAGCGGCCGCGGGCGTTCTTCGCGTTTTTCATGACGATCATCGGCGGCGTCTATGGCGTGTTCCTCAGCCGCGATGCGTTTCTGTTGTTTGTGTTTTATGAAACGGTGATCCTGCCCAAATACATGTTAATCGCGATTTGGGGCTCCACCAACCGCGAGTATGGCGCGATGAAACTCACGCTCTATTCGATCGGGTCGAGCGCACTGATTCTGATAGGTCTGGTGGTCGCTTATGCGGCGGCCGGCGGCACCAGCTTCGACCTCGATTATCTGGCCAGCGTGAAGTATGCTCCGTCCTTGCAGATCTGGGCATTCCCGATCTTGTTCCTTGGCTTCGGGGTGTTGGCGGGCATTTGGCCGTTTCACACGTGGGCGCCCACCGGCCACGTGGCGGCACCGACCGCGGCCTCGATGTTGCTGGCCGGGGTGGTGATGAAGTTGGGTGCGTATGGCGCGTTGTGTGTGGCGATGCCGTTGTTTCCGCAGGGGTTTGTCGCGTGGCGTCTGGTAATCGCCGGGCTCGCGGTGGTCGGCATCATCTATGGCGCGCTCACCGCGCTGACCCAGAAGGATTTGAAGTTTGTGATCGGCTATTCAAGTGTGAGCCACATGGGGTTCATTTTGTTGGGGATGGCCACGGCCACCCTCTGGGGCTTGGGCGGCGCGATGCTGCAAATGATTTCCCACGGCATCGTCGCGGGATTGCTCTTCGGCATCGCCGGACGGGTCGTTTACGAACGCACGCACACCCGCGATCTAACCGCACTGCAGGCCTTCGATTTGTGGCGCACGTTGCCGGGCGCGGCGCTTGCCTTCACGCTGGCCACCGCGGCCTCGATGGGCTTGCCGGGCTTCAGCGGCTTTGTGGCCGAGCTTTCCATCGGCATCGGCGTTTGGCAATCCGATCCTTGGTTGATTTTGCCGGTGGCGTTCGGCATTATTGTCACCGGGGCCTTTTCGCTGCGGGCCATGCACCGCGCGTTCTTCCCGGTTAGAAATGCCGCCGACGCACCCGCGCCGATGTTGCCGCCGCTGACCTGGCCGGAAATTTCCGCCATGGCGTTGTTGCTCACGTTTTCGCTGGCCATCGGCGTCTATCCGCTGCCGTGGGTGACGTTGATAGATGACGGTCTGCGTTCTCCTTTGTTCCACTCGATCCTTTCCCTGCCGTGAATTACAACGCATTATTCATCCAACTGCTGCCGGAGACCGTGCTGGTTATCACGGCGTTGCTGCTGCTCGGCGTGGCCGTGGCCGTCGAGGCGAAAACCAACCGTCCGCTCGCGATCGATGTGACCATCGCGATTTCCGCGCTGGGCATCGCCGGTGCCTGCGCGGCCTTGTATTATATCCCGCCGAACTACGCGTCCGGGACTGCGTTGCTGGTGATGGACCCGCTGGCCCGCTTGTTCAAGGCGGTGGTGCTGGGCTTGGGGTTATTGGCGGTGCTGCTGCCGCCGGCCCGCAATGAGATTGGGCAACCGGGCGAGTTTCACGCGCTGTTGTTGTTTGCTCTAACCGGTTTGCTGCTGACGGTTGGCACCACTCATCTGTTGTTCCTGTTTGTCGCGCTCGAACTGGCGAGTTTGTCGCTCTATCTTCTAGCCGGGTTCTCGCGCACGGCCAAGGCGGCGGAAGCGGCGTTGAAATACTTTCTGTTTGGGGGCGTCTCGGCGGCGTTTTTCCTGTTTGGACTGAGTCTGCTTTACGGCTTCTGCCACCCGCTCACTTTGTCGGCCATGGCGGCCGCGCTCAATGCCGGGCCGTTGCCGCCCTTTGCCGTGGTGGGACTGGTGATGGTGGTGGTGGGCCTGGGTTTCAAGCTGGCGGCGGTGCCGTTTCACTACTGGGCACCGGATGTCTATCAAGGAGCGCCGGCCACCAGTGTGGCCGTGGTGGCGGCGGCCTCCAAAGCGGTCGGGGTGTTGGTGTTGGTGCGCTTGTTGATGATGGGCTTCGAGGTGGTGGCGGGGTCGGCCGCATGGGGTGCCATGAAACCGGGTTGGTCACTCTGGCTTGGGGCCTTGGCTGCGGTTTCGATGGTTTTCGGCAACGTCCTCGCGCTCGCCCAAAGCAGCGTGCGCCGCTTGCTCGCCTACTCGGCGGTGGCCAACACCGGCTATCTGCTGGTGGCGCTCGCGGCCAACGGCACCACTTCGTCCGGGGCCGCCTTGTTCTATGTGGTGGTCTATGGGCTGGCGACCTTCGGGGCGCTGGCGGTGACTGCCGCCGTCGAGCGCGACCGCGGTGACGACTCGCTGGGTTCCTTCGCCGGGCTGGTCCAGCGTTCGCCGTTGCAGGCGGTGGCGTTGCTGGTGTTCCTAACATCGTTGGCCGGCCTGCCACCGCTGGCGGGATTTGTCGGGAAATTTGCCATGTTCAGCGCGGCGATGGCCGAGTCCACCACCCATGGCATCCCGGGTCTCACCTGGTTGGTTGGCCTGGCGGCCATCATGAGTGCCATTTCATTATATTACTATCTGATGGTGCTGAAGCAGGCCTTGGTCAGAGAGGCGGCGGACTCGGCAGCCTTGGCGCTGCCCATGTCCCACCGTTTGGCGATGACCGTGCCGGCGGTTTTGCTCATCGCCCTCGGGCTGTTTCCCGCGCTGCTGCTCAGCCCGCTCACCGCAGCCTTGGCGGCGACGCTGCGGGGGCAGTGAGGCAGTGCGCGGCGTCCGGTGGCGGCTTTTATTGCTCAGGAGCAGCCAAAGTCCGGCCATTCACGGGTCTGGCGGCCTTGGTTGGGCATGCCGTCGGCGACGATTTCGCCGGGAGTCATCTCCGCCCGCTTGCGGTGGACGAAGACCTCGAACACCCATGGCAGTGGGATGCCTGCACGCTCGAAGCGTTCGTGGAGCGGGCGGCTGCCGGTGGTCCGGATGGCCGCCGCCCTCGGCATGGCCGCCAGGAATTTCAATGCCAATGCGATCACCCCCCGCCCGACAGCCCCCATCTCTAGCGTTGACCTCTGCGCCGGAGGGTGCAACCTCCGCCTCCGATGATTTCAGTCCAATCGCTGCGCGTCGAGTTTGGTGCTCGCGTGCTTTTCAGTGATCTTGCGTTTTCCGTGCAAGCACGGGAACGCATTGCCTTCGCCGGTCACAACGGCGCGGGCAAGACCACGCTCATGAAATGCCTCGCCGGCATCCTCCCGCCCAGCGCCGGGGCCATCCACGCCCCCAAGGGCACCCGCATCGGCTACCTGCCGCAGGAGGGCATCCATGTTAGCGGCCGCTCGTTGTGGATGGAAACCGAGTTGGCCTTCGGTGAGGCCGTCGCCCTGCGCGAGAAAGTCGAACGCCTCTCGCGCGAACTCACCAAACTTGACCCCCGCTCCTCGCCTTACGCCGAGATGTTGGACGAAATCGGCGGCCTGGAACTCCAGCTCGATGCCACCAACCCCGAGCGGATGAAGCCGCGCATCGAGTCGGTCCTCCAGGGGCTTGGCTTTCAGAAAAGCGACTTCACGCGGGATTGTGCGGAGTTTTCGGGCGGCTGGCAGATGCGCATCGCCATGGCCAAGTTGTTTTTGCAGGAGCCGGAGGTGATGTTGCTGGACGAGCCCACCAACCATCTCGACCTCGACACCCAACTGTGGGTTGAGCAATACCTCATCAACTATCCCGGCGCGATCCTGCTCATTTCGCATGACCGCTGTTTGCTCGACACGCTGTGTACCCGCACCATCGCCTTCCATCACGGTCGCGCCGAGGAGTATGCCGGCAACTTCTCCTACTACGAGCGCGAGTCAGTCCTCCGCCGGGACATCCTGCTCAAGCAATACACCTCCCAGCAGCGCGAGATCGCCGAGTCCCAGCGCTTCATCGACCGCTTCCGCGCCTCGGCCAACAAGGCGACGCTGGTCCAATCCCGCATCAAGCTCCTGGCCAAGATCGAGCGCATCCCCGCGCCCGAGCAGGACGATGCAGTGGTGGAATTCAAGTTCCCGCCGCCGCCAGCCTCCGGTCACCTGGTGGCCAAACTCGCAGGCGTCGCCAAGCACTATGGCACGCTCCAGGTCTTCAGCGGCTTTGATTTCGAGATCAACAAGGGCGAAAAGATCGCCATCGTCGGCCCCAACGGCGCGGGCAAGTCCACCTTCTGCCGCCTCATCACCGCCCGCGAGGCACCCGACGCCGGCACCCACAGCTTCGGCCACAAGGTGGCCCCCGCCTTCTTCTCCCAAAACCACTCCGACGAACTGGACCCCGATCTAACCGTCTTGGAAACCGTCGAGCAGTCCGCCTCGCGCGAGAGCATGCCGCATGCCCGAAGTTTGTTAGGTTGTTTCCTGTTTCGCGGTGACGACGTGTTCAAGCGGGTGGGGGTGCTTTCCGGCGGCGAGCGCTCGCGGGTCGCGCTGGTATGCATGTTGCTCACGCCCGCCAATTTCCTCATCCTCGACGAGCCGACCAACCATCTGGACATGCAATCGCAGGAGGTGCTGCAGCGTGCGCTCATCGACTATCCCGGCAGCGTGCTGATCGTTTCCCACAACCGCGCGTTCCTTGATCCGCTGGTCACCAGGACCCTCGAGTTCCGCGCCGGCCGCCAGCCCTCGCTCTATCACGGCAACCTCTCCTACTATATCGAAAAATCCGCCGCCGACCAAGCCCTCGCCGCCGCCCGCCGCGTGCCCGCCCGCCCCACCACCACCGGCGCGGCAACTGCCACTCACAGCGGCCTGTCCCGCAAGGACCAGCGCCGGATCGAGGCCGAGGCCCGTGAACTGCGCTCGAAAACCCTCAAGCCCCGGGAGTCGGAACTGGCCGCGCTCGAAGCCAAGGTCGCCGAACTCGAAGCCGCCCAGGTCACCCTGACCCAACATCTGTCCAGCGACGCCTGCATCGCCGATCCCAACCTCCTCCGCGAAACGTCCAACGCCGTCGAAACTGTCACCCAGGCCCTCGAAACCAGCTACTCCCGCTGGGGCGAACTCTCCGCCGAAATCGACACCCTCCGCACCAAACTCGGCCTTGCGGAGTGAGCCAAATTCATGGCGGTGCGAGGAAAAGAGCCATGCTCCCGCGCCTGCGCCTGCGCCTGGGCGACACCGAAAAAATCGATCCCTACGCCCGTCCGTCAAGACGCGTCAAGATGCTTTCGATAATAGGAGTCTCCTCTGATTAATAGGGCTTCCTCCAGCTCATTCCTTCATCAACCGCAGCATTCGTTCGGCCCGTGGGAGGATGAGATTTGCGGGTCCGCTGCCTGCGGTTTCGGGAGCGGTGGGGATTTCATCGCGCCGGATGGATTCTATCATTTTCGCGCAAAGGTTTGCCAGGCGCTCGCGCACCATGGGCCAGCCGAGGCGGGCTTCGGCGGAGAGTTGCTTGAAGTGTTCGGGAGAAACTTCCGCCAAGGTTCCGGCGCTGCCGATTTTCATCGACAGGGAGGTGGAGAGTTCCGGCCAGGCGAGGGTGCAGACCTGGTCATACAGTGGGGCCATGCGCCGGGTGCCGCCGGCATAGAGGAAGGAGTGGTTTTTCGCGTGGGCGTCCGCATTGCCGGTCAATGCCGCGAAGATCACCGCATCCAGCAGGCGGACGATGTCGAGCACCGGTGCCGAGGACCAATCGCGGATCAGCGCGAAGCAATCCCGCAGCGAGGGGCCGCCCTCCTGTTGGTATTTGCGGGCCGGCGGGAACCCCATGGCCTGGCAGAAGTCCTCCTGGTGCAAGCGCCGCACCGGTTCGCCAGCCGCAGACTGGCGGTCGTAGCGTTTCACGATGAGGCAGGGGGTTTGCCCGATGGTGCGCGACCGCGCCTCCGCCGCCTCCAGTCCGAGCCGGCGGGCGAGCGCGAGGCACCAGACCTCGTTGGCGACCAGGCCGGGAAAGCGGGTGGGTTCCGGTTTGATGATGTGGGTGCTGGGAGTGCCATCCAGCGGCAGCGCCACGCGTGGCTCCGCCGCCGGGTGCGCCGTGGCAAGCACCACCGGCAGCTTGAGCTGGGCACCCGCCAGCGACAGCCGGACGCCATCCTCCCCGGCCATCAGGGGTTGCCGCGGGAGCGCTTCGAGGATGGTTGCCAGCTCGGTTTCATCCAGCCAGCGCAGGCGTCCGCCGCCCGAGGATGGTGGCGGGGTTTCCTCAGGCAGCAGGGAGACCGCGCCCGCGCATTCGCCGCCAATCCGTTCGAGCAGGGCGAAATCATTGCCGGCACTGATCCCCAAAATCGAGGCGATCCGGTCACGCGGCTCCGCCTCCGGCAGCAGACCGGCGAAAAAAACCTGGACCACCCGCCCCGAGAAAGGCTCGCTCTGCAACGGCAGCCGCCGCGAGAGCGGATAGGCCGCGCCATCCGCCAGCCAGCCGGCATCATAGGCGAAGACCGGCTCGTCACCATCGGTGAGAACCCCGACCCGGGCTTCGTTGAGATAAACCGCCAACCGTTTCATGAGTCGTGGATTTGCAGCCGGAGCCCGAGTGTGCGGACGATTTCCAGGACTTTGCCAATCTGGCAGGTGGGCTTGCCCTTTTCCAAGTCGATGATGAACCGCAGCCCCGTGCCAGTGGCGAGCGCCAGATCCTTCTGGGTCACCTTCAGCCGCTTGCGCGCACTGCGGATCGTCTCGCCGAGGGATGGGGTGTCTGTGATCTGCTTCATTCCTGAGCGGGAATCTATTGGGTTCTTGTGAACATTGCAATAAAGAAGTTACCGATAGGGAATATTCTTCGAGGATCAGAAGGCTTTTCATATAATGATTCCCGATCGGGAACCCCATTGCGCTTGCGGGTGTGGTGGAAAAGCACGTTCCCATTCGCTCATTATTTTCACCTCGCCCTCAAGGGCAGTCAGGGCCGGCCCAGCGGTCCAGCCCTACCGTCCCCAGGATGGAAAGAGGAGCGCTGACGGGGGGCAGTGGACGGTGGGTGCGGATGTTGCAAGGACTCCATCCGTGAACCGCGCGTTTCAGGATCTGTTACGCCAACGGCGTTAGGTCGCTCAGCCTCCTGTTATTGTCCTCCCGCGCCTGCGAAAATCGATCCCTACGTCCGTCAAGACGCTTTCGATAATAGGAGTCTCCTGCTATTGTCGGATCGCCAGCCGTTGGGTCAATGGCCAGCCCGCTGCGGTTCATCCGCACATTCCGCAGCAGACCGGCGGTTTCGGGCGTGTCCTCGGCGAGGATGTCATCGAGCAGCCGCTTGATGCCGGTCTCCGCGAGATGGCTCCGCGGATAGATGTGGCGGGCCTTGAGATACCAGGCGAGGGCGGAACCCGTCTGCTTGGGAGTGCGGTTTTCAAATTGTTGGGCACGGTCCAGCGACTTGGTGAAATCGGCGACCTTGGGGGCGAGCAGTTCGAGTTCACGGCCGAGCTTGGGGTCATCGGGGAATTGTGCGCGCAAGGCGGCGAGTTGTTCCCAAGCGGCGTAGTTTTGGCCGAGCTTGCCAAACTCCGCGGCCTTGCCGAGAGCCGCCTCGATTGTTGCCAGATGGGTCCTGATTTGCTTGAATGCCTCCTCGCGCTTGGCGTCGCCTTGAATGACGGGGACCAATTCGTATTCGCGCTTGGCGATCTCGCGATAATTGCCCTCGCTGAGCAGGCGGTCGAAGTCATTGCGGGCGGTGACCACTCGACCGGTGTCGGCGATGAGTTTGCGGAATTCGGCGAGTCTCGGGTTGGTGGGCCAGATCTCGGCGGCGATGTGGATTTTCTCGGCGGCCTTATCCTGGTCGCCGGCGCGGAGGTGGACTTTGGCTTCCTCGATGGCGAGGTCCGAGGCGAGCGTGGAACCGGCGATGGCCGCATCCATCTTGGACGAGGGGAAATCCTTGGCGGTGGTCTTGAGGCGCTCCGCGAGTTCCTTGGCCTTGGTGTAGTCGCGGGCCTGGAACGTGCCATAACATTCATTGAGGGTGCGGGTGTATTCGAGGACCTGGAGTTTCTGCTCCAAGGGCAAAGTCGCGACGGGATCGAGAAACTCTCCCACCACGAAGGCCTCCATGAGGCGCTGCGAGGCGGAGTAGAGTTCATCGCGGGCGAGCATGAGCTTGAATGCCTCAATGTATTTGCCGGCTTCGCTGATGGCTTCGTTGGAGAGCGAATCAAGCGAGGATACCGTGGGGCTCACGCCCAGACCCTCGGCAAACCACTTGTCAACATCCGCGCCTTTTTCGAGGTGCAAGGCGGCATCGCCGTCTTTCCAGAGCTGATTGTAAAAACGCGCGGCCACGATGACGTGCTCGAAGCGACGCAGGATGAACCATTGAACCATGTTTGCTTGGTATTGCGTCTTGGTCTGGAGGGTCCGGGCCTCGATGAGGACCAGATTGGCCTTTTTCAAGAGTTCGATTTCCGCAATGCGGCGAACGGCGTCGGCGTACTTGAGTGACTGCATGCCGGCACCGGGATTGTTTCCCGGCGCGACGGCCGGCCCTCGATTGCCACCCCGGCCGGCGGGGGCTGCCGCGGGTGCCACCCCGGGAGCCTTTTCGTGGCGGGCGTTCCAATCCGCTTCTTTCCGGAGGGCCAGTTTTTCCTGTTCGAGGGTGTCATTGAGTTTGCTCCGTCTGGCGTTCTCTTGTTTGGCGAGGATGGCCATGTCAACAGCCTCGGCAAGAGTGCTGCAGATATTGGCGTCACCCGGGTAAGTGGCAGCACGCGGCAAGAGCTTGAAGGCCGCCTGGAGATTCGGGGCGGGCTGGTGGAAGGGGGAGAGCGTGTCAAGGATCCCGGCAATCGTCTGACGATACTGCGCCGCTGCCGCATCGCTTTCCGGGGGCTGGCTCAGGAATTTTTCAAAGCGCGCCCTGAGCAGGCGGTGGTCTCCCAGCGGAATGGTCACGCCACCGATTCTGATGGTTTCCGCCGCAGGATCGAGCAGCGGGATTTCCTGACCGAGCGGACTGGCGGCAGGCTTTGGCTGAGGAAGGTTGAAGGTGTCCGTGGCTGGCCCCGGCTGCGCTGATGGCTGGTCCGCCGGCGGGTTGTAAACCCCCTGAGCCTCGGCCATGCCGACAGCCAGCAACAGGCAAAGCGACATGATATGGAACTGCGGTTGCATGGATTGGTGTTGTTGGTTGCGAGTTAGGGCGTGGTGATTTGGACCCGGTAGCAGCGGTGCTCGCCGGGTGCCGCGTGGTCGGTGATCGTGCGCATCGCGCCGATGTCCACCGGCGAGTACCCGGTGAGCGGCTGCCGAGTCCCCGGCCGCAAGGTGTCGTTGAACCGCACGGTGTCGGAGCGGCCGGACACTGGCGGCGAAAACGCGAACCACATCTTGCCGGGCTGGCCGGGAACCGGGGACGCGGCGACCGCGAACACCGCGCGGTTGAGCGGGTCGAGGCCCGCAAGCCGCTTGAACAGGTTGTTCTGCCCGGTGCCATCAGCGGTCGGGGCGGCGTTGGGGTTGTTCAGACCGCACCACTGCACCTGCCAGTTGTCGGGCAGACCGTCGCCGGTGAAGCTGCCAAAGTCGTCGTTGGTGTAAACGCCGCCGGTGACGCGCGTGCCGCCGCCGATGCTTTCCGCATCGATGGAATAACCGCCACCGGTACGCGGGGCGGCGTGGTCCGGATGGACGGACAGGAAAACGCAGGCCGCCGCCAGATGGAATGAGTGTGGGTTCATGGGCGTGCTGGGGGTTGTTGAGTCGGGCGGTTCCGCCAACCATTGTGCATAAGCGCGTTTGTAGTGGGACGCAAGCACAACGGCGAGCTTTTCAGCAGTATTTTCCTTCTCCAGGACACCTCCCCCATGTGCCGGGTGGTCTCCGGCAAGGAAAGGCGGTCCTTTCCGTTAGATCCATGGCGTCATGCTGCTATTGCGTGACTTTGGCGCGGAGGAAGCCCGTGGTGGGGAGGCCGTTGGAGTTGTTGAGGCTGAAGCTGCGGTATTCGTAACCGGTACCGGCAGCGGGCAGCCCGGTGGTGACCGGCGAGACGACGTTGACCTTGCCGGGGAAGCCGTTGAGAGTGGTGCTGCCCTCGATGGTATAGGTGATGCCGTCATGGCTGGCCTTGGGCGAGGTGTCCGCGCTGAAGACCGGCGTGCCCGCACGCACCGCCACGGTGAGGATCAGTTCCCTGGCGGTGCCGACATCATCGCTGTCGGCCGTCAGGACAAAAACCTTGCCATGGTCCGCCGCGCTGAGCGGGTTGCCGTTGAAGGCGAACTCGGCGAGGTTGCTGGCACCGTCGATGTCGGGATCGCCGCCCGGGGTGGTGTTGGCGGACGGATTGAGCGCAGTGATGTGGGTCTGGGCCCAGAGGTTGAAGGGGTCGGTGACCGGGGTGCCGCTGGTGACCTTCAGCACGCCGCTGCCGGCGAAAGTGGCGTCGTCCTTGTTCGTCGCCGTGGAAGTGCTCGAACCATAGGTGCCGGCCGGCATTGGCACGCCGTCGATGAACAGATTGGCCACCGTATCGGTTAGGGTGTGATCCAGTTTGAGCACTGCGGCGGCGCCAGGAGCGGTGCCGATTCTGATGATGGAAGCGTCTGCCAATGAGGCCTTGGTGAGACTCAGGATGCCTTCCTGCACCACGGTGTCGCCGGTGTATGTGTTAGTGCCGGTCAGGGTGAGCACGCCATTGCCCTTTTTGGTGAAGCCGCCGTTTTGGATCACGGCGCTGATGGTCAGGCCATTCAACTGGGTCCGGTTGTTGATGACGTTGCCTTCCGGCAGGGCCGCGACGGTGATGTCGTGCGCGGCACTGCCGTTGAGGTCGAGGACGACGCTGATGAGCGGCGTCACCGACGGGTCGGTCGGCGTCGCGGTGAGGTCGCCGGTGAGGGTCAGCTTGGTGCCACCGGTGACGGTCGGGGTGGTCTTGCCGCCGTGGCTGTTGAAGACGAGACCGGCCAGGGTGTTGTTGGCACCCACCATGGTTAGGGTCGCGCCACCGTTGAGGGTCACGATGTTAGATGCGGCGATCTGCTGTGCGCCGCCCTGCATCGTGACGACGCTATTGTCGATGATGACCGAATGGATTTGCAAAGCACCGGCCGCGCCGCCGGACCCTTCATTGGTTCTGATCAGAAACAGTTCGCCAGTGCCGAGGCCGGAGGTCAATTGGCCGCGGACGGACGCAGTGCCAAGCAGCGGGGAGGTCTGCGCGTTCTGGGTGAGCATGCCGCTGTCAATCTTGAGCGTGTCGGAGGCAGCGGCGAACGTGAGGTTGCCGGTTTGCACCATGGAATTGATGGTCTGGCCGCCGGTTTTCACCACCCAGGCGGAAGCGCCCACAACGTTATCGGTGGCTGCGGCCGCTGCCAGGGCGCCGTGGTAAGTTCCAGGGAACCCGCCGGCGGTGCCAACCGCTGCGAAACCCAAGCCCGCAACATAGCCTACCGGAGAATTGCCCCCCCGCCCGATCCCTTGAACACCCCGGGAATGACCCCGTTGACAGCGGTGAGATTGTCACCCAGCGCAGCGGTAACGAGGATGCGGCTGTTATTTCCGGCGGTGCCGAGGTTTGAGCCATCGAGTTGCAGTGTCGCACCGGGGTTGCGCACCAGACGGTTGAGTGTCAACACCGCGCTGCCAGATGCTCCCGCAGTGGCGGTGATGGTGCCCATGCCGCTGCCCACCGTCACCTCGCCTAACAACTCGGCGGACGCCGTCGCGGCCCGGCCGGTATAGATGATGCGGCCGCCATTCAGGGTGACGGTCGCCGCGTCGTTGACGCGGGTGTTGTCGTTGGCGGTGCCGCTGTTGTCGATGAACAGGCTGCCGTGGTTGAGGGTGATCGCGCTTGCGCCGGACAGGCGCCCGCCGTCCTTGAGCGTCAGCCCGCCGTAATCCGGGCCTTGGGTCTCCGGCAGGTCGCCGCCCAGCAACCAGATGCCGCCGGTGGTGGTGGAGTCTCCGGTTAGAGTAAGGAGCTTGCCCGCGCCATTCGCCAGCTTGACAAAATTGACGGAACCCTGAATGGACCCGGCGTAGGTGGCAGTGCCAGTCGGCTGGACCGTCAAGCGTCCGCCGCTACCGGTGATGAGGCCGCCGGTGCCGGAGAACTGGCCGCCATACTGACTGTTAGATCCGAGATCGAGCGTGCCGCCGGTGTTGACCACGAGCGCCTTGTTCACCGCGAGCGTGTGGTTGCCGCCCGCGAGCACGAGGGTGCCGCCGCTGACGGTGGTGGTGCCGCTGTAAGTCTGCGGCACGGCAAGGGTCAAGGTGCCGCTGCCGGACTTGGTCAGGGTGCCGCTGCCGCTGATCGTGCCGGTTTGGTTTTGGCTGTCGGAGTGGTCGAACAGGATCGTACCACTGTTGACGACGTTGGTGGTGGCACCTTGCTTCACTTGCAAGGTGCCACTGTTGATCGTGGTGGTGCCGGTGAAATCACTGACGGTGGACAGGCTGACGTTGCCATGGATCAGCAAGGTTTTTCCCGTGCCGTTGATGGGATTGCCGAGGGTGAGCGTGCCGCCACCGCCGCCGAGCCGATAAGTCGTGTCATTGGGCGTGAGGGTTCCGCTGTAGGTGAGGTTGCCGATGGCACCCAGCGACAGCGCGGTGAAGTTGTTAGCCGGGCCACCGTTGCTGAAATCGAGGTTCTCACTGGTATTGGCCGTCAGGACCGCCGCGCCGGTGGACGAGCTGACGATCCGGCTGAGCAGCTCATTCTGGAGCGTGGTGCCCGGGACATAGCCGAGGGCCACCGCGCCGGGCGCGGTGACGCTTAGGTTGAGGCCGCTGCCGGCGATGGAGTTGAGTGTGTTGAACTGGAGCAGGCCGCCGTTGACCAGCGTGTTGCCGGCATAACTGTTGGTGCCGGAAAGCACCAGGCGGCCGGGGCCGCTCTTGGTTAGGCCAACTCCGGCACCGCCCGTGATCGCCGCCGCAACCGTCAGGTCATCGGCCGCCGTGGCGCTGTCATTGACCGTGAAGGTCCGGGTTGCGCTACCCAGGGCGAGGTTGCCGCTGAGGGTCGCGCCCAATGGGTGGTTGGTGGCAATATACTCGACGCCGCCGCCGAGAGTCAGCGTTCCTGCGCCGGTGGTGACGGTCGCCCCGCTGGTCGTGGTCGAGCCGCCGAAGCGGAGCACTGCGACGGTGTCGTTGAAGCCAGCGAGATCGAAGGTGGCCGTCACGCCCACCGCATTGCCGCTCACCGTCATGTCATTGGGCACCACGTGGTCGGCACCGCTTTGCAGGGTGCCGACATTGACCACGGTGTTGCCCCCGTAGGTGTTGAGGCCGGAGAGGACCAAGGATTGTTGACAGACCGGGTCGCGCTGCCGAGGTCGAGTTTGCCGCTGATGAGGTTGACCGTCGTCCGGGCATCGCTGTCAACGCCGATATTGCCGCCGAGAGTCAGCGTGCCCGTGCCCGTGCTCACCGTGTTGGTTAGGTTGAATTCCCCGTTGGTGGTATAAAAAAAGATCGCAGTGCCACCGGTCCCGACCGTGTCGTCATGGTCGTTGAGGTCGATGGTGCCGGCCGCGACGATCAAGGTGGACGCGTCGGACAGCACGTTGTCGGCACCGCTGCGAATGGTGCTGTTTTTCCTGGCAGTCGTGCTGCCGGTGTGGGCGTTGGCGCCGGCAAGGGTCAGCACGCCGCCATCGGACTTGACCAGGGCCAGCGTGCCGGACCCGTTGGTCAGCGCACCGCCGATGCCGCTGGGGCCCGCCCCGGCCACGGTGAGGGTCTTGATGCCTGCGGTGCTGCTGCTGATGCCGCCGTCCAAGGTCAGACTCTTGGTGAGGCTGTTGTTAGTGAAGGTGTAAGCCTGGTCGCCATTGGCGGTGCCGAGGACGACGCTGGCATTGCATAACTCGTTGTTAGCCACCGTGTTGGTCATGGTCATCCCGCCGGCATTGAAGGTCAGTGTCTGGGCACCCGCCCCGCCGCTGCCGATGGTGTAGGCCGCCGCGCTGGCGGAATCGAAGGTGAGCTGCTGGATGGTGACGCCGGGGCCAAGGTTGATAGTGGCACCACCGCTGCCGAGGGCGGCATTGAAGGTGGCGGTGTCGCCGCTGCCGGGGACGAGCGCAGGCGGGCCGCTCCAGTTGGTGTTGGTGGCCCACAGGGCGTTGGTGGCACCGGTCCAGGTGGCGCTGGCGGCGTGCGCCGGCTCTGCGGCGAGGAGGGTGGCGAGGCAGATGGCGAGGCGGCGGGAGTCGGCGCGGACGAGTTGGAGGGCGGATTTTGATTTCATGATGGCTTGGTTTGGAGGTCGCAGGGACTTGCCCTGCGAATCGATTTCAGGCTCAACTGAAACCGCGCAAGGGTGCCCGCTGTGAGGCGGATGACAAGGAGATTCCGACCCCGTCCTCCAAACCGGGCGCTCGCGGGCAAAAACCCAAAGAATCGTGAAGCAATCCAAAGAATGAGCAATTGCGCGGAACCCGGCGGCGGGTTTAGGTTGCCCGATGCGCTGGGGATCTCCACCCGCTGGCCCTGCCGCACCAAGCTCATGGCAACCCTAACCTACCTAACCAATCATGAAACAAGCACGCTCTCTCCGGACCTCCGATCCGCCCGCTGGTTTTCCCGTGCCTGCTCGCGCGAGCAGGCAAGTTCCTGCAATAACCCGCAAAGAAACGACCATGCATGACCCTGCGCAGACATATCCGACGGCATGCGCCAAGCCGGTGTCGGCTGGCGGTGGTGCGAGCGCACCGCAATGGGACGCCGCCACGCCACCGTTACCGTGGAGTTGGGGCAAGCCCTCAGTTAAAGGGATGCTCCTGAAACTCCAGGACACCATCCGCGCTTGGGCGACATCCTCAGGTGCGGCGCTTGCCTTGGGAATCCTCTGGGCCGGTTCCAATCTGGCATCCGGCGCCCTTACCCCGGAGCAACAGGACTTTGCCAATCAACTCAATGCTGGCCGATTTCTGACGATCCGAGCCACGGGCAAGAACTATACCACCCCGGCTAACTATGAAGGTGTGTATAGTGGCACCTATGATACGACGGCTTCCGCAAACAGTCCGTGGCTGCTGACGGGACTGCTGAAGGCGGGGTTTGTCATCCTTACCGGAGTTGACGGCGGCCTGATCGGTGACACGGTCAACGAGAAATGGGGTGATCGGGGTTGCGCCATCGGCCTCGCGGCTGGCACGGTGGTGGTCGCAGCCGCCAACGTCGCCATCCCCTTGTCGCCGACCTACGTGCATGACGCCGAGTTGTTTGGTGCCATCGAGGTGGCAGGCCAAGGCGATATTTTACCCACGGTGACGGCCAATGCCGAATTGTTTATCGACGCTACGGTGGCATTGCCCGGCCTTGGCCCGACGATCTCGATCTCATTCATCGACCTGTCGGCAGTCTTCGGGCAAGTCGTCGATCAATTCGGCGTGCCGATTCCGGGAAGTTCGCTCAGCGCATTTCTGTTTGAAGATTCAAGCGACAATTCACGCCTGTTCGGGGTGCTTGCCACCAATGACATCAATCAATCCGGCCGGCCTCTCGCGTTCACCGACCGGTACAAGATTGAGATGGAAAACGTTTATCCCGGCGTCGCGGATGGAACTTCCGTGACGGTGAAGTCAACCCTGCTGGTGGCCAATGCGCAACTGGACTGCACGTATTCGGCAGTCACCTGGACCGGTGCCGCCAGTCCCACCTGGGATATCAACACCACCCACAACTGGTCCAAGAGCGGGGCACCCGCCGTCTTCAACAACTCCGACCCCGTCCTCTTCGATGATTTCTCAGCCAACTGGGCAGTGGCTCTGGCGGTTCCGGTGCAACCGGGCTCGGTCACTGTCAACAGCAACCTCGACTACACCTTCAGCGGGGCCAGCATCGGCGGTACTGGCTGTGCCATCACCAAATTGGGCATGGGAATGCTGACCCTGCTCAACGCCAACACCTATGGCGGCGGGACCAGCATCTATGCGGGCACCGTGCAGCTTGGCAACGGCGGCACGAGTGGGTCGCTCACCGGCAACATCCTCAACGATGGTGCGCTGGTCTTCAACCGCTCGAGCACGGTGACTTTCCCCGGCATCATCAGCGGCTCCGGCGTAGTGACCAAGGCCGGTCCTGGCAATAGCACCCTCGTTCTAACGGGCTCCAGCACCCATACCGGCGGCACCATCATCAGCGCGGGCACCCTGCGGCTTGGCAGCGGCGGCACGACTGGTTGGATCGCCGGCAATATCAACAACTTCGGCTCGCTCGTCTTCAACCGCTCGAATGCCGTGACCTTCCCCGGCATCATCGGTGGCCTCGGCACGGTCACCAAGGCCGGGGCAGGCACCCTCACTCTCACCGGGCCCAATACCTACACGGGCACCACTGTGGTCAGCACTGGCACGCTGTTGGTGGACGGCTCCATCGGCGGAGGTGGCACGGTCAGCGTGAACGCAAATTGCACGCTTGGCGGCACTGGCACCATTGGCGGCCAGGTCATGATCCCGCTGAATGGCTTCCTGCGGCCCGGCCATGGCGGCATCGGCACCCTGACGACAGGCAGCCTCACGCTCGCCGGCACCTACGCCTGTGAACTCGACGGTACCAGTGGTGACAGGATCGCCGCAGCCGACCTTAACCTCAACGGTGCCACGCTGGCCATCGCGACGCTCAGCCCGCCCGGTGCCCCGAGTTATGAAATCGCCACCTACACCGGCACGCGGACGGGAACCTTTGCCACGGTCACCGGGCTGCCGAGCGGCTATGTCATCGATTACTCCAGCGTCGGGCAAGTGAGACTGGTCATGGCCGGCCCGAGTTCAGTCATTTACGCCGGCCTGGTGCATACCTCGCGAGGCAGCGCGACCATGGAGGTACTAGCCAACCAGTTGCTCGTTTCCAACCTGGGCAGCAGTGGCCAGGACGGCGTGACGATAGCGCTCGCAGCCAACTCCCTCGCCTGGGGAGCGCAGTGGGCAGCCCTCGACACGGGCGGGGTGCTGCCCGTTGGCGCAGCGCTCAGGGCACAAGTGACCGGCACTGGTGGCCCGGTGATCAACGGCACGCTGGGGACGATGCAGGTCACCAAGGCGGGGAACGCGAACTATGTGATGGGTGCGGATCTTTCGCCGCTAGGCGTGAACAGTGTGACCGTGTTGGTGTATAACGGCGCGGATCTGATGGCACAGGCAACGTTCGCCACCCCGGGGGGGATTTTCACCAACCTTGGCGTTTCCACGCTCGCTCCCACGTCAGGCGCATTGACCTGGCCGCCGTCGCGGCCATGGCCGCGACCATGGCCGCCGTGGCCGCACCCGTGGCCGCCGTGGCCGGAACCCTGGCCGCCATTCCCATGGCCCGAGCCAGGCCCGCTGGTGATGACTTGGCACGGTCCCACCGCCACCTTCACGCTGAGTACCGGCGATTCGGTGGTCGGCGACACCTTCGTGGTGATTCCCGAGGTGACTTACGGGGCCATCACCACCTCTGCCATTCAAGTTCTGGCAGCCCAGATTCCTTCACTCACCATCACCCGCGAAACCGTCTCGTTGGAATATGCCGGCCTGGCGCACACCTCGCTGGGCGATGCCACCCTGAATGTGACTAACAACCAGTTGGTCGTTGCCAACCTCGGCGGGTCCAGTGGTGAGGACGGAGTGGAGATGGCGCTGTCCTCCGACCTCACGGCGTGGGAGGCGCATTGGCAGGACCTGGACCCGAGCGGGATGCTGCCGGTGGGGGCGTACCTGAAACAGCAGGTCATCGGCACCGGTGGCACGGTGACCGACGGAGTGCTTGGAATCGTGCAGGTCACCAAGGCGGGGAGCGGGATTTTTTTGATCAGCGCCGACTTCTCGCCGCTCGGGTCCAACACCCGCACGGTGCAGGTGTATCGCGGGCACACGTTGGTGGCGGAGGTTACCGGGCAAAGCGGAGCGCTCTGTGCGACGTCGGTCTCAATCTCCGGCAGCGCCAGCGTGGGCTGGTGGCCGCTGTATGTGGACGTCGACCGGGTGGTGATGATTCCCGAAGGGGCCGCCGCGCCGACCTTGCCGCTCACGGTGCAACTCACGGCCTCACAAATTCCCTCCATCACCATCACCAGTGAGGACAAGACGCTGGAATATGCCGGCCTGGCGCACACCTCGATGGGTAACGCAGTCCTGGACGGGATTGACAACAAGCTGCTCGTTGCCAACCTTGGTACCAACGGCAATGACGGGGTGGAGATTGCACTGCCCGCCAAGCTCTCGGCATGGGAGGCGCACTGGCAGGATCTGGACCCGGGCGGTATGCTGCCGGTGGGGGCGTACCTCAGGCAGCAGGTCATCGGCACCGGTGGCACGGTGACCGACGGAGTGCTGGGAACCGTGCAGGTCACCAAGGCGGGGAGCGGGAATTATTTGATCAGCGCCGACTTCTCGCCGCTCGGGTCCAGCACCCGCACGGTGCAGGTGTACCGCGGGTCCACGTTGGTGGCGCAAGTCACCGGGCAAAGCGGAGCGCTCTGCGCGACGTCGGTCTCAATCTCCGGCAGCGCCAGCGTGGGCTGGTGGCCGCTGTATGTGGACCGACCGGGTGGTGATGATTCCCGAAGGGGCCGCCGCGCCGACCTTGCCGCTCACGGTGCAACTCACGGCCTCACAAATTCCCTCCATCACCATCACCAGTGAGGACAAGACGCTGGAATATGCCGGCCTGGCGCACACCTCACTGGGCAACGCAACCCTGGACGTAATTGACAACAAGCTGACGGTTTCCAACCTGGGCAGCAGCGGCCAGGACGGGGTGGGGATTGCGCTGCCCGCCGAACTCTCGGCATGGGAAGCGCATTGGCAGGATCTGGACCCGGGTGGAATGCTGCCGGTGGGGGCGTACCTGAAACAGCAGGTCATCGGCACCGGTGGCACGGTGACCAACGGAGTGCTGGGAACCGTGCAGGTCACCAAGGAGAATGTCGGAAACTACACGATCAGCGCCGACTTCTCGCCGCTCGGGTCCAACACCCGCACGGTGCAGGTGTACCGCGGATCCACGTTGGTGGCGGAGGTTACCGGGCAAAGCGGAGCGCTCTGCGCGACGTCGGTCTCAATCTCCGGCAGCGCCAGCGTGGGCTGGTGGCCATTGTATCTGGACGTGGATTTCAATGTGTCTGTGAACATCAGCATTGGTGGGACGACGTACCTGGGCGACCGGGTGGTGATGATTCCCGAAGGGGCCGCCGCGCCGACCTTGCCGCTCACGGTGCAACTCACGGCCTCACAGATCCCCTCCATCACCATCACCAGTGAGGACGCCGCCGGTGGCTATGCCACCTGGACCAGGCTGCAAGGTCTAACGCCTGCTAACAACGGCCCCGCCCAGGATCCCGAAGCCGATGGCATCATCAACCTGATGGAGTTCTACCTCAACGGCAATCCGCTGGCCCTCGACCGCTCGATCCTGCCGACAGCCACCCTTGATGCCGACTACCTAACGCTGCGCTTCAAGCGGCTGGATGCCGCGGAACTCGAGATGACCCAGCAGGCCGTGCAGTTCGGCGCCTCCCTAACATCCTGGAGTGCCTCGGTCATCGGTCCCGTCAGTTCCCCTCCCGATGGCAACGGCGTGATCGTCACCGTCTCCGAAAACGGCGCCGACCCGGATGATATCACGGTGCAGATCCCGCGCTCCAAAGCGATCGCAGGCCAGTTGTTTGGCCGGCTTCAGATCGGCAAATGACAGCTCCCCTCCCCCGCCGCTCCGGTCCAAACCCGGCGCGGCGGCTGGCGGATCGTGACTGGATTCGCCACTTCCTGAAACTCCTCCGCCAACCACAGCCATGACCAACCTCACCGCACAAATTCCCGACAGTCTCGCCCGTCAGGTCAAGGAGCTTGCTTTCCGCGAAAACGTCCAGATCGACCATCTCGTCGCCATCGCCCTGGCCTCCCAAGTGGCGGGCTGGGAGACACGGAATTCCGTCGGGCAGCGGGCGCAGCGCGGCAGCGTCGAAACTCTCATTACAACAGAGGCTCGATCTCGGCCAGCATCGCACGCAAGTGACCGGACGTTTGATGAATTTCACTCCATCGTGCGATGTGGTCCATGTCCAGCTTGGCGGGTGTCTGCACCGCGAGCACATCCCTGGCGTCCTCCAAATCCTTGGGCCTGCCCCAGCGGAGTTTTTGCACGATCACGTCTTCCGCCGTGGGCAGGAAAACCTGTCGCTTGAGCTGGGCCGACCACGCCGCCCTGCGCCGCGAAAACCGCTCGACCACGAACGGGTCCGACCCCAGCTCGAACAGTTCCACGATGAATGGCGGTCGGGTCTTCGCTGTCAGGACATGCCGCACGCTGCCTGTCAATGTCTCGAAAGTGACCTGCGGGTCGAACACCACCACCTCCGCGAGCCGTTCCTCCAGGCGCTGCAGCGGCTCGCGCGTTAGAAGTCGCAGGACGATGTCCACATCCTTGGTGGCACGCGGAATGCCGAACACACTGCTGGATAGCGCGCCGACCACCATGTAGGGGATGCGCTCCGCCTCCATGGCCTCAATCACATGCGACGCCAGTTCGTAGAGATTCATGCGGTCACGGGTTTGTAGAGCTTGCTTTCATGGACCCTGCGCAGCCGTTGGAGCCGGCGCTGCACCTCATCCCAACCTTCCTCATCGGACGACAAGCCACACTGCGCCTTCGCTCCGTCGAGCATCCAGGCATAAATGTCATTGCTCAACTCCAGCGCCTCTTCCAGACGCTCGGCGGGTGTCATGGCACGCGCTCGCAGCACCTTGTCGCGATAGATCTCCGCTTGCAGCGCCTTCATGGCATCCGGATTGGCTTCGACGTTCATGGTTCAGTGTCTCACAAGGGCATTGGCCATGCAAGCGCCAATCCCTTTGGGCTTACAACTCCACCACAAATTCCTCCAGCGTCACTCCGGCCTGTTCAATCAGGCCCGTGAGGGTTCCCGGCTTGATCGGGCGGTGCATGGCACCACCACCGTCCTGGCCTCCCGGCGCATGATGCGGTGCGAGCCTGTCTGCCGCAGTTCAGCGAAGCCAAGCCGCCTCAGTGCCCTGGCAGTATATTAAGTGACAGAGGAATAATAGGATTTTTCTTGCCAAGGTGGCGGGGTGGTGTATTTTCCCCGGCATGAGACGCGCACGCTGGCTGGCACCCTGGAAGGACTCGACCGAGAGACCCGTGATTTACCACTGCATCACGCGGGTGGTGGAGCGGCGGTTGGCGTTCGAGGCGGAGGATAAGGAGCAGTTCCGCTGCTATTTGCGGATGTATGAGAATTTCTCGGGCTGCCGGGTGCTGTCCTACTGCCTGATGGGGAACCACGTTCACATCCTGCTGGAGGTTGCGCCCATGCCGACGGGCGGGCTGACGGATGCGGAGTTGCTGCAACGCCGGAGGGCGATCTACCCGGCGGACGCGGTGGGGTTGGTGGCCAAGGAGTTGCAGGCGGCCCGCGAGGCGATCCATGACGGGCTGGCCGACGCGTCTTATGCGACGGCGATCCATGAACGCTATA
>JAPLUI010000225.1 GCA_026397725.1 Verrucomicrobiota bacterium | reverse complement strand
CCGACGCGTCCGACGGGTCCGACGGGTCAGACGGGTCCGACAAGTCCGACAAGTCCGACATGTCAGACGTGTCCGATGTGTCCGACGTGTCCGACGCGTCAACTGCCTGGCGGAATTGCCAGTCGGCGAGGTGGGTGGAGCGGCCGAGGGCATCGAACCAGGTGGTGGTGGTGTCGGCAGTTGGAGGAAGATTGATGAATGCTGAGTGTTGATTTTTGAGGTTTGAATGGAAGATGAAGAATTCGCCTTTCAGTCACTTCTGAAATCAAAATTCAACAATCATCACTCATCAATCCATTTGGCGGGTTGGTCCAGGCTTCGGCCCAGCGGACGTAGTAGTCGCGGGTGGCGGGGCGGATGGCGTGGGCTTCAAGGCGGTGGAGGAAGTTCAACCGGGCCGGAGTCGCGGCGGAAGCGTCGGGTGAGGGTGGCGCTGGCTTGAACATGAGGACAATATAGGAGTTCAGAAGAACAGCACAAGGAAGATATTGAGGAATTTCTCAGAGGGGGGTGGGCGACGCCAGCCGTGGTTGGAGCGGTGGGACGAGGCGCTGAGCGGGAAGGATACTTTGCAGCGACAAACCGGGGTGGTGAGCCTTGCAAGTGCTCTGCGAGTGCCCAGCACTCGCGCCGACTGACCCGACGAAAGGTTGAACCGCGACGCTTGCCGCTGGAAGCAGCAACTACGCCGCGCCTATCCCGGCTTCCGCGCCGGCGGGTTTGGTTTTGGCGAAGGCCCGCAGCCGGGGACAGGTGGCGAGGCGGCGCTCGTATGGAAAGCCGCCGGGTCTCCCTGGGCGTAGGTCAGGTTCCGGATTTCCCCGGCCAGGAACTTGATGAGCCGGGCGAGCATGGCGGCCATGAGGGCGGTGGTCTTGGCGGTGATGCTTAACTTTTGCTTGCCAGGACCGTGCTTTGCCATACAAAGTACGGCATGACGACGCGCGAAGAGGCGGTGGAACAACTGCGGGTGATCCGTTCGATGATGGAGCGGGCGACGATTTTCCGGGCACTATCCAGGGAAACCGCCCTGATGGGCGGGGCGGCGGCGCTCGCGGCGGCTTGGCTATCCGATGGCAAATCCGGCTGGGCCTGGGCGAACTGCTGGCTCATCGGCCTCGTCCTGGTGCTCATCTTCAACCTCATCCAGATCCTCCGCGCCAGCTCGGCACACGGTCGGGCATTCTGGAGTACCGGCCTGCGCACCGCCCTGCGCGGGGCACTGCCCTCAATCGTGGCCGGTGGCTTCCTCGGGCTGCTCTACGTCCGCACTGGCACCCCAGAATCGATCAAGATCGCCGCCAGCATTTGGGTGCTGCACTATGGCATTGCGCTGCTGGCGATCCGTGAGTTTGCCCCCCGCTCGATGGTCTGGCTCGGTTGGTCCTTCGTCATCTTCGGGCTGCTGTGCCTGGCGGGTCTCACCCATCTGAATCAGTTTCTCTGCCAGGCGGTGAGCAAGGCGAGTGGTTCGCACCTGATGGCCATCGCCTTCGGTGGCTTCCATTTGATTTACGGTGGCATCATCGTCACCACGAGCCGACGCGACGACAACCCACCATGATTGATTTCTCCCTGCTGGACAAACTCATTCACGAGAAAGGCCGCCTCGCGATCATGACGCTGCTCGCCTCACGGGTCGATCCATGGGCGTTTCAAGATCTCAAATGCCAGTTGGACATGTCCGACGGCAACCTCATCACCCATCTGCGCACACTCGAAAAAGTCGATTTCATCGGCGGCGAGAAATTCACCGGTGAGGGCCGCCCCCAAACGCTCTACACCCTCACCCCCACCGGTCGCCAAGCCTTCCTCGCCTACCTCGGCATCCTCGAAAAAATCCTCGATCTCGGCAAATAACCCCCACCCGAAAAAAAATTCCGTTTTTTTTCTTGTGGCAATTTCGCTTTGTGGTACAAAGCGACTCGCAACCCCGCTCCGTGTATCGGGGATTTTTTGGAACCAAACACTTTGCCTCACAAAGCCATGACTGCGACCCTACCCATGAAATCAGCAAGACCCGCAAGGCCAGCAAGGCCGCCGGGCCGGACCCTCGAACTGCGCGTGGCGAAAGTCCTCGGGATGGATGCCGATGCTCGCCGGGCCTTGGCCGCCATCGAAGCGCTCGCCGGCAGTGCGCGGGTGGCGGTGCCGGGCCGCTTCATGCCGGACCCTGGGGTCCAGGCGCACCTGGCCAAACTGGGCGTGGCGGAACAGGTGCCGGAGGCGGACTTCTTCAAGTTCCGCCACCTCGTCATCCCCTGCAGCGGCATCGCGCCCCGCGACCGCAAGCGGTGGCAAGAGGCGGTGCCCCAGTTGACCGATCTGAGCACGCCGCAGGTCAGGCGGGCGCAGGTGGCCCTCGGCTTGCTGCGGATGGAAGGCGCGCAACCGTTGGTCATCGGCCGCCACGACGATCCGGAAAGCCAGGCCTTGGCCGGCGTGATCCCTGGCACCAGGATCATCGAAGACACCACTGACACCGCCCGCCTGCACTTTTCCCCCGCCTATGGCGTGGTCTGCCAAACCACCCTTTCCCCCCGCCGCGTCTCCTGGCTCCTCCAACAACTCCGCATGCGCTTCCGGGATGCCCGCGTCACCTTCCTCGATACCGCTTCGCCCGCGATGACCGCACGCGAGCAGGCCCTGGAAGATTTGTTGGATTGGTGTGACGGCGTGGTGGTGGTGGGCCAGCAGGGTGAAGCCTCGTGTGAGGCCTTGGTCGAGGCCGCGCTGCGCAAAGGCAAGCCCGCATGCACTGCGGCCTCCCCGGCCAGTCTCGATTCATTCGAGTTGGCCGCAGTCCGGCGCATCGCCCTAACTGCCGGGGCCTTTGCCCTGGACGGCACCGTGCGAGCCATCGCCGCCATGCTGCTGTCGCGGTAACCGGAAAGCCCCCATGATCCTGCTCCGCACCGTCTGCTTGACAGCCGCGGGTTCCCCGCCTGGCTGACTGTGATAGATCATGACGGCACCCCGGCCCGTGCCAATCAGCCGCTCCGAATCTTCCGCAAATTGGCAGGCCGTGCCTGGTCCAATGGAGTCTGGCATCCCGGGTTGACGGGCCTGCCCGGATGAGCTAGCAAAGTGCGGTGAACGCATGGCAGCCGGCTCTGGAAGTGGTGACCTCCTGTCTCAAGGCGGGCGTGACGGAGTATGTCGTCTGCGCCGGAGCACGCAACGCCGCATTGTTAGAAGCGCTGGCACGGGCGGAGGCCGGTGGCGTGGCCCGCGTCTGGCGGCATTTTGAAGAACGCAGTGCCGGCTTCTTCGCACTGGGTCGCACCATGGAAACCGCCGCGCCGTGTGCCGTCGTCACCACCAGTGGCACGGCTGCGGCGGAGTTGTTGCCGGCCGTCATTGAGGCCCACTATCAGGGTCGGCCACTGGTGGCCATCACTGCCGACCGGCCCGCCGCATTTCGCGGCACCGGGGCACCGCAAGCCATCGATCAAATCGGGCTCTTCGGCAAGCATGCCGGTGCGGGTGGCTTCGGCGGGTGGGATGGGCGGCAGCCACTGCACCTGAACGTCGAGTTGGAGGAGGCGCTGGACTTCGGCGACGAAAGCTTCACGGCTGCGGATGGTGGCGAGTTCAAACCGGCACGCGAGCGGATCGATGTTGCGGCCTTGGCACGCTGGCTGCGGAAGGATTGGTACCAGGGACTCGTGGTCATCGTTGGTGGCTTGGAACCTGCCGAACAGGAAGAGGTGTTTCATTTCTGCCAGGCCTTGGGAGCCCCGGTCATGGCGGAAGCCACCAGCGGCTTGCGGGAGTCGCTGCAGCGCCTGACACTGCCTGACGGCGACCGCCTGCTGCAAGCCAAGCCGCCGGGCAAAATCCTGCGCCTCGGAGAGGTGCCGAGTGGCCGGTTCTGGCGCGAACTGGAAAACCTAACTGACATCTCGGTCTGGTCGGTCTGCCGCACCGGCCTGCCCGGCCTGGCCCGCCCCTCCGAGGTCAGCCGCGGGTCGCTGGATCGGATCCTGCCGGCGCTCGGCGAGATCGAGGCCGCCGGTGATGCGCTCGACCATCTGTCGCAGCGCTCGCGACGGGCCGCGGTGATCGATGAATTGCTGGAAGCCTATCCCGACAGCGAAGCGGGCTTGCTGCGGGTGTTGTCGCAATACGCCTCGCTGGGTGGCGGATTGTTTCTTGGCAACAGCATGCCGATCCGTGAATGGAATCTGTTCGCTCAAATGGAACGCCCGGTCCCGTCCGTGCGAGCCAACCGCGGCGCCAATGGCATCGATGGCCAAATCAGCACCTGGCTCGGCTGCTCGGCGGAGTTGACCGAATCCTGGGCGCTCATCGGCGACCTAACCGCTCTCTACGATCTCGCCGCGCCCTTTGTCCTCGGGCAGCTCGAATGCCGGGGCCGCGTCCTCGCCGTCATCAACAATGGCGGCGGCAAAATCTTCGAGCGCCTGCCGCGGCTGCACGCCATGAGCCCGCGGGTCGCCGAGTGGATGACCAATCCGCAAGCCGCCGAGCTGGCAGGTTTCGCCACCCTGTGGGGGATGGACCATCTGCGCATTCGGCGTCCCGATGACTTCGACCGGTTCGGCGAGACCAGGGATCGGCCATTGTTGTTAGAGCTGCTCCCGGACCCCGGCCAGACCCAACAATTCTGGGCGGCGTGGGACCGCCTCGGCCAGTGAGGCCGGAGGAAACTTTTGGTTTTGGCATCCCGAGGCGAGGGTGCATTCTATAGATGATGTGAATGCACACTTCCTGAGCTGGACCTTGATTTGACAAGGAATTGGCAATGCATTCCGGAAAATGACTTGGCACATTCCGGGGGGCCGGGAGGGCATCCGGCCGGAGATGTTAGGCCATGGTTTGTCACTGTCGGCTTCGTGGCGTGACAAATTCGTCTGAAACGCCAAAAATGCCAACTCATTTTCCGCCGGGATCAGGAACTGCGGAGTGGTAGGAATGGCGCTTGGGGAGCATGCATGGAAAAGCGAAAGTGAGGCCCGCATAGCTGCGAAAGGAAAGGCGGGAAGCCGGCATTCCACGCCGCTTCCCGCCCCGCCTCGTCGCAATTTCAATACCCGTCTCGGTCGTATGTCGGGCCGTTGTAGCCACCGTCTTCGGTGGACGGTATCGGAGTCACAATTTCATCGGGCATGTCGATCTGGGTGAGCGGATCGCCCGTGCCGTCGTCGATATGATATTTGGGCGCGTACATGCCATCAGGGAGCGATGGGATGGGCGGGTTGAACGAGAAGTCGTTAACGATGGCCCGCCGCTGTTCGATCTTGTCCGGGAACACCCGGATCACCATCAGGTCGAACGACCACACGAGTTGGTCACCCTCCTTCTTGATTTCCGGGCAATGCTTCTGGACGCTTTCCAGCGCACAGGTCACCGTGTCATCGGCCGTCGGGAAATGCGTGGCGATCGCGAGCCGCGGCCGTTTGACCGCGTTGATCTGGCTGAGCATGTAGCCAAAGGCCCCCTGTGGCGTATGGGAGCTGTTCTGGACGGTCTGCATGCCGAGGACGGTTTGATCCCAGGTGGCGCCACTGCCCGGCTGCGAGAGCCCTTGGTTTTTCATGGCCCAGATTTCCGGTGCCACCGCCATTTCATGGATGAACACGTCCACGCCCTGCGGATTGCCCCGTGCATCCTTGTTAATGGCATGGTCGATGGAATTCCATTCGGGTTTGGTGTCGCTCGAATAGACCATGGTCAGGGGTTTTCTCGCTCCGGGGGGCGTCCATTCGAGCTTGTAGCCCAGCGAGCCCGCACGGCAATGGATGACCGGGTAGTGGAGCACCTTGGCACGGGTGCCCAGGTTGAAGTAGGCGACGTTCCTGCCGTTAGGGGTGCCGTCTTCATTGAGGCCGTTTTCGGTCCAATCCAACTCGATGGGGATCAGCGCGTTGGCGTCATTGGAGGGATCGGGATATTGCCCGGCGGGCAGGGGAAGGCATGGCAGTCCCCATTTGACCTTCATTTCAGCAGGGGTGGGCCAGCCCGCATGAGCCGAACCCTGGAAGGCCTGGCTTTCCGTATGCCAGCGCAAGGCTTCCCGGAGGTGGTAACAAAACGCATTGACCCCATCGTCATAGTACTCAGGCGCCGCCAAATAAGTGTTAGGCTGGGGATATTCCTTGCCGGTCGCGGGATTGATGCCCGTCTTCGTGGCGGGAGTCATCCCGGGGTTCTTCAGGCCCGAGTTCCCATGCCCCCAGAGGTAGAGCGGCGACTTCCGGTCGCCCCCGTCACCGAAGCCGTAAACCTGGATCAGGTCGCTGACATGGTCACAATGCAGATGGTTGATGAAGATCTTGTCCATCCGGCCATACCCAACCCCGCAGGCCTGATAGTTGGCAGACACCCCGCAGCCGAAGTCGAAGATGAACTGGTCGAGTGGTTGTTGCTTTATATCGTCCCATCCCACCTCGACGAAGATGCTCATCTCCGCCTGGGCCCGGCGTGCCATGGGGACCACCGACCCCATGAACGTGATCCGCATCTCATCGCGCCTGAGCTTGGTGCCCGTCAGCTTGCCAGTGATATCCTTCCCCCAGGGCGTGATCGGCGGCAGGTTCTCAAAATACGAATACCGGTCCGTCCTGACCCTTGTCGGATAGAACTCCTCCGGATCCGGGGGGGGCTTGCCGCCCGGTGGCTTGCCCCCCGGTGGCTTGCCGCACGGGAGACCGCCCGCCTGCGTGCTCGCCGCACTTCCCGCAGCCAACCCACCCATGGTCAAGCCGGCCAGTTTCAATGCGTCTCGTCGTGAGATTCCAGATGCCTCGTTTTCGTGATTGGTGTTCATGGTTTCGCCTCTAATTTTGTTAGTTT
The DNA here is from genome assembly GCA_026397725.1 of Verrucomicrobiota bacterium. Lineage (GTDB taxonomy): Bacteria > Verrucomicrobiota > Verrucomicrobiia > Verrucomicrobiales > Akkermansiaceae > Luteolibacter. The sequence continues at coordinate 11,265 of JAPLUI010000225.1, read as the reverse complement.
GTTAGTTTGTCATTCCATTGGGTCGTCTGCCAACCCGGCCCCATGGAAGGGGGGATTCCAGGTGACGATGTCCGGAATCATAGGGCGCGGACGGGTGACTTGCCCATCCCCCGCCATGGGGATTTACGGGGGATGGCGGCAGCACACCGCAGCCCCGCGTCAACGGCCGGCTTGCCCAGTTCGATCTGCGCCCGGGAGTCGCCATCCCAGCCGAGGGCGCGGGCTCAGATCACCCCGAGTTTCCTGGCCTTCACCAGCATTTCGCTTCGCGAGGAAGCGTGGACTTTTTCATAGATATGCTTGATGTGGCTGTGGACGGTATGCGTGCTGATGTGGAGGGCTTCGCTGATTTCGCCGTAGGAAAGACCTTTCTCCACCAGGCGCACCACGTCGGTTTCGCGTTGGGTCAGTTCAATCCGGGGAGCGCCCGCAGCGTGCGCCTCATCCTGCAGCCGCAGTTCCGCTATCAGCTTGCGTGCGATCTTGGGTGACATCGGCGCGCCGCCTTCATGCAACTCACGCACCGACTCTATCAGAATCCGCGGGGTGCTGCCCTTGAGCAGGTAACCGCTCGCCCCAGCCCGGATCGCCGCCATCACCACGGCACGGTCCTCACTGATGGTGTAGGCCATCGCATCCACCGATGGATGCGCATGTTTGACCCGCTGGATCAACTCCACCCCGGACATGCCGGGCAGCTCAATATCCGCTAGCAAAATGTCGGTCCGCTCCCAGTCGGTCCCCGTAACGGCCTCCTCGGCGGATTCAAACGCACCGGAGACATGGATGTCCGGTTCGCCCTGCAACAGCAGGCGCAGATTCTCCAGCAGCATCTTGTGGTCTTCTACGATGCAGATATTCATGGCGTTGAGAATGCTTCGAGGGAGGGGGGGGCGTCCATCCCCTGATCGGGTGATTTCAAGGGGATGGCGGCGCTGAATTTCAAGCACAGTCCGCCGGAGTTCTCCAACTGCAGGGTACCACCCAATTCGCTGATGCGCTGGCGCATGTGGCGCAGGCCGCGGCCGCTGGGCGGTTCCCCGGCGAAACCCCGGCCGTTGTCGGAAATGGTTAGAACCATGCTGCCGTCTTCAAAAACCATCGCAACGTCAACCCGCGAAGCGAAGGCATGCTTGATGACATTGTTCAACGACTCCTTGAAAATCCGGAACAGCGCCATCCCGGCGAACAGGCCAGGGCCCCCGGCATCGCCCTCGCCCCTGATTTTCAGTGAAAAAGCGATGCCATGATTGGTTTCGAGCATGCCCCCATGCCGCCGCATCTCCGTGATCAGGTCGGCCCAGAAAAATTCGCGGCTTTCCAGGGTCCCCATCAGAGTCCGTACTTCGACATTGCCCTCCCCAGCCAGCGCCATGATCTGGCGCAGCATTTCCTCCTTCTTCAGCAGGTCCGGCTCCTTAAGTCCCAGTGCGCTCAACATGCCGATGGCGGCAACGATGCCCCCAACGCCGTCGTGCAGATCGCGGATCAGCAATTCCTGCTGGCGCAGGTGCCGCCGCTCCTCCAGAAGTTTCTGATAGGCCAACTCACGGTGCTGCCGCGCCAGCTCGTCCGTCACATCCCGCAGGATCATCAGGTTTCCGCGCAAGGTGCCATCGTGACCCGCGAGGTGCCGGATGGTCCGCTCAAACCAGCGCCGATTTCCGTTAGCCTCGATCTCGACCGAGGGTGCGTCCCCCTGCAATGCCGCGCACCACGGAGGTGGCAGTTCCGCGGCGGATTTGCCCACGCAGTCCATCAGGCCGTGCCCGATGGCGGTCATCGACGCCAAGTTCAGATCCACCAAGCGGCCGCCCGCATCGAACACGAAGACCAGGTCCGGCATGGTATCGAGCAGAACTCCGCGGGCCACCGGCACAATGTCGAGCGTCCGATAGACCAACACTTCCCAAGCCAGCACCGCCATCGATACCGCCATCAGAAACGGCGCGAGGTTGACGTGCGGAACAGGTGAATGACCGAGCAAGTACAGCACGGTGGCACCGATCGGCAGCGATAACTGGATAGCCTGCGTTAGCAATTGCCGGCGCATGATCGGCGAGGCGTCCCGCCAGGCCCGCAGCATCAATCCGAAGATCAGCGGACACATGCCAGCCATGGTGAACAGCTCGTAGAACTGGCACCACGGGCCGCGTTGGTAGCGGAGTATGCCGAGTTCACCCTCCAGCCCGAGCGGGTGCACCACGAAGTCGTACTGGAAAAGCCGGTGCCAGGGAGCCGTGGCCGCCAGCAACATCGTGACCACCGGGACGGCGATGATCGTCACCCACAACCCGCGCGGGAGGTTGCTGCCGATGCCCAGCAGTTGGCGCAGCAGGGCCAACAACAGCACCAAGACCCAGGGCACGAACAGGAAGCGGGCCAGGTGCGCCGCAATCTTGGCCCCCAGCGTGGGCAGTTTCAGTTCGAGGTAATAGGTCAGCGTCCATGCCACCGCGACCAACATCAAGCATTGCAGCAACAGCGTGGCCGTATTGCGCCGACGGGTGAATGTGTATCCCAACAGGCACCAGTACCCGGTGACGATAACCAGTAGTATGTTGACAAAGTTCACGAGTGTCCGCTAGGGATCCCTGAGGTGCGCGTGCTGCCTCTGACCTTGCTGAACAGCAACTGCTAAACACCGGCTGCGGCTGACTTCATGGCGGGATCTCCCGCACGCGATGCTAGGCGTCCTACCCGTTTTGCCAAGGCTTCTTTATGCATGCAATAGAAATCACCCTGGGGACGGGCAGACCAGCGTGCATTTCCGGCTTGCCTTTGGCGACGTGCTGCGGCAGGGTCTCGCCATGCCTGCTGATGTCATTTCGTTGCTGCAACATCTGGTGCGGATTCCGTCGGTGAATCCGGACAACGCGCCCGGCACCGCCCTGTCCGGCGAGGAGGAAATCGCCGGTTTTCTCGGCGGCTGGCTCGAAGCGCTGGGGGCAGAGGTGGTGCTGGAGGCGGTTCAGGTCGGGCGTCCCAACGTCATCGGCAGGTTCGCACCGTTGGATGGCCGGCCGCGCATTTTGCTAGGGCCGCATCTCGATACGGTGGGGGTGGGCGGCATGACCATTGCACCGTTCGGTGGTGAGCTTCGCGACGGACGGGTGTGGGGACGGGGGGCTTCGGACACGAAAGGCCCGATGGCGGCCATGCTGTGGGCCTTGCGGGAAACCCGGGCGAGCCTCGCCAAGCTGCCGGTGGCAGTGGATTTCGTGGCCTTCATGGGCGAGGAGTCGGGACAGTGGGGCTCGAAGGATTTTGTGCGGCGGCACGGCGCGGACTATATGTTTGCGGTGGTGGGTGAACCGACGAGCATGCAGGTGGTGCGTGTCACCAAAGGCTCGTTGTGGGCCACCTTGCTGGCGACGGGCAAGGCCGCGCACAGTGCCCAACCGGAACGCGGTGAGAATGCCATCCTCAAGCTCACCCGTGCGCTGGATACGCTGGACTATCACCTGGGCCATGCGCTGGCGGGCTACACCCATCCGGTGCTCGGCCGCTCCACTCTCAATGTCGGCGTGATCCGTGGCGGGTCGCGGCCTAACATCGTCCCCGATCTGGCGGAGGCGGAGCTTGATATTCGCATCACGCCGGACCTGGCGGCATCTGGCGGCGCATTGCGCTTGTTGCGGGAAATGCTGGCGGATCACGCGCTGCCGCTTGAGATCGTCGCTGCGCATGAGAATCCGCCGATGGAAACCGCCGCCACCCACCCGATGGTGCAAGCGTTGCTGGCGGTGGACCCGGCGACCCAACTCGCGGGTGCCCCATGGTTTTCCGATGCCACCCATCTATCAAATGGCGGGGTGCCAAGCATTTGCCTCGGGCCGGGCTCGATCAATCAAGCGCACACAGTGGACGAGTTCATCGACATCGCCGCCCTGCAACACGGCGCGGCGTTCCTCGAGGAGTTCATCCGCCGCCTGGAGCTGCGGGCCCCGGCCGCAGTTCCCATGGCTCGCGAATGATGAGTCTTGCTCGTCATCTTCGACCCGCCATTCACCATCCACGATCTCCTCTTGCGCTCTTCTTCAGACAACACTTGGCAAGTGTCGTGCGGTGGGGCCTTGACGCGAACGAAGCCGCCTCCCGGAGGGCGGGAAACGGCTGGCTTAGGTTAGACCGTGCTATCGAGAGCGCGTTGGCTCAGGGAGTGGGCACGGAGACAATGGTCTTGAGAATGCGCGAGGCAATCTGATAGGGATCGCCCTGGGAATTGGGACGGCGGTCTTCGAGGTAACCTTTGTAGTTGTTGTTCATGAAACTGTGGGGGATCCGCACCGAGGAGCCGCGGTCGGCAAGCCCGTAGTTGAACTTGTCGATGGATTGCGTTTCATGCAAACCGGTTAGTCGCAGGTGGTTGTCCGGGCCATAAACGGCAATGTGTTCTTCGCGGTATTCCGCAAAGGCCGCCATGAGGGCTTCAAAGTACACTTTGCCGCCGGTGTCACGCATGTAGGCGGTGGAGAAATTCGCATGCATGCCCGAACCATTCCAGTCGCCACGGATCGGCTTGCAGTGGTATTGCACGTCGATGCCGTACTTCTCACAAAGCCGGTTGAGAATGTAGCGGGCGACCCAGACTTGGTCGGCGGCGGTTTTCGAGCCTTTGCCGAAGATCTGGAATTCCCACTGTCCTTTGGCGACTTCCGCGTTGATGCCTTCGTGGTTGATCCCGGCGTCGAGGCACAAGTCAAGGTGCTCTTCGACGATCTGGCGGGCGATGTCGCCGACGGCCTTGAAGCCGGTGCCGCAGTAGTATTCGCCTTGCGGGGGGGGGAAGCCCTCGGCGGGGAACCCGAGCGGGCGGCCCTCCTGGAAGAGGAAATACTCCTGCTCGAAACCGAACCAGGCACCCGGGTCGTCGAGCACGGTGGCGCGGTGGTTGGAGGGGTGCGGGGTGCTGCCGTCCGGCATCATGACCTCGGCCATGACCAGCACGCCATTGCGCCGGGTGCTGTCTGGAAACACGGCTACCGGCTTGAGCATGCAGTCCGAGCTGCGGCCTTCCGCCTGTTGGGTGGAACTGCCGTCAAAACCCCATTGCGGAAGCTGTTCGAGCGCGGGAAAGCTATCGAAGTCCTTGACGAGGGTCTTGCTGCGAAGGTTCGGGGTGGGGGTGTAGCCGTCGAGCCAGATGTATTCCAGTTTGTATCTTGCCATGGTGGTGGGGGGGTGGTGGTGGGGTTGGTAGTGTAGGTGCGAGGTCTGTGAATGGGGTAAGGTTCCGCCTTTCAGAGAATCCGCTCCTCGCTCAAAAGCGGAATCCGTGCCAGAAATCCTGGATTCTTTCAGCTTCTCAAATTTCGATTTTCGGATCGGTGGTCGGGCCGCTGACGGTGACCACGATGAGGGTGGTATCATCAATGCCGCAATTGTCAACCGCGCGTTGCAGGAGGGCTTCGGTGATCGGGCCGGGAGTGTCTTCAGGGCATTTGGCGAGGGCCTCGGTGAGGTGCCGCTCCCACAGGCCGTCGATCAGGCCATCCGAGCAGATGAGAAAGCGGTCGCCGGGGTGATAGGGAATGGCGGCAAAGTGCGGGCACACACTGCGGTGGCCGCCGCCGACCACTTCGTAGAGGGCGGAGCGACGCGGGTGATTGCGGAATTGGATTTCGGAGATTTCGCCGCGTTGCCATTGGCCAAAGGCGGAGGTGTGGTCGCGGGTGAGCTGGGTCAGGGCGCCCTCGCGGGAAAGATAGATGCGGGAATCCCCGGCGTTGGCAAGGTAGAGGTTTTCCGGGGTGAACCACGCCAGCGCCAGGGTGGCGGCCATGCCGCGGCATTCCGCGTGCCCGGCGGCGGCGGCGTTGATGCGCTCGTGGACCGAGCGCAGGGCGTCGTCGAGGTGGCTGAGGCAATCGGGAAACATGCCTGCGGCGGCGGCCTTGAAGGTCTCCGGGATGATTTCGCTCATTTGTTGGAGAATGAGCGCGGAGGCCAGATCGCCCGCATTGCCCCCGCCCATGCCATCGGAGACGGCGAACACCAGGTCGTGGTTGCTTAGGGAATGGCTGCCGGCAGTGGCAAGAATTTCCGCCCCCTGCGCGCCTGAAGCGAAGGCGATGAAGGAATCGTCGTTGCGGGGCTTGCGGGAACCGCTGTGGGAGCGGGCCGCCCAATGGAGAATCGCGGCGGAAGGCACGAGGACTGGGTTAGGAAATGGGTGGCTCAGATGGCTTGGCCCGGGCCGGCATGACCAGTCCGGCTGGCGGCGGGAGGATTTCGGCGAGTTCGAAATCGATGACGCAGAAGCAGCCGAGCTTGTCGGAGTAGGTAATGTTGCGGGCTTCGGCATCGAGGTGGCGCACGCCGTAGTCGCGTTCGAGCTTGGCGAAGATGCGCTCGGCCTTGTCCTTGGTGATCTGGCTGGCGGGTTGGCCGCAGTTGGTGGAGACAAAGTAGAATTCTTCCGGATGCTCCTCCAGCAACCTGGGAACATACGGGCAACCGCGTTCCTCAAGCACCTTGAGCACGGCCACCTCGGTGGCGTAGCGCTCGGCGGCAGCCGTCCCGCGCAAGCGCTTGTGGACGTTGCCATAGAAATCAATCCGCACCTGGGAGCGGATGCCGTCTTTGAGCGGTTCGAGGGACATGGGTTCGGGGCCGTAGGGTCGGCCAAAAGAGAACCGCTGCCGGGAAGGATGTCACGCGGAAAAGACGCGAGACTTGAAGACACATGACCGCAAGACCCAATCGATTGTTAGGACTTTGCTATTGGGGTGAAAGCCGTTGAAGGAGCCGGTGGCCGGACCGGTGGGCGGGAAAATCGGGCTTCGATAGGCTCCAAGGTCTCGATGTCGAATGGTGGCTTGGGTGGCTGCGAAATGTCAATGACACCTTCCCAAAGGTCTTGAAGACGAAGGAAGTTGCAGACGTGGTCAAGTCATTCGCGATTGTTACTCTGACACCGAGTGGCATTGGGAACCTGTCCCTATCCCCATTTGCAGACTTTTCTCGCCAAAGCGATTTGGAGAGCTATTATCGCGCTCGAGAGGATTTCCCATGAATTCACCTACAATGCCCGCTTTCTGCCATGATCCAGCCGGACCACTGCCTTGGAAGGCTCCGGCGCTGCGTTTTTTCCGCCGTTCCAGCCCCCTTTTCTCCCGCAACTTTTTCCCGCTCTGCGAGCCCGCTTTCGCTCTCTCATGCGCGCCACCCAGGCAAGCACTTTCCTAGCAGGAAGGACGTCATCAAAATACAGAGTCGGTTCCAGGACCTACGCCCCCCCTTCTTTGCACGCCCTTTGAAAATGCCTGGTCAACCCATCGCCCCCGGCGAAACCCTGTGGTCCGGAGTCGTAACGAGTGAAGATTCCCTGCTGGTTGACAAGGTATCATATCGCCTCGGGAGTCCGAAACGCGGCGACCTGGTGGTGTTCAAGACCGATGGCCTCACCGATTCCTCCATGTCCGGGAGCTACCTCAAGCGCATCGCTGGTCTGCCCGGCGAGCGCATCAGAATCGATCCACCCAACCTGATTGTCGATGACAAGAACCTGACGATGCCTGCCATCTTCCAGGCCATTGCCAGCAAGTCAGACGGCCATGCCGGGTTTCAGCTCGCGACCCGATCAAGTTACACCGGCACCCGCCTTGTGAAGCCTGCAGACGAAGTGGTGCTGGGTAAAGACGAGTACTTCGTGCTTGGCGACAACACCGGGAGCGGTTTGGACAGCCGTTACTTTGGACCTGTTCCGAACAGGAATATCGTCGGCATGGTCGCTAGGGTTCGCTGGCGGTTCGCCAGGATCAACGCCTTGGCAGGATGGTGACACATGATTGAATGTCGTTTCTTAACAACATGGACCATACTCCCTTTCACATCTTTGGACCTTCCCACTGGGCGGTGCTGGCCGCCAGTCTTATTGCGGGGTGGTGCGCGGTCAGAATTTTGCGACGGGGGACTGAGCGTTGGAAATTGATTGTTCGGGTGGTCCTGGCGGTGATGTTGTTTCTGGCCGTCATGGCTGATCCAGCGATCACCTATTTGCGCCATGTGCATGAGGATCCGGCATTGGCCAGGAAGTTGGTCCATGAAACCGCGTGGCCATTTTTCCTGTGCGACTGGGCGGCGATTGCCTGCGGCATTGCGTTGTTGGGGAAAAATCAGCGCCTTGCGGAACTCGGTTGGTGCTGGGGGCTGGGCGGGACCTTGAACGGCTTGATTTATCCTTCCTCGCTGAGCTTCGATTGGAAAAGTCCTGACTGGTATGCCTTCTTCGCCGAGCACGCCGGAGTGCCCATCGCGGGAGCGGCGCTGGTGTTTGGTCTCGGGCTGCGCCCCCAAGCGGGTGTGGTCTGGCGGGCGTGGTTTTGGATGTTAGCTTATTTTGCCGTCGCAATTGTGGTGAATTTGCTGCTGATCCATGTTGGTGGTTACCAGGATGCAAATTATGGTTTCACTTGCACCAGTGCCTATTCGCCCTTCGGCGTGCTGGGCCCTTGGCCGATTTATCTGGTGGTGAAGATTTTGTTGCTGGCGGTGGTTTTCGCGATCCTAACAGTTCCAATTTGTGGTCGCAGCGCGCTGAGATTCCAGTGGGGTTAGGCTTTCATTGTGGATTTGTCCCGGCTGTTTTCGCCTATGTCGCCCCCCCGGAGGGAGATTGTTCGGCCTGAAGAAACGTGGTCACCAGACCCCCTCCTTCCCCTTCCCCGATCCCGCCAATGACGCCACCCGCGAAAAGCATTTTCTTGGCGCCAGCCAAAGCCCCGCACTATGTGTCAGACAAATCATCAGGAGTCCACTTGACACTTCGCACCTCGAATCGGGATCCCGGGATCAGCGGCCACTCGACGCCGTGCATATGATCGCCTACCGCGTCGAAACCACCCTCTGCTCATTGGCACGCTCCGCGACCATCGACAACGCCGCCGCCCGGCGCCTGTAGCAGGATCTGTTCGTCACTGAAGCGGACCTGCGACCCGAGCCAAGCGCAGGCCTGCTCCGCGTCGAAATCCATTGCGACTCCCGTCCGGTGGTTGAGCGCACCCTGACTGCACTCCCCGAGCAGCCCAACGAAATGGGAATCACCTTTCCGGGGGCGGCACTGACGATGCGCCACTCCCTATTAGGCTCTCCCGCCGCCGATCCCTAACACAGTGTCACGCTCACTTCCCGGAGGTAAGGAGTCCTGAGCCTGTTCGCCAGTCCGCGCCACCGTCCGTCAACCCTTGCAATCAGGTCATCCGAGCCGCCGGACCTCTGGGACCAGCGCCCCCGCACCGCCTGGCAACCGGTCGAAATCCCCTTGGACGACGAGCGTACGCTGGTGCTCGAAGCCACCTGAAACCCGGCTGCACAACTCAGATGATTCAAACCTCGCCGCCGAGAAAATTCAGGCGATTTGCAGATCTTGCTTGGCAAAGCGATTAGGAGAGCTATTTTCGCGTTCGAGAGGATTTCCCATGAATCTGCAGACAATCCCCATTTTTCGGCCTGATCCCGCCAGAGCAAGGCCCCGGGCGGCTCTGGGGTCGCTGTTTCAGCATTTGATCCCTCCCTCCGGCGGTCCCCCTGCGGGGCTGTCGCTTCGCTCCAGTCTATCTCGCTCCGCGCTGCGAACCCCGCTTTCGCCTCCCCATGCGTGCAAACCTCAAAAGCAATTTCTTAGCAGTCAATCGCGGCAGTAGCCCGAACTGGGAACGGTTCCGGGGCATGCTGCGGGGGGGGCTCCTATGTCCGGCTTGCATGGTTCACTCCAGTATGCAATGAAACCACAACCCCAGGAGCCGGATGCGTTCATTGCGCTGGTCCGGATCAGTGGAGGGCGTCGTCCGGCCTTATCCCGGAAGCAGTCCCTTTCAGACATTCTTCGATCGATCCACAAGATCCAGTGACGAACAGGACGTCAACTTCAATCGATTCAAGCCACCGCACTTCGGAGGGATCTCCGGGCTGGGATTTTTCGCGTTCCGCCAAATCCGGTTCCGCGCAAGGACTTGCGAAGTTCGATTGAAATCTGCAACTTGATCCATTCCAGCCAATGCAAAAATTCAAACTCAGAGGGGTCACCAAGGCGGATGCGGTGGCCAAGTGGGAGCCAGAGGTCGAGGATGTATTAGCGACAATGGCGAGGGCTGAAGCCAGAGCCAGTGCAAGAGAGGCGGAAGAAGTCCGAATCGAAGCTGCCGGGACAGACCAGTGGTTCTACATTCTCTACGATCAGAATGATGAGCCCATGGGGCCGGTAACTTTTTCCGAGATGAGAAACATAATCTCGGATCTTTCGCTTGAGCCGCCTGTGAAATTGGTATGGACCGAAGGGATGGACGGGTGGAAGCCCGCGTATGAGATGAGGAAATTGTGTGCGCCAATCCCTTCAAACGAAGGCAAAACCGACCAGGATTCCGGAATCACGGACGAGCCGGAAGCTGAAGTGGAAGTCAGGTCCAGGGCCGCCGCCGAGGCCAAAGCCGCAGAGGAAGCCAAGGTTGTCGCTGCCGCGAAAGCGGAAGAGGACTTGAGAGCCCAAGACGCGAAGGATGCCAGAATCGACGCAGCGGAGAAAGCGCGAGCCAAGGCCGAGGAAGAAGCCAAACTCCGGGCAGCGGCAGAGACCAAAGCTGCACAGGAAGCAAGGGCCGCCGCCGAGGCCAAGGCTGCGGAAGTGGCCAGAGCAACCGCGGAAGCCATTGCCGCTGCGGCAAAAGCCGCCGAAGAAGCGACACTTCGGGCGGCCGCCGCCGAAGCCAAGGCAACGGATGAAGCGCGGACTGCTGCTGCGGCCAGGGCAAGAGAGCAAGCAGAAGCAGAGGCGAGAGCCAAGGCTGCCACGAAACTCAAAGCCTCAGAAGATGCCAGAGCGAGTGCCGAGGCCAAGGCTGCGGAACAAGCCAACCTCCGGGTAGCCGCAGAGGCAAAGGCTGCGGAGGAAACGAAACTCCGGGCAGCGGCAGAGGCAAAGGCCGCAGAGGAAACGAAACTCCGGGCAGCGGCAGAGGCAAAGGCTGCAGAAGAAAAGAAACTCCGGGCAGCGGCAGAGACCAAAGCTGCAGAGGAAGCAAGGACCGCCGCCGAGGCCAAGGCTGCGGAAGTGGCCAGAGCAACCGCTGAAGCAAAAGCCGCCGAAGAGGCGAAATTCAAGACCGCCGCCGAGGCCCAAGCCGCGGATGAAGCGCGGACTGCTGCTGCGGCCAGGGCAAGAGCGCAAGCGGAGGAAGCGGCGAGAGCCAAGGCTGACGCGAAACTCAAAGCCTCCGAAGATGCCAGAGCAAGTGCCGAGGCCAAGGCTGCGGAACAAGCCAACCT
>JAPLUI010000391.1 GCA_026397725.1 Verrucomicrobiota bacterium | reverse complement strand
CGGTTGGGGAAATGCATTCCCATAGCTTGGAGGAGCGCCCGTCGAACCCGTGACCGCCCGGGTGCGGACATTCACCTTGGGCAAGGGGCCATCCTTTGCCGTGTCCACCCGCGCATCCCAAATGTCGTTCTTGGTGATCCGCAGATAGAGTCCGCCAGCTTTCTCCCAGACAATGCCGTAGAGATCGCCATTGCCAATGATGAGACTTTCGCTTTGCCCATCCGCCATTTTGGACAACGCAACTCCGGCATCCTGCAACGCTGCGGGATATGGAATCACAGGCTTGGTGGCATCATCCGCAGCGTGCGCCAGCACAGTCCACAATGGCCATGCGACAAGGAGCGCCAGACGGGACGACAGGCGGCTGGTGGTGGTTGCTAGAGCATTCATCATTTTGTTGGTTCTAAGGTGCATTTGGTGTAACTTTCAGGTGCATGAAGCGGCGGAGAATGGTGCCATCTTCCTGTCCCACAGGTCACCCTGGGCGATGGCGAGCAGTTCCGGGGTCGAGGCCGCCAGCCCTGATGGGCGCATTGCCGCTGCCCGCGAGGGATTGCTGATGCGTGATTGCGGATATCGAACGCGGCGCGAGCCTTAGCGAGCTTGGCAAAGCCCGGCGAAGCCCTGAATGGCATGACCGGAGGCAATGTTGGATTTTGGATCGGAGAATTCGACTTGCCAATGACCCACGACAGACGCGGCTTGGCAGTGCCGATGCCGGGCGGGTTGTTCCGGTATTCGCAGCGCAGATGCGTCAATTCAACGGCGGACGCGGGTGTGATGCGGGTCAGCAACGCAATGGTGTGTTGCAACGAATGCATGGGATCATGGCAGAGTGGATTGAAATTGATAGACACCGGAACCCACGGCATAGACGGCCGCGCCGTCTTCCATGCGCAGGAACTTCACGCCTGCCGCTGGTGCCGCTGGCTTGCCGGACTCGGATACTCCGGCCTGATCCTTGGCGGGGACATAGACCGTGGCGCTGGTGTTGATTGGAATCGTGACTTCCATCGTCAGCTTGTTGCCACCGCGTTGCCAGTTGCTCACGATCTTCCCGTGAATCGAGTCATAGTCGCACCTGACCCATGTTAGATCGCCAACGATGGCCGGCTTGATGATGATTTTCTTGAAGCCGGGACCTGATTCGTCGGGCAGGATGCCGGCCGGGCCCTGATAGAACCAGCCGCCGGGGCTGAGGAAGCAGGCGTGGATCTGTGACCAGTATGCGTCCCACTGCTCGCCGAACGTGGTCATGCCCTGCGCCAGCAGGTAGCCCCAACCGGGATAATCCTGCTGATTGGCAATGGTGAATGCCAGGTCGTTGCGGCCCATCTCCCGGAGGGATTGCAGGAGAAAATAAGTGCCGAGCATGCCGGTGTCGAGATGGCCCTTGTTCTTGACCAGCACGATGTCTGCCAGACTCTGCCGCACACCCTCACGCAAGGCGTCCGGGACCACGCCGGTCAACAATGGCATCGCCTGGCTCAACTGTCTGTCGCCATCGTAGAGTTGTTCCTTCTCCCGATAGAAAGCGGCGTGGATTTTCGCCTGGAGTTCCTTGACCCTGGCCCGGTGCTTCTTCGCCTCATCGGTCTTGCCCAGCGCGTCGGCCGCCTTGGCCAGCAGATCCATCAGATAGACGCGATAGCAGTTGACGAAAACCTCGTTGCCGGGAGGGGCCTGCATGCCGATACGTGGTGCCACCCAGTCGCTTCCAGCATCGCCCCCTTGCTGTTGAATGCCGCCCCCAGGGAAAAAGCTCTCAATATACTTGGTGGGGTAACGGACCATCGGCTCGTAAGCACGTTCCAGCAGCCGGCGGTCGCCGTAGTAGAGATAGGTCTTCCATGGCAACACGTCGATCATGCCGCCCCACAGCAGCCAGCAGCAGGCATCGGGCTTGCCGTTGTTATCGACCCCGGTCGGTGCATATTGGACGGACTTGCCGGTGACCGGGTCCTGTTCGTCCAGCCATTCGGTGACCCACTTGGTGTAAAAGGCCGAGGCGTCCAGGTTCATGATCTGGGTGTCGATGGAAGTCTGGCCATCGCCGCCATAGCCCATCCGCTCGCGGTGCGGGCAATCCGTCATGTAACCGCTGAGGTTCAGGCAGCGGATCGTCCACAGGTTGACCTGGTGGATGCGATTGAGAAGTTCGTTAGAGCAGGCGAAGGTGCCGACAGGATTGAGATCCGATTCGATCATCATCGCCTCGGCATCGCCGGGTGCGGGCTTGGTGGGCAAGCCCTCGACAATGGCGTAACGGAAGCTGAAGTAGTTGAACTTGGGGCAGAACCGCTCGCCGGGTTTGCCGGCCGAGATGAATTGCGCTTCCTGATTGTATGTGGTATAGGCTAGCGGCCCATTGGCGGTCTCGAGCTTCCAGGTCCCCGGGGGAAGTTCATACGCCTTATCCGGTGTGACTTCCTTCTCGGCTGACTTCAAGCGCTTGTCGGCAAAGCGGATCGTCACCGTGTGACCCGCCGCCAATGGCGGCAGCTTAAGCGTGAACCAACCGTTCAGGTTGGTGCCGAAATCCAGCTCATAGCTATTTGCATTCAGGGCGGTGCAGGTCTTGATTGGGATGATCTTGGTGATGCGGTTCGGCGGGCACGACTGCGCCGTCGCCACGCCACTCGGTTCGGCAAATTCCTCCACGGGTTTCCATTCGCTGGCCCCGGCGGCGCCAGGCGAAGACGGGCCGGTCTTGCCTCCAACCTCGCTCCAGCCATCGATGGCACGTCGGGCATCGATATGTTCGCGGCCGTTACCGCACCATCCCCAGCCGAATTCGGTATGCGAGCTGCGCAGCCAGGTCCAGGTGGGGTCCGTCCCGACCACCACCCGCTGGCCGCCAACAGTTAGATCCAATTGCACCCGTGCGATGGGGGTATAATCCTGATCCTTGCGGGTATAGCACAAGCCCAAGCCGAGCCACACGCCCACACAGTTGTTGCCGGCACGCAGGTATTTGCTGATGTCATAGGTGGTGTAGAGCGTGCGTTTCCGGTAAACCGCCACCGCCGGCGAAAGCACATCGTCGCCCACCTTCTTGCCGTTGACATACAATTCGCCATAGCCCTTCACATTGACAAAGGCCATCGCCCGTTCCGGCACGGCTGTCAGGGTGAACTCCTTGCGCAGCCACGGTGACGTCTCGCCGCCCGCCTTGACCCACTTCGCCTGCCAATCCGCCGGCTGCAACAGGCCCATCGACCAGCCGGCCGGCTTGCTCCAGGCCGAGGGCTGGTCATCGTTAAGCCACCCCCGCACTTTCCAATAGCAGACTCGCCGCGATTCTAACGGCTTGCCCGCATATTCCACCTGGATGCTCTGGTCCGAGGCCACCTTTTTGCTGTCCCACAGGTCGCCCTGGTCATTGGCGAGCAGTTCAGGCGTCGTGGCGACCAGCACCTGATAGGCGGTTTGTTGCTGACCCCTGACCTCTGACCTCCGGCCACTCTCTTCTATCAGCCACGACAGCCGCGGCTTCTGCGCATCGATGCCGAGCGGGTTGTCGCGGTATTCGCAGCGCAGGTTTGTCAGGTCGGCGGCGGAGGCGGCCGGGCTGCCGGACAGCATCGCGACGGCGGCCAACAGGGGTGCCGCGATGCGGCGGGCAGGGGGGCGTTTCATGGGGATTCTCGGCGGTTGGATTCGCGTTGAATGCTCATACTTGCCAAGCATTTTTGCTCTTTCACCGAATGCGGCCCGGGGGTGTCAACGGGTTGAGGCCGCCGCTGCGGGTGTCGATCCGGTCCTTGCCCTGGTGAGCGGATTTCAGATCATACTGATTTTGAATCCGGTGCCGCTGGGGCTGGTTTGTTCAGCAAGGCTGGGAGATTGACGCCGGGCAGCAGTTTGGTCAGCATGCCCATCAGCCCGTCGGCCGCGTTGCCGCCGCCGGCGACCAACACGTCCGGGACGATCTTGATGTGGCCCTTTTCGATGGCGGCGGCGATGAGTTCCACGATCTTGATCTGCTTGATGGCATCTTCGCCGATGGCCTCCTGTTGCTTGTTATAGGCTTGGGCGGTCGCTTCACCGATGGCGGCGATCTTGGACGCCTCGCCGTCGCCGATGGCTTTCAGGCGCTTGCCTTCGCCGGAGCCTTCGAGCGCCTTGGCCTCTGCGGAGCCTTCGGCCAGGGTGATCATCTCGGTCTTTTTCTGGGTCGCCACTTTCACGGCGATTTCGGAGGCAACCAGGGTCGGCTGTTGGTCGGCGGTGGCACGCATTTTCTCCATTTCGGTGCGTTCTGCCTGGGACCGCTGCTCCATCTTGTACATCTCCTGTTGCTGCTCGGCGATGATCCGCTTGGTCTGCGTCTGCATCAAATCCTCGGGCAGGCGGATCTGACAGATGAGGACCGACACGCACTCGACGTGGTATTTTTCAAGATCGACGCGGGCGCGGGTTTCCGCCTTGGTTTGCTCTTCGGAGCGGCTTTGCAGGAAATTCATGGCCGAGGCCGTGGAGGCTTGGTTGCGGAATGAGGAATCGATCATCGGGTGGATGACATGCTGGATGAGGTTGTCGATGGAACCGACCTTGGCCACCATGTAGGGGGCCTGATCCGGGCGCACGCGAATGACCACCTTGACCGAGACCTCGATCGGGAAGCCATCCTTGGAGATGACCGTAAGTTGGTCGAAGCGGGTGTCTTTCTGGTCATCCCAGTCAATGGTGATGTTGGTGGTGTCGATGATATAGATCATGAAGGCCCGCCGGTTGAGGTAATAGCGGCCGGGACCGGCCACCTCCTCCTGGATGCCGCGAAACCCTTTCGGCACCACATACTTCTCCTTGCCCTCCTCCTCGGAGGCCCCGACCTGGGTCGAGCCGAGGCGTTTCTTCATTTCATCGGTCGGGTCTTCACCGACGTTAGACACCACCACCCCGACCTGGCCGCGCTCGATGACGGCGACGTTGTCGAGTTCCATGCTGAACATGAACGGGTTGATGTAATAGGTGCCGGGCCGCAGCACATCGAGTTGCGGGCCGCGCTGTCCCTGCTTGGTTAGGAAGGCCGAGCCGTCCTGATAGTCGTTATGCCCGAGGATCGGACACGCGACGTATTCCCGGTCCGGCAGCGGGATGCCATCAAGGGCGGTGATCAAGCCGACCTTGTTGGCTTCGATGACGACTGCCGGGGCGATCTGGATTTGGAACAGGTTGAGGTTGATGCGGTAGGTGCCGGGCAACAGGACGTCGATCTGCGGGCCTTTCTGGCCGCCGTTTTTGAGGAAGGCTTCGCCATTTTCGAAATTCGAGTGTCCGGGCACGCTCTGCGCCAGCAGGCGTCCCATCGGGATGGGCGCGCCGTCCTGGGCGGTGACCATGCCGACCTCGCCTTTGGCGATCACCACGGCCTCGGCATTGGTGACTTTGAAGAGTTTCGGATGGATCCGGTACACGCCTGGCGGCAGGATCTCGGTCTGCGGGCCTTTCTGGCCGCCGCTCTTGCGGAAATCCTCCCCAGACTGGAACGAGTTATGCCCGAGCACCACGTTGGCAAAGATGCGTCCGGCCGGAATGGCCGAGCCATCGGAGGATTCGATCAGACCGATCTCGCCTTCGCTGATCTTGGTGGTGGTGCTCTTGGTGACCTTGAACAGATAGGGATTGATGCGATAGTTGCCGGGCGGGATGATGTCGATCTGCGGGCCTTTTTGGCCGCCGTTCTTGATGAAGGCTTCCCCATTTTGGAAGGAGGAGTGCCCTGCCACCGCCTGCGCAAAGATCCGGCCTTCCGGGATGGCGGCGCCGTCAACCGAATCCACGATGCCGATCTCATAGTCCTTGATTTCGGTGACGTTGCCCTTGGTCAGCTTGAACAGGTAGGGATTGATCCGGTATTTGCCGGGAGGCAGCACCTCGATCTGCGGTCCTTTCTGGCCACCATTCCGGATGAACGCCTCACCGTCCTGAAAGGAATTGTGGCCGCCCACCACCGCCGCAAAGATGTTGCCGGACGGGATCGAGGAGCCGTCCACCGACTCGATCAGGCCGATGCCGTTTTCCAGGATTTCGGTAAACGCGCTCTTGGTGGCCTTGTAGATGAACGGGATCAGGAAGTGCAAGCCCGGGCCGAGGGTCCGGGCCTGAATGCCGACTTCATTCCCGAGGGCCACCACTCGCCCCTGGGGCATTTTGCTGCCGAACCAGCGGCGTTCGATCAAGGCAATCTCATTGCCCCCCACGACGACCACTGATTGATAGACCAAGATGGCGACAGGTATCAGCAGCGCCAGATACCCCAAATGATTCATGACGAAATTCAACATGGCGCGAGGTTAGCGAACCCGGCCCGCAACGTCAATTCGAATTTGGTAAAAATGAGAAGGTGAAGGTTGCGCAGGGATGGCCGCCACTGAGGTCGGTGAAATTCACCGTGCCGGCGGTCTCGTGCTGCGTTGCCCATGAGACCGTCACCTTGTTGTCCAGGCCGCCCGGGTTGAAATCCAGCGTGAAGCGGGCATCCTTGCAGGCAGCCGTTGCCTTGCCGCTCCCTGATGCGAGCCGTGCCTTGGCTTTCAGCCAATACGGGCTGGCACCAATCACCGCAGTCGGGGTGAAGCGCCAGGTAGCGGTGCCTTCGCCAGCGGCAGGGAATTTGAAGGGCAGCTTGAGGGTGCCCCGCCCCAAGACCTGGCCTTGGGGGTTGGTCATGATGAACTCGGTGGCTGGCCGGCCACGCCCAAGCCAGGAGAGCGGCGGCACGCAGCCAGACAACAGGAGCAGCAGGCAGGAGGTGAGTGTTTTCATGGAACGGGAAAACACCCAGCCATGCCAGCACCGCAATGTCAACCGCCAAGGCTGACAATCATGGCTTGGGGCGGATTCCCCCTTCATCTGTCAGGCGGGCGGAGGGTGCGGGGCAGCCAGCGTCAGGCCTCCGCCAGTTCGGCGTTGGCAAGTGCGGTCCGCGGATTGTCCTTCTTGCGCAAGGCTTCGCGCATCTTGACCAAGGCGGAGTTCTGAAGCTGGCGAATCCGCTCGCGGGTCACCCCGAACTGCCGACCGACTTCCTCCAGGGTCAATGGCGTGCATCCCGTCAAGCCAAAGCGCACGTCAATGATGCGCCGCTCACGCTCGTCGAGAATCCCCAGCAAGCCGTCGATTTCTCCGAACAAATTCTTATCCAGCAGCGCCTCCAGAGGGTTGGACGCCCGCTCATCGCCGATCACCTCGCCGTATTCGGTGGACTCGCCATCGTTGATCGGAGAATCCAGCGAGGTGGGACGTTGCGACGCCTGCTTGAGCATCGTCAACTTGCGGCGCGGCAGGCCGACCTCATCGGCCAGTTCCTCATCGGTGGGCTCGCGGCCCAGCGCCTCGGTCAGCAACACGGCAATCCGGCGCATCTTGGCGATCTTGTCCACCATGTGGACGGGCAGGCGGATGGTTTTCGATTGGTTGGCCAGCGCACGCTTGATGGACTGCTTGATCCACCATGCGGCATAGGTGGAAAGCTTGCCGCCCTTGCACGGATCGAATCGTTCCACCGCTTTCATCAGGCCGATGTTGCCCTCGGAAATCAAATCGGTGACCGGCATCCCGTAACTGGCATAATCCTGGGCAATTTTCACCACCAGGCGGAGATTGGCGCGGATCATCTGCACCCGCGCCTCGGGGTCACCCGCCTTGATCCGCTCGGCGAGTGCCACCTCCTCCTCAACGGTGAGCAGCGGGGTCTTGGAAATTTCCCGCAAATAAATCTTCAAGCTGCTATCGGATTCTTGGGCCATGATATGGTGGATTCTAGGGGTGGTTGGTTATTGGATGCCGACGCCTTGGAATTATTCTGAATTTCTCAAAAACAATCAGCGCGTCGCCAAAACAGCAATTTGCGGATTTATTCGCGGAAAGCAAGAAGAATATTTCACAATTTGTTTTCAGGCAGGTTGAAGCAGAAGGCGTGCCAGTTTTCCGGGTCCGTTTTCGCGATGGATTGCGGCTTGAAAAATCATGGCTGGGGGCAGGGGAGAATGGACAAGTCAGCGGCGGCGGATCACAGTGCGTGCGTGTTTGACTCCATCTATCCATTGATCCGCATGGGTCTGTTTCGCATTGATCCGGAAGTGGCGCACCATCTGAGCCTGGGCGGGTTGCGGTTGGCGGAGCGCAGCGGCGTGCTGCGACTCGCGTATCCGGCGCCGGAATTGATCGCACCGCTCACGGTGATGGGCTTGAAATTTCCCAATCGCATCGGACTGGCTGCCGGCATGGACAAGGATGGCGACACCATCGACGCATTCGGGCGCCTGGGCTTTGGCTGCATTGAAATCGGCACCCTCACGCCGCGGCCGCAAGCCGGCAACCCACGACCGCGCTTGTTCCGCCTGATCGAACATGCGGCGATCATCAACCGCATGGGCTTCAACAATGCCGGGATGGCTGCCGGCGTCGCCAACGTGCGCCGTTCCAGCACCTTTACCGGGGTGCTCGGCTTCAACATCGGAAAAAACAAGGACACGCCCAACGAGGATGCCGCCGCCGACTACCTGACCTGCCTGCGCGAGGCCTATCCGGTGGCGGATTACATTGCGGTGAATTTGTCCTCGCCGAACACGCCCGGTCTGCGCGAGTTGCAGGGGCCGGAGGTCTGCGCCAGGCTGTTGGAAACCCTCAAACGCGAACAGGCCAGGCTCACTGCCGAGCACGGCAAACACGTCCCCCTTCTGTTCAAAGTGGCCCCGGACCTCGAGCCCACCCACATCCGGGATCTCTCGGCCGTTTTTCTAACGGGTGGCCTGGATGGCCTGATCGCCACCAATACCACGCTGGATCGCGACACGGTGGCCGGGCATCCACGCGCCGCGGAGGCGGGGGGCTTGTCGGGGCGGCCCGCCTTCAGGAAAAGCACCGCTGTGCTGCAAGCCTTTGCCAGCCATCTGGGTGGCCGCGTGCCCATCATCGGGGTCGGCGGCATCTCCTCGCTGGAAGACGCCAGGGAAAAACTGCGGGCCGGAGCCGTGCTGGTACAGGTGTACACCGCCTTCATCTATCAGGGCCCCGGCCTGATCCGCAAACTGGCGCAGGAGCTGTGAGGTGGCCTGCGGACTGCCTTGGCACCGGGCGGCATCCTTGGGCCCCCACTTGACACGCAGGGAATGGCAGATAGCAGCTCCTGCCCGACCGCCAATGAAACGACCGGCTGGAAGCCCGTCGGCCATGACAGGCAGGATGGCTGTCCGGCTGCCAAACTGGCTGGATTGACCGGCATGCCTGCGCTCCCCGCCGCCCGGGCACCGCCACGGGCGGGTCTGCTGAAGAATGAAATTGGGGCTTGAATGTTGCGTGCATGGCCGCTACTTCCGGGCCGCAAATGCATCCTTACGAACGTATTCCCTTGTTTGCCGCCGGCTTGGTGCTGGCGCTCTGGCTGATTGGCTTTCACCTGTTGCTGCTGGCCAAGCCCGCGATGATGCAGGAGTTCTTGCGGAAATTCCCGCGCAATCAGGTGCTCGGGCAGGTTGTTCTCGGCATCGGGCTGGCGTGGTTCTGGCTGCTGATTGCGCCGGATGGCATGGGCAAGCTCAGCACGCTGACGATGGATCTGGGGGAATTCAACAAGGCCAAGCCGGTCCTGCAGTGGGTGGTGCCCCTGTCGCTGGTGTTGGTGACCGTCAGCGTGCGGGATTTCCTGGCGGTCCGGGCGCTGGGCTTGCTGGGCCTGATGGTGGCCTCGCCGCTGCTGGAGGCGGCATTTCTCAAGGATCCGGCATCGCGCCTGTTGGTGCCGATCTATGCTTACGCGTTGCTCACCATGTCGATGTTCTGGGTGGGCATGCCCTATCTGTTCCGGGATTCCGTGACTTGGGCGACCGCCACTCCGCAGCGCTGGACGGCACTGGCGACCGCCGGGCTCGGGTATGGCATCGCTACGCTGGGTTGTGCGCTGGCGTTCTGGCGCGGGTATTGATGGGGGAGGGGACGCCGGGTGATTTCACCTGCGGCCGGCAGCCGCAGCACGACCCGCAGCCGCAGCCTGCAAGCCACGGCCGCAGCTACAGCCGCAGCCACGGGCGGCTCAATAGACCGGGGCGCCGGAGGTGTCGGTGCTGCTGCCAGTGCCACCGCTGTGGGCCTTGTTGGCCGAGTTTTCGAGACCATCGCCGAGGATCCGCAGGTCGCGGCCAAAGCCGATCATGGTGTTACAAGAGCTGAGCCCGGTGGCGATAGCAACAGCAGCAATTAGGAGGACCGTTTTCATGTGCAAGGATTGGATAGCACCCGCACCCCCATAACGCAATGCTTAAGTTTGTTTAAGATTACGCCTAAGTTCGACAATTCCGTCGCGGATCTGGAAGGCGGCGGCCTGCAAGTGGCTGAAGCCGACGAGCATGGCGGGATCGCGGGTCGCTTCATGCAATTCCTGGCAGGCTCCCAAGGCTTCGTTGAGCCAATTGAGGCAGCGTTTCAGCACCGCCAGCACGAAGCCGGTTTCCGGGTGGTAGCCGCAGCCCTGGCCATTGAGGACACTGGCGAGCTTGCCGCTCACTTGCAGGAGATTGGTGATGAGCAAATACGAGGGCGATCCCGGCCCGTCGTCCCGCTCCAGCAGGTCCACCGCCCGGATGGCCAGCGCCTGCGCGCTGACTTGCAGCGGGTGGCTGTCGGATTCATCAAACGGAATCCCGCAGTCATCGTCGAATTCATCAAAGCCGTCCTCGTCGTCGAAGTCATCATCATCACCCTCATCATCGAAGATATTGCCGAGCAGCAGATCGTCATCGTCGTCGTCGTCGTCAAAATCCCGGTCCTCTGCGGCTTCATCGCGTTCGGCCAAGGCATCAAGCAAGCCGTCCCAACCCATGACGAAGGCCTCCTTGCGCTCGCTGTCTTCGTCATCCAGGTATTTTTCGAGCACTTCCTGATAGGCCTCGGTCAGGCGGTCGGATTCCTTGAGGCGCTCTTCCCAGGCGAACTCGTCGAGTTCTCCGGCGGGTTCCGCGCCGGGTTCTTCCGCATCGCTGCGTTGGATGACCAGGGTCATGAAATCCCGCATGGCATTGAGGTTGGCGAGTTTCTGCGCGGCTTCGGCATCCTCGTCGAGTTCCCACTCGTGGGCCGAGATGGTGAGCGTGAAGGTGGACGACTCGATGACCACCCGCCCGTTGCATTCGCTGAACCATTCGAGGTAGAGCGTGTTGCGCCACTCGTAGGGGATTTCCTTTTGTTCACGACAGAGCGCTTGCGCTTCCTCGTCGCTGACCCGCAGGAGTTTGCATTTCCGGGAAGCAGTCATGTCGCCGATCACGCCGGACTGGTCCACGGTCAGGCCGACGGTTTCCGGGCCGGGGCGGGGCGCGGGGTTATCGAAGCGCAGGCGGGTGCCGGCCAGGTCGCGCCAGCAATCGCCATCCAGCGAGAGTTGCAGCGGGGCCGCGACGCCGGCCAGCCAGATCCGGCCCGTGGTGCGACCTTCGACCGTATTGTCGATTTCGCCCCGCACGACTGCCTGATCAATCCGCCACGCCATGCGGGAGTTTCCGCACTGACAGGGCGCGGCGTCAAGCACACGTTATCCAGTTGTTGCTTGCCTGGCTGATTGGCGAATTGTTCAAAACGCTCTCTGGCCAGCAATTCAAGGCGCTGCGCTTGCACTAACAGAACTTTCCGCAACCCCAAGTCCACTTGGCGCTCGCTGATGACACGGGCCAAGGCGGCAATCGTGCTAGCCCGTCGCGCAATCCGGACATCCGTATGCCGCCGTTGCGGGCGCATCGCTTCCGGGATGATTTGGCCGCGAAAATCCTGAGGATCTCCATCACCTCGGATCCGCTGGGTGGTTTTTCGTTAAGGACAGCCTCATACCGAACTCAGCCAGGAGACTTGCACCGTTGGGGTCTCCCTTTTCGTGAAACGGAGGGAACTTGCGAGTGGATTCGGGTAAAGCTCGTGATAGGGCTCTTCCCGGAAGTTCTTGACGACGAAGAGGAAGAAACGCTCGGCGAGAGCCTCCGCCATGGCGTATTCCTTCGGGGTCAGCGACACGCTGCCGGACTTCTCTTTCAGTCCCTTGACCTCGACGGCGAGAAAGTCGCCGCCCATCTGCGGCTGAAGCCGGAAGTCGTAACCGCAACCGAGCCGGGTCGTGTTCAGGACATCGCAGCTCATTGGAGAGGAACAGGCCGGCGAGCACTCCCTTGTTTCCCTGCGGGATCTCATGTGGATCGAGAATCATCTATCCTCTTCGGCGGTTGGTTTTGTTAGCTGAAACCGGCCCCGGCGTAGCCAAGGTTGACAGGCTTCTCCAGCCCGCCTGGTCCAAGCCGAGACGCATCAGGCCGATTCCGGCGAAAAACTCTGAGACCGTCAGGTGGTTATCGGGTTGCATGACGCAGGCTAACTGCCATTCGCCCGATGGGCAAGCCGGAACGAAGCCGGATTGCGCTGACCCTGTTCCGACCCCGCCCTTCACCCGGCCTCACAATCCGCGATAGGTCGCCGCGAGTTTCTTGGTGGTGGCGATGGTGTTGCGGTGGAGTTTGGCGGTGAACTCGGATTGGCGGTTGAAGCCGCCACCGTAGAGGACGGCCACCGGAATGCGGTTCTTGATGAAGGCGCTGAGCAGGACTTCATCGCGGCGCTGGAGGTCCTTGATGGACAGATGCATTTGGCCCACCCGGTCGTTGCGGTGGTTGTCCACCCCGGAAAGCCAGATGACCAAATCCGGGGCGAAGGCATCCAGCGCCCCGGCCAAGGTCACGAAGAGTTGTTTCAAATACATTTCCCCCTCGATGTAGCGGATGGTTTCGACGTCGAGCGACCCGCTGCTGTTGCTGCCGCCGGCCGCCGGGCCTCCCGGCACATGGATGGAATAGGTGAAAACGCGCGGGTCGCCGGCGAGCAGGGCGTTGGTGCCATCGCCGCGGTGGGCATCGGTATCCACCACCATGATCCGGATGTTAGGCTGCTGGTCCTGCAAATCGCGGATCGCGACCGCAACGTCATTGAACACACTGTAGCCCTCGCCGTGCCCGCGAAAGGCCCGGTGGGTGCCGCCGGCCAGACACACGCCGACCCCCTCGGCCAAGGCCGCGTGGCAGGCGAGCCGGGTGGCCTCCACCTCGGTGGCACTGCGGCTGAACAAGCGCGGCGAGGCCGGCAGACCTAGCAGAATCTGCGCCTTGCGGTCGAGGGTGCCACGCTCGATTTGCTCGATGTAGGCGGGTTCATGGACGCGCTGGAGGTGGTGCCTGCCCACCGTGCGCACCTCGATGATCTCCTCGGGCTTGAGAATGCCGCCGGCCAGCAGCATGTCCATGGCGAGGCGGAACTTGTCCATCGGATAGGGATGGCCGGGGGGCAGTTCGAGTTCCAGTGCTTGGGAATAAAAACAGCGCATGATCGCAGCGCCAGGAAACAGCGAAGACGGCGGAATTCCAATGGCAAAGTGCGGCGCGAGGACGGAATGCGGCGGCCATGCGTGAATTTTCTTGGTTTTCCGCTTTGCAGGAATTCGCCCGCTTCGTAGAGTTGCCGCGTGTTCCAGATCGTTTTCAATGAAATCAGTGCTGCGGAAATCTCGCGCTTGGCAACCCTCGAGCAACTCGATTTGCTCGATTCATTCCGGGTTTCCGAGACCGATCTCGAGACCCTGGACGGAGATCGCTTCGGCAAGATCGAGCGCGATGGCAAGCTCCTCTATCGCTTCCGGGCCAAGGATTACCGGTTTTACTTCGAGGTGAAGAGTGGCTCGGTGGTGGTCCACCGCTTGCTCCACAAGGGCACGTTCTCGGATTTCCTGTTCCGCTCCAAGATGCCGCTGGCTGAGGACGAGGCGCTGGCCGAATCCAAACACTTCTGGAAACTCATCGATGAGGGTCGCAACGCACGGCAAAAGTGATTGTTAGAGGAATTTGCTGTTGTCCATCGCCCGACCTGTCACAATTCTCTTCCCCCCCATGAAATGGCTTACCTATTTGATTCTTGTCGCGCTGTTGGCAGGTGGTTTTGTGTTCTACCGAAGCGCGCTCAAGGAACAAGTCAGGATCACGGATGCGATCGCCAAACTCCAGTCCCGCCCGGAACGCGACGAGGAAGGCGAGCAACAGATCGGCAAGTTGAGGAGCAAGTTCGACTCCAAGGCGGCGGAAATTGCCTTCGAAGGGATCATCCTGACGTTTCTGGTGGCCGGTTTGGTGGGCTTGTTGTTTGTGACGCAGGTGTTGCCGATCGTCGCCCACCGCTTTACCCATGTGATCTATGACAGCGGGGAAATGGTCGATGCCGATCCCATGCGCGATGCCCACTCGCTGGTGGAGCAAGGCAATTACCATGGCGCCATCAATGCGTTCAAGGCCGCCGCCGCCAACGATCCACTCAACCGCCTGCCCTGGGTGGAAATTTCCAAGATCCAACGCGTCCACCTGGAAGATCCCGACGCGGCGATCCAAACCCTGCGCCACGCGTTGGAAGACCAGGAATGGCAGATCCAGGACGCGGCCTTCTTCCTGTTCCGCTTGGCCGAGCTTTATGACGAAGACCGGCAGGATCGGGCCACCGCCGCCGCGATCATGCACCAACTCATCGATGAGTTTCCGGAAACCCGGCACTCGGCCAACGCCCGCCACAAACTGCACGAATGGGGACTGGTTTGAATTATGCGTGCGGGACTGACCGCTTTTTTCGGACGCCACCCGATGTTTGCAGCCGCGCTGGCGATGGCGGGGTGCCTCCTGCTGGCGGATCGTGGAATGGCGGCGGGCTGCCTCGCAGCGGGCGTGCTCGGCGGGGTCGGCGTGGTCTTCGGGAACTGGCGGCGCGGCTTGGCCTGGGCACTGTGCGGCACCCTGGCAGTGGGCGTGTTCACCTGGCGCAACTGCCGCCGTGACCGCGCCGGCGCGGGGTTGTTAGAATCCGGCGGCGGGCAGGCGGAAGGCCGGGTTTTGACCGATGCCAAAGGCGGCAACGGCTCATGGGTCGCGCCGGTGCGGCTCGTTGGCGGCCCCTATCCCGGGGCGAAGGTCTCGTGGCAAGGCCGGGGCGAAACCCCGGTGGCCGGTGCCCGGGTGCGGGCGAGAGGAAATTTTGTGCCCCTCCCGCTGCGCCGCAATCCGGGCGAGTTCGACCAGGGCGCATGGCTTCGGCGGCAGGGCGTGGCCGCCGTGTTTCGCGCGACGTTGAGCAGCGGGCGGGTGAGCACCGGCTGGTTGGCGGCCTTGGGAGCACGGCTGCGCCGGGAGTTTCGCACGGCGGTGACCGCTGGCCTGCCGGATGATTCGCAAGCAGCCATGGTCATCCGGGCGGTGGTCATCGGCGACATTCCGCCGGATGCGGATGAACTGGTGGCGGCATTCCGCAACAGCGGAACCCTGCATATTTTCTCGGTGAGTGGCATGCATGTGGCGATGGTGGCCAGCATTGCCTGGTTGCTGTTGCGGTGGGCGGGAGTGCCGCGCCGCTGGGCGGTGCTGGTGCTGTTGCCCTTCATTTTCGGCTACACCTGGATTTCTGGCAACAGTCCGCCGGCACTGCGTTCCGCCTGGATGGCCTCGGTGTTTCTGGGAGCCTTCGTGTTCCGGCGGCGGCCGGACTTGCTCAATGCGCTCGGGCTGGTGTTGTTCGCAGCTCTTATGTGGAATGGCAATCTGCTGTTCCAACCCGGCGTCCAACTCTCCTACGGCGTGGTGGCCGCCATCGCCCTGGGCACCCCCTGGGCCTCCCGCCGGTTTGCCTGGATCGCCCGCCCGGAACCCTATCTGCCGCCGCAACTGCTCACCCGCTGGCAAAAATTCCACCTCCGGTGCCGCCGCAAGCTGGCCCAATCGCTCGCCGTTTCCCTGGCCGCATTGATCGGTTCAACGCCCTTGACGGCCTTTCACTTCGGGCTGGTCACGCCGATCTCGCTCATCGCCAACCTGGCACTGATGCCCTTGGTCTTTGTGCTGCTGGCGGCGGCCTTGCTCGCAGCGGCCCTGCATCCATGGGCACCGCGGGCCGCCGCCATGCTCAATCAGGCGAATGCCGTGGTGGCCAATGCTTGTGTCACCAGCGCCTCCGCCCTGGCCGCCATCCCCGGCGGACACTTCAGCATCCGGCACCAGAGCCAGCCGTTCCTGCTGATTTACGACCTGGACTTCGGCGCGGCGGCGGCTTGCTTCTCCGCTGGACCGGGCGGCGCAGTGATGTTAGATTGCGGCGACCGCAACGGCTTCAAGCGCCGGGTGATGCCATCGCTGCGACAGCTCGGGGCCACCCCGGATGCGGTGGTGCTCAGCCATCCCGATGGCAGGCACCTCGGCGGTGGGGCGCAAGTCTGGGCGGCCTTTCCCATCCGCCAGGTGCTGCTCCCGGTGGCCCGCGCGCGGAGCCCGGCCTATCAAGCATGGGTCGCTGAAGCCCCCCGGGCCGGCCTCCGCACCCTGCTGGCCGCGCCCCACTCCGTGCTACCCATGCCAGATGCGGCCCGCCTTGAGATCCTCCATGCGCCCGATCCGCTCAACCCCGTCACGCTGGCCGATGACCGCGTCGCCATCTTCCGGTTGCATTGGCGCGGGTGGAAACTCCTCTTCACCAGCGACGCCGGCATGGCGACGGAAACCAAATTGCTGGATCAGGCCGCCGACCTGAGCGCGGACGTGATCATCGCCGGGCACCATAGCCGCGACCGCTCGCTCTGCGATGCGTTTCTCGACCAGGTGCAACCGGCCGCGATCATCGCCTCGAACGAGGCCTTTCCCAGCGGGGAGCGCCTCGACCCCGCACAAGCGGCATTCTGGCGAGCCAGCGGGATCCAGGTGCTCGATCAAGCGCAGACCGGTGCCGTCACCCTGACCATCGACCCCGCCGGCGACCTGTTGTTAGAGGGCTTTGTGGACAAGTCATCCTTGCGCCTCAAGCGCCGCTGACCGCCCGGCCCGTTGAAATCCTTGAACTCCGGGGGCCCGCCGCGCATCATCCGGGCATGCCGCGCCTCGCCCTGCTGCAATCCCGCTCCTTCGCCTCCAAAGGCGAAGCGTTCGAGCATCACGAAATCCTCATCCGCAATGCCGCTGCGGCTGGCGCTAACATTGTCGTGACCCAGGAGTTGTTTCTGACTCCGTATTTTTGCGCCGTCGAGGATCCCGCCGGGTTTGAACTGGCCGATCCGCTGCCCGGCCCGGTCACCGCACGCCTTGGCGAACTCGCCAGGGACTTGGGCATCGTGCTGATTGCCTCCCTCTTCGAGCGGCGCGGCCCCGGACTCTATCACAACACCGCCGCCATTCATGACGCCGATGGCTGCCTGCTGGGACTCTACCGCAAGGCCCACATCCCCCAGGACCCGGGCTTCCAGGAGAAATACTTCTTCACCCCCGGCGACAGCGACTGGCCGGTTTGGCACACCCGCTACGGGCATATCGGCGTGCTGATTTGTTGGGACCAATGGTATCCCGAGGCCGCCCGCCTGATGGCCCTCGGTGGTGCGCAATTGCTCGTGTACCCCACCGCCATCGGCTGGCTGGCTGCGGAAAAGCCCACCCTTGGCGACGCCCAGCATTGCGCCTGGGAAACCGTCCAGCGCGGCCATGCCGTGGCCAATGGTTGCTATCTGGCCGCCGTCAACCGCAGCGGCCGTGAGGGCCACACCGAGTTCTGGGGCCAATCCTTCATCGTCAACCCCTACGGCGAACTCGTCGCCAAGGCCGCCACCGCTACCGAGGAAATCCTCTATCATGATCTGGATTACCAGGCGCTTGAGGATTTCCGCCGGGCTTGGCCGTTTTTCCGCGACCGCCGGATCGATGCCTACGGCGATCTCACCAAACGCTGGCGCTAACCGGCATGGGCCTGCCAGCAGGCCAGGAACCCTGCGGCAAAGTCCGCCGGACGGGCACTCATCCATGCGGCAATCTCGGCGGGCGGAAACCAGACGGCGGCCTCGATTTCGGCACAGGGGAAATGCAGCGGACCCTCGTAACAGGCGCGATAAACGCGGACGTGTTCCCAGCCGGTGGCGGCGCAGGCATTGAGGCGGGCGACTTCCTCCGGGACCACCTCGCGAATGCCCATTTCCTCGTCGAGTTCGCGGGTGGCTGCTGTTAGATAGGTCTCGCCGGCCTCGAGATGGCCGGCCACGCTGGAGTCCCACCGGCCCGGATGCACATCCTTGAGCCGGGACCGTTGTTGGAGCAACAGGTCGCCGTGCGGGTTGTACACATGAACATGTACCGCCCGGTGGAGCAGGCTTTTCGCATGCACCTGAGCCCGTGTCGCGGTGCCGATGACTTGATCGTGAGCATCGACCACATCCAGGATCTCAGCGGCATTTTGCGGCAGATCCTTGAGCGGGTGCGGGTCGTAGTGGCGGGTGAGTTCGATCCATTGCGCCAGGGTGAGTTCCTCGCCGCGCACGGTGGTGGCGAGCCCGAGGCGGCTGGTGAGGGTGTCCCAGGCGGGTTGCGGCGGCATCTGTTTCTTGAGTTGCTTGCGCCGCTGGGCAAAACCCCGGCGGATCAATTCATCAAACAGGCGGGCGTCAAAGGTCGGCAACTCAGCCGTCTGCGGTCGCAACACGGCCACGCGGGAGTCGATCGTCGGACGCGGATAGAACGCCTCGGGTGGCACGCTGCGCAGCGGTTCCACGCGCCAGTTTGCCTGGGTGCGCAGGGACAGCACGCCGTAGTCCTTGGTGCCGGGCGTGGCGGCCAGGCGGGCGATGACTTCCGCTTGCAGCATGATGACCGCCCGCTCGAAGGGATGCGGACGGCTCAGCAGGTTTTTCAGGATCGCCCCGCCGGACGCATAAGGGAGGTTGCCAAGGAACTTGAGAGGGCGGTGTTTGAACAGGGTCCGGCCATCGAACTTCGCGCCATCCGCATGCTGCACCTCCACGCTCGCCTCCCCGCGGAAACGCTCGCGCAGCACCCCGGCCAGCCGGGCATCCCATTCAATGAGAATCAAACGCCGAACCTTGCCCACCAATTGCTCGCTGAGCGAGCCGGTGCCGGGCCCAACCTCGACCACCGCGTCCGCCGCAGTCACTTCGAGTTGGGCGACGATCCAACGCGCCAGGTTCGGATCAATCAAAAAATTTTGCCCGAGTTGTTTGCTTGGCAGCACGCCCGCAGCATCGAGCACATCGCGAATTTCCCGTCCGGTCATGAGCGGCATTGATGAGGCCTCGGGCGGCTGGGTGCAATCCCAAGCCGCAGGAAATCGCGGAAAGTTTGGAGTGCGGTGGGAAGCGCAGCCCGCCACACCGCTGTGGCTCAACCGGGAGAGCTGCGGGGTTGCCATGAGGCACGGTCCGTCTTGCAGGCGGTCACGCCGCTCCCGAGTAACTTGGCTCCGAGGACGCCCGTTAGGGAGCGACGACATTCCTGTCGTCGAGCGGAAGGAACGTCCATGAACAGAGCCTTCGGCACGCACTCACCGGCCGCGCTTCCTCAACCACCACAAGAATGTGGTGGCTCCTCATCGCGCCCACGTTACTCCCGGTTCTACACCCGCCCGCCGGGTTCTTTGCTGAGAACGGAAACGCCGGACCCTGGTGCCGGACCGGACCATTGATCGGCCGCAGCGCTTTGGCTCAACCGGGAGAGCCACGGGGTT